>CAIYDY010000297.1 GCA_903925015.1 uncultured Acidobacteriia bacterium
CGTAACGCTGCCGAAATCGTGGAAACGAGCCTCCGCCGCGCCGCACTTTGTGAAGAAACAAAGGACAAGCTGCACGAAACGGCCTACGCCATGTCCGGCGGCCAGCAGCAGCGCCTCTGCATTGCCCGGGCCTTGGCTGTCGATCCAGAAGTTCTCCTCCTCGACGAACCCTGCTCCGCCCTCGATCCCATCGCGACCTCCAAGATTGAAGATCTTCTCATCCAGATCAAGTCTCAGTGCACGATCGTAATCGTGACCCACAACATGCAACAGGCCGCGCGCGTGGCGGATACCACCGGTTTCTTCCTCCTGGGCAAGCTCATCGAGCACGATAAGACCGAGGTAATCTTCAAGAACCCTGCCAAGAAGGAAACGGAAGACTACATCACGGGCCGTTTCGGTTAGACCGCTGCTCCTGCTCCGAACCCAGACCTTGACGTCTTACCGCCGGGAGACCACACAACCATGCTGCTAATGCAAGAAGAGCTGAATACGCTCAACGAAACGCTTCAGGAAATGGGCGCGTTGGTGGCCCAATCGATCCACCGGAGCGTGATGTCCCTTGTTGAAAAGAACGAGGACTATGCCCACCAGGTCCTGCGGGACGAATCGCGCATCAACCAATTGGAGATGCAGATCGATGACTTGGCCACGACGCTGATCGCGCGCCAAACCCCCGTCGCCAGCGACATGCGCTTCGTGGTGGCTGCGATCAAGATCAACACGGATCTGGAGCGCATGGGCGACATGGCCGTCGGCATCGTCGAGCGGTCGCTTGCCGCCATGCGCCAGCCGGAGCTACCGTTGGAGGTGGGCTTCACCGAGATCGGCAACCTGGTTGAATCCATGGTTTTGACCAGTTTGGACGCCTTCGTAAAGCGCGACGCCCAACTCGCACGTACAGTGTTGGCCGCCGACGATGCGGTGGACAAGCTGCGCAATTCAATCACCCGCCAGATGATCGAAGTGATGAAGTTGGACCCGGTGATGGTGGAGCGTGCACTCGACTACATCTTGATTGCCCGCCGGTTGGAGCGCATCGCCGACCACGCCACCAACGTAGCCGAGGACGTGATTTTTCTCGTCAAGGGCATCGACGTCCGGCACCGCTCGCTCGCCGAATAACCGGGATAGGATCGCAAGGGGCCGGTCCCGCACTGGCCCACGTTCTAAAATCCGGATGGTCTCTCGCCGGTCACACCGAAAGCCCGCTCCAAAGCCACGCCAACCCGCCCGATCATTCCCTCGTCAAACAAGCGCCCGATCAGCGTCACTCCGTGGGGGACCCTCCGGGCCGGTGAGAACTTGGGTAGTGGACGAGCCGGGTCGGGTGCCCAGTCGCTACGGGCTTCTGAGACCTCAACAAATCCCGCCCGTAGTGTCAATGACGGATGTCCAGTAAAGTTCGTAATGGTCAGAATCTCATCCCGCAGCGAGGGCACCAGCAGCAGATCGACCCCTTGGAAAATCCGGGCCATCTCCTGCGCCACTGCCCGGCGCATCCGGTCGGCTTGCACGAAATCAACCGCTGACAAGAACCGGGCCTGACGGAATAGATTCGGCCACGCATCCGCTACCTGCGATTTGAGATCCTTCAATCCCCAGGCAAGCGTAAGTTCCTCGAACGCCGCCGCAGCCTCGGCGAAAAGAATCAGGTTGAGCGAGTTGTAGGGCCAGTCGGGCAGTGAGACCTCCACCGGCACCATGCCGAGGTTGCCAATTTGCTCCAATGCGGCCCGATCTACCGCCGTTGCCGGATTGTCCTTCATCCAACCCGGGAAATATCCCACGCGCAGACCTTTGACCGGTGCGGCGGCATCGAAATCCAACCTGCCGGGGACGCTGGACACGTCGCCCGCATCCGGCCCCGATAGCGCCTGCAATACCAGAAGCGTATCCTCTACGCCGCGCGTCATGGGTCCAAGCTTATCCAGGGACCAGCACAGAGTCATCGCGCCAGTCCTGGGGACCCGGCCGAAGGTTGGACGCAAACCCGTCACGCCGCACCGCATGCTGGGGCTGACAATGCTGCCCTCGGTCTCGCTGCCTATCGAGAATCCAACCAGCCCAGCAGCAGTTGCAGCACCCGGGCCGGCGCTGGACCCCGACGCGCCTTCCTCAAGCAACCACGGATTCATCGTCTGGCCGCCGAACCAGACATCGTTCAACGCCAATGCCCCCAGACTCAACTTCGCCACCAGGACCGCACCGGCCTCGTGCAAACGGCGCACAACCGCAGCATCCGTTGTCGGAATTCTGTTCCGATAGGGTTCAGCCCCATATGTGGTTGGGACACCGGCGGTGTCCACCAAATCCTTCGCGCCCCACGGGATTCCGTGGAGGGGGCCCCTGTAGTGGCCGGTAGCGATCTCCTTGTCGGCCTGCCGTGCCTGCTGTAGGGCCAAGTCCCGCGTCAGTGTGATCACGCAGCGGAGCTTCGGGTCAAAGCGCTGTAGGCGCTCCAAATAGATGTTCGTCAAACGTTCGGAGGTGAGTCGGCGGGATTCCACCCAACGCGAGAGTTGTGTGAGTGGTGCGAACGCAATGTCCGCGTCGTCGGCCGGAACTGGTTGAACGGAGCCGGGTGTGCGCACGAACCTGGCGGGGGCTTGTGGAACGGAAGTGCCCGGCAAAAGCGGGTCCCACTTTGTAGCTGGTGCCAGCGCCGTCGGAGGTGCAAACTTGCGGGGGCCGGTACGGCGTTCGTAAACGGCCGCGACTGTACGCCGCCAGGAGTCGGCTGCGATCTCCCGTTCAGATAGGGAGAGAGGAAACTGTACCAACTTTTCCGCTTCGGCCAAGGTGGCTGGAGTGATCGGTGGTCCCACCTCCGGCGCTGTGCCGAATGCCGGCGGTGCGCCCGCAGGTTGTGTCCCGGCCGACGGTCCGGACTTGCCACAACCGGCGGCGGCCGCCAGAAGAACGGCCGGCGTCGCCTTCAAGAATCGTCGACGTGAGTTGCGGGTTCCCATCCCGCCATTTTAGCGCCGATGCCGCACAACAGGCTAATGTGCAACCCGGCGAAGTATCTGTCCCGGCCTCGCGCCGGAGTGCTTTCCGTTTTCCAGCACCAAGGTCCCATTCACCAGGACGTACTCGACCCCCACCGCATATTGCCGGGGATTCTCATATGTCGCCCGGTCCAGGATTGTTTTCGGATCAAAAACCGTGACATCCGCCGCCATTCCCGGCCGCAACAATCCCCGGTCCCACAGCCGAAGCTTGGAAGCGTTGGCCGACGTCATCTTCCGTACGGCATCCTCCAGCCCCAGGACTTTATCGTCGCGAACGTACCGCCCCAGGATACGCGGAAACGTTCCGAAGTACCTTGGATGCGGTTGCCCGCCTGATAAATCGGTGTCTGCGATAGCGCTTCCATCGGAGCCGATGGAAATGAACGGCTGTGCCAGCGCATACCGCATGTCGTTCTCATCATGGTGGAAGTAGACAGTGGGTATCGATCCGCCATTGTCCACCAGGACCTTGAAGAGCACATCCAAGGGGTCGCCACCCAGAGCTTCAATCACTTCGTTCATCCGTTTGCCCTCGAACTTCTTGTATGCGGGATTGGAGAGCGACACCAGCAGCATCCCCTCCCAACTACCGGTTGCCGTGTAGTGGTTGTACCAAGCGATCCCGCCAGACGCCGCCGCCGCTATTCTATGCTCAATCTCGTCCCTCAGCCTGTTCCGCAATGCCGGATCCTGCAACCGGCCAATCAGCGCCTTGGCACCGCCCTCGTGGGCCCATGGCGGAATGATCGTAGCCAAATTGTTCTGGCCCGCCCGGTAGGGATAGACATTGGCGGTCACGTCCTGCCCGTTCTCCCGAGCCTGACGGATGAGCGACACCAATTCAGGCATCTGCCCCCACAATTTCTTGTCGGCAAGCTTGAGATGGATGATGTCGACCGGCACGCCGGCTTCGCGGCCAATCCTGATTGCCTCAGCCACCGATTCGAAGACGCCGATTCCCTCGGTGCGCATGTGTGTGGAATAAATGCCGCCGTACGGTGCCGCCGCCTTGCACATCGCCACCAAAGTTGCAGTGTCGATCCACGAACCTGGCGGTCCGCTCAACGAACTCGCGACGCCGAGCGCGCCCTGTTGCATCGCCTCCCGGACAACCTGCTGCATCTTCGACAGCTCGGCGGGGGTGGGCGGACCGGGGCGCTCGCCGCGCACGTAGGTCCAGACCTGACTGGAGCCGACGTACGTCCCGATATTGGTGGAGATGCCCTGTTTCATGAGCTGCGCGAAGTAGCTCTGGAAGTCGGTCCAACCCTTCTTGCCGTCCGCGAGGTCCTTGGCAACCGGTGCGGCTGACCCGCCTTCACCGAAGATCATAGTGGTCACGCCCTGGCGGACCATGCTTTGGGCAGTGCCGTCGGCGATCAAGGTGAAGTCGGAGTGGTTGTGGAGGTCGATGAAACCAGGTGCCACCACCAGGCCCCGTGCGTCAATGGTGCGTTTGGCTTTCGCCTGGGGCAGGGTGCCCACGGTGGCAATGCGACCGCCGCGCAACGCCAAGTCACCTCGGAAAGCAGCGCTGCCTGTCCCGTCCACGATCCACCCGCCCCGGATGAGTACCTCAAAGTCCTGGGCAGGAAGCAAGGACGCTAGCAGTAAGAGGAATATCCCGTGTTTCATTACGGGAATTCTCTCACGCAGGCCACGACGAATTCTTCTAGCTGTCCTTGGCTTCCATTCGCTTCGCGCGGCGGAGCAGGAAGTCAATCCGGCTGTCGGCGTCGGAGTGCGCATCCAAACTGAAATGAAGGTCCGGAACTCGCCGCAAGTTCAGCCGGGAGGCCAACTCATGCTTAAGAAAGCTTTTGGCGTGGTCCAACGCTGCAATCGCCTTTTTCTCGTTGCCGGGATCCACGGCAACCTTGATGGTGGCGTTCCGCATGTCGGAGGCAACCTCCGCCATGGTCACTTGGACGTCGAACACCCTGGGGTCGTCCATTTCAAAGCTGATAATCTCTGTCAGCTCTTCCCGGACAGCCTCGGATACGCGTCTGCTTCGATGCTCGTCCATAGCAGGTCCTCAACCCTAATTCTATACGCTCTAAATCCACTCGATGTCGCAACGCACCAGCATGGGCCCGAGTTGCGCGGCCGCGTCCTCGTCGACTGAGGCCAGGACCTTGGCTGCGAAATCCCTGCTGGCCGAAACCACTGCCACCGCTATCACGGAACTGTTGTGGATGTCGCTGTCGGCAATCTCGGCTACGGACACGTTGAACCTGCGCCGCAGCCGGTCCTTCAAGCTCTTCACGACCTGCCGTTTGTCCTTCAAGGACTGCGCATGTTCGATACGCAGCTCCATCGTGAGGACACCCAAGGCGGGCATGTCAGGACTATTTTGCGAAGGAGTCGGCCCTTAAGCCGACTCCACCGCCACCCTCTGAAGCGAGAATGCTTCTATGATGTCGCCGATGCGGAGATCGTTGTAATTGTCGATCGTAATACCGCACTCGACGCCGGCACGGACTTCGCTCGCGTCGTCCTTGTAGCGGCGTAGCGAACTGATCTTGCCATCGTGGACACTGACGTTGTCGCGCAGCAAGCGGACGCGGGCATCGCGCGGGACCGTACCCTCGATAACCAAGCAACCGGCAACCGAGCCGACCTTGGAGACTTTGAACACTTCCCGGACTTCCGCCCGACCGCGGAACACTTCCTTGTAGACCGGAGCCAGAAGGCCCAACATCGCCTTCTTCACTTCGTCGACCACCTCGTAGATGATCGTATGCATGCGCATATCGACTTGTTCCCGCTCGGCGGTGGCGGTTGCGTTCCGCTCCGGACGAACGTTGAAGCCGATGATGATGGCTTCGGACGCGATAGCGAGATCGACGTCCGACTCGTTGATCGAGCCGACACCGGCGCGCAGCACTCGGACCGTAACCTTGTCGGTGGAGAGCTTCTCCAAGGTGTCGCGGAGGACTTCGGCGGAACCGCCCACGTCGGCCTTGAGGATGATCGGGAGTTCCTTGATCTCCCCAGCCTTCATCTTCTTGTGGAACTCCTCCAAGGATATCCGACCGGTCTTGGCCAGCTGAGCCGTCCGTTCCTTCTCGGCACGGTACATGACGATTTGCTTCGCCTTGGCGGTATCCGTAACAACTTGGAAGCTGTCGCCGGCCTCCGGCAACTGTTCCAGACCAAGTACTTCGACCGGCATCGACGGCCCCACCTCGCGGAGTTGGTCGCCCCGGTCGCCGATCATGGCACGGACACGCCCGAAGACAACACCGCAGATGAAGTTGTCGCCCACCCGCAACGTGCCGTTGCGCACCAACAGGGTGGCAACCGGTCCCTTGCCGCGGTCCAGTTTTGCTTCCAAGACCGTCGCCATTGCGGGACGCGCAGGATTCGCCTTTAGATCTTGAATTTCCGCCACGAGGAGGATCATTTCCAGCAGCAGGTCGAGATTTTGTTTGGTCCGGGCAGAAACCGGGACCATGACGGTGTCGCCGCCCCAATCTTCGGCCAGCAACCCACGGTCGGATAGCTGTTGCTTGATCCGGTCGGGCTGTGCATCGGCCTTGTCGATCTTGTTGATGGCAACAATGATCGGGACCTTGGCGGCCTTTGCGTGGTCGATGGCTTCCAACGTCTGAGGCATGACGCCGTCGTCGGCTGCAACCACCAGAACCACGATATCGGTGACTTTTGCACCGCGGGCACGCATGCGGGTGAACGCTTCGTGGCCGGGGGTATCGATGAAGACGATCTTCTGGCCGTTCTTCTCTACGTGGTACGCGCCAATGTGCTGTGTGATGCCGCCAGCTTCGCGGGCCGCGACAGTGGCTGTCCGGATCGAATCGAGCAGCGATGTCTTACCGTGGTCGACGTGGCCCATGATGGTGACCACGGGCGGACGACGGGTCAGGTCCTTGTCTTCCTCCGCGATCTCCACATCGGCCATGGCCTCTTGTTCGTAAGTAACGGTCGAGGTGGACGCGCCAAATTCACGCGAGATCTCAGTAGCCAACTTCGCGTCCATATTCTGGTTGATCGTGGCGAAGATGCCACGGTCGACCAGCTTCTTGATCACGAAATTCGCCTTGACGTCCAGTTTTTCAGACAGCTCCTTGACGGTGATGCCTTCCGAGATGGTGATATCGCGGTTGATGGGCGGCGGCGCGGCAAAATCGCGGCGCGTCGTCGGGCGCAATACGCGCTCTTCGGCTTCCTTGTGGCGACCCTGTGCCGGACGCGCACGGTTGGTGCCAGGGCGCCGTGCGGCATCCTGCGGCGGCGGTGGCGGTGCGCCGGGCCCGAGGAGCGGACCCCCACGGGAGGTCGGATGCATTGGACGGGGTCCACCGGGACGACCGGGACCGCCGGGTCCACCGGAACCAGGGAAACTGGGACGCGCAAAGCCGGGACCGGGTGCACCGGGTCCGCTGCGGAATTGCGGCGCAGCAGGCTGGCCGGGGCGCGGGGGGCCCTGATACAGCGGTTGGCCCGGACGAGGCTGCGCCGGACGTGCCGGCGGCGCGGGGCGGGGAGGTGCCTGTCCCGGCATCGGCGGACGCGGCTGCTGGCCCAACTTGGCGAGCATGTCCGCGCGCGGAGGCACTATCGGACGGGCTGCGGGTTGGCCGACGATCGGCCGGTTGCCCTGCGGGCTAGACTGCTGGGTCGCTACAGTTTGGGGTGCGCCAGCTTGCCCTGTACCTTGCGGCGCTCCGCCTTGTGCTGTCCCGCTTTGGGCTTGGTGGCCAGCTTGCTGGGAAGTTGCTGGATGCTGGGTTGTCTGATGACCCGGTTGCCGCTGGCCGCCACCGGCGGCGCGGTCTCCTTGGGGAGGGCGCGGTATTTGGCCTGGTCCATGCGAGATCTGCGGTCGCGGCGCGATCGGTGTGCCGGGGCGGACGCTGGGCATTGGAGGGCGCGGCGGCGCCTGTCCGGGCATGGGGCCCGGAGCGCTTGGCGGCAGTGGCTGCCTGGGACCCGAAAGAATTTGGCCCGGCCGGTTTGCGCCGGTTGGAATCGGCCTTGCTGGTGATGGAATAGGTCTGCCGGGGGCACTGGGCGCGGCCGGTGCCGGAGTTGCGGGTGCCGCTGGCGCAGGCTGGGCTGGACTCGGCGTGGGCGGGATTGGTGTAGGCGCGCTTGGTGTGGGCGCGCTGGGTGTAGTCGCAGCAGGAGTGGCTACCGGTTCGGCAGCCACGGGGGCTACTGGAGTAGCCGGGACTGCCGCCGGGGCTGACACTACCGGTGCAACGGGCACCACCGGAGGCGCGACGGGGCGATTCGCCATGGGCGGTTGAATCGGTGTACCGCGTCCCATCAATGGTGGCCGCAGGGGCAACGCGCGTGGACGGTGATCATCCTCGTCCTTTGCCGACTGCTCCGCCTTGGCTGTTTCGTCCTTGGACGGCGCCAGTGGTGGCGCGATGGGTGTCCGCGCAACTGGCTGCGTTGGTAGCATCGGGGGGCGACTCGCCAGTGGCGGCAGAATCGGCCGCACGGGCGAAGCCAGCGGAGGCGCGATCGGCTTGGGCTTTTCCTCCGCTTTGATCACGGCGGGTGCCTGGACGACGGGCGGCGCTGGAGCCTCGGCTCGGCTGTTGCCGCCACCGTCGCCATGATCGTCGGACGAATCATTTCCGGAATAGGGTCCGGAGTCGGAGCTGTCCGAGCTCGACATCGACAGCCGGGAGGGACCCACGACCGGTGCCATATAGTCTTCTCCCGCATAGTAGCGGCGCAGACGCTCCGCCCCGATCTCGTCGATCGAGCTGGAGTGCGTCACTTTCTCGGCGATCCCGAGTTCGTGCAGCTTGTCGATGACCTCCCGCGACTTTACTTCCAGTTGCCGCGCCAAGTCATTGATTCGGATCTTGCTAATGTTCAAGAGGTTGTTTCCCTACCCACTCCCCGGCTCCGCTGGGCGGCACCGGGGCAGTAATCGACATTTGCCACTACATCATTTGCTACTGCATCGGTGGACTTGCCCGAGGCAACTCCACCCAATCTTGCGTCCAGCCTATTCAGCCGATTCCACCATGGTATCAGCATCCGAGCCGCGCGGACCGGTCCTAAAAAGCTCAACTAACAGCTTCGTCGCGGCTGGACGGGTGCTGTTCCTCGAGAGAGGCCTCGGGAACTGCTTCCGGTGTTTCGCCGCCTGCTGGAACTTCCACAGCCGCGGGGGCTGAGTCGTCGACCGCTGGTTCCGCTTCCACGTCGACTTCCGATCCATCCTCGGGCTCGGTCGGCGCATAATCCTGGCCATAGTAGCCGTTGATCGCCTGCTGGATCTTTCCAACGGCATAGCCGTCGATCCCAGGAACCGACTCCAATTCCTCCGGAGTCATCCCGCCCAGCTTCTCAATCGAACCGATCCCGGCCTTCACCAGAGCGTCCACGGTGCTGTCCGCCAATCCAAATTCGATCAGCGTCGCGATTGGAGCGCCCATCGAGAAGGTGGTCAACGCGTTTTGCGCTTCCTGCCGCTTCTCTTCCTCGCTCTTGATGTCAATCTTCCAGCCCAGCAATTTGGCAGCCAACCGGACGTTCTGTCCGCGCTTGCCGATTGCGAGCGACAATTGCGAGTCGTCAACAATCACTTCCATGTGACGGTCGACCGCATCCAGCACGTTCACCTTGGAAATCTTCGCCGGGCTGAGTGCGTGCGTGGCAAAGACTACCGGATCGTCGGAGAATTCGATGATGTCGATCTTCTCACCGCGCAGTTCGCGGATGATCGACTGGACACGCATGCCCTTCATACCAACGCAGGCACCCACGCTGTCCACGTCGCGGTCGCGGCTGGAAACGGCGATCTTGGTGCGCTCGCCGGCTTCACGGGCGCATCCGCGGATCACAACCGTCCCGTCGTAGATTTCGGGGACTTCCTGTTCGAAAAGCCTCTTCACCAGCTCCGCATCCGCGCGCGAAACAACCACGCCCGGGCCCTTGGCCGATTTGTCGACCACGCGCAACACGCAGCGCACACGGTCGCCTACGCTATAGTTTTCGAGCCTGGACTGCTCGCGCTTGGGAAGCCGGGCTTCGGTCTTGCCCAGGTCCACCACCAAGTCCAAGCCTTCCACGCGCTTGATCGTGGTGTTCACCAATTCGCCCATGCGGTCCGCGTACTCGCGGTAGATCGTGTCCCGTTCCGCTTCGCGGACCTTCTGGAAGATCACCTGCTTGGCCGTCTGGGCCGAAATGCGGCCGAGGGCGTCGGTCGGACGCTGGATGCGGACCTCGCCGCCGATTTCCACCTTGGGGTCGATGCGCCGAGCTTCGGCCAGCGTGATTTCGATTCCCGCGTCGGCAACGGCCTCAACAACGGTCTTGACGGAGAAAAGCTTGATCCCGCCGGTGCGCTCGAAGACGGCATCGTAGTTCTCGGTCGTCCGGAAGTGCTTCCGGGCGGCGATCAACATTGCGTCCTTCACAGCGTCCAGGACGATCTGCGGGTCGATGCCTTTCTCCTTGCTGAGAATTTCAATTGACTGATAGATGCTGTCCACTTGATTAAGCCTCGAAATAGGGATGAGAGATGGAGGTGCCGAACACTACCACTCGAACTTCAGGTTGGCGCGGCTGACCTGTTCCAAAGGAATGGTCACCAGTGCGCCGTCCGTAAGCTGGAGTGTAGCGGAGCCCTGCTCAGGTGCGGGGGCGTCCTGCACGTCGGAGATGATTCCGTCGAAGACCTTGAGGCCCTTGGGGTCGTCGGCCAAGGGTGTCTTCAGAACCACTTGTGCCTTCTTGCCACGGAACCTGTCCCAATCGCGCGAATTGCGCAACGGGCGCTCGATGCCGGGCGAACTGACTTCCAGTTGGTAGGCCCCCTGGATGGGATCGGCAGCATCAAGCAATTCGCTGACGCTTCGCGAGACATGTTCGCAATCCCCGTGGGTCACGCCTTCCGGCTTGTCGATCATGATCCGCAGAAGTTGGTTTTTACCGGATCCTTTCAGTTCCAGCTCGAATAGCTCGAGACCGGCCGCATCGGTCACACTTCTGGTGATGTTTTCGATGGCCGCCAGTATGTCGCCGCGTTTCATGTTTCCGTTGTGCCGTGCCGTTTGCCGTTACAGTGCCTGAACTGCAATAAAAAAGTGGGCTTTCGCCCACCCGCATGGCTCGACCTCAATGATCAGTATAACAGAATTTTGCCGCCGGGAATCAAACGTCCAATCCGACCGACCGCATCAAGTCCAGCGCGTTACTGCGGGTCACCACGCCTTCCCGCATTTTGTAGTCAAACACCAGCCGCCCGGATTCCAACCGGTCCTCAAAATGGCGGTTGGCGGCTTGCGATCCAAGTTCGTCGGCGACGCGGGCTAGTGACAGGTCGTGGGTTGTGGTGATGCCGATCGCGCCGCGGGACAGAAGCGCCCGCACCAGCCCTTCGGCTCCGATGGCGCGGTCGTGTGAATTGGTTCCGGCCAGGAGTTCGTCCAGAAGATAGAGGGACGGGGTGGGGAGGTCCAAAATCTGCTTCAGACGCAAAATCTCGGCCATGAAACGGGAATGGCCCTCCTCCAGCGAGTCTGTGGAGCGGATGGAGGCGCCCAGTGCCAGTACCGATAGGCGCAGCCGCTTGGCACGCACCGGCGCACCTGCCAACGCGAGCACCGTATTCATGCCGGTGGCACGCAGAAGGGTGCTTTTCCCCGACATGTTCGAGCCGCTGACCACCAGCAACCGCAGGGGCGCTTCGAGGTGCACGCTGTTGCGGACGCAGCGTTCTTCGGGCAGTAGCGCGTGGCCCAGCTCTTCTCCGTCGAACACCGAGCCTTCGACTAGTTCCGGGAACGGATCCGCGGGGTTTTCCCATGCATATCCTGCCAGAGAGGATAACGCCTCCAGCTCCGACACCGCGTCCAGCCACTTTGCGACCAGCTTGCCATTTTCGGCCCGCCATTGTTCCAGCGCGAGACCGATCTGAGTCCCCCAGAGCACAACTGGTCCCAGAACGCGAATGATCACGTTGTCACGGGAATCCAGCAATTCCATCCACCGCCGTAGCCGCGCGATTCGGCGCGATGCCGGGTGCCCATTTGTGCGCAGGCCGTCATGGACCCGGGCCAGCAAAGGCGATTGGAACGTTTGCGCCTCCAAAACCCGAAGAACCGCAGCCAGAAGGTCCAGATCGCGGGCCGGTTCATGCACGGAATACAGGACATCCAGGATTTTCGGGCGCAGCCACAATGCAAAACCGCCAACGGCGAAACCGACCGCAATCATTGCAATCCGGGCATTGATGTCCAGGAAGCCGGTGCTCGCCAGCCATCCAAGCACGCTGCCGGAGACCAGCGACATCAGGAATGCCGCCGGACGCAACGCACCCGTTACTGGTCCCCCGGATTCCCCGGCCCAGCGGACCAGTCGTTCGGGGTCTGTCGCGACGCCGAAGTCGTCCGCCACAACGGCGAGCTCCTCACGCAGGTCGATCATGCCGCGAAGCTCGTCGATTGCGGCGTGGCGCTCCAGAATCACGTCGGCCGGTGCGGCGGACGAGAGCCACGATGCCAGCCGGGCCTCGCCTCCGCGGGTCCTGGCCGTGGACAGGAGCTCGAACAGGCTGCCGCGTCCAAAAATATCCAAATCTCCGGTATACGGATGCTTTGGGTCTACGAATCGCTCCCCCGATGATCCCTGTCCACGCCACTTGTGGTCGAGCCGCGCAATGCCGCGCTCATGGAACCGGATCGCACGGCGGAAACGCTCGGTTTTGACGGTCATCCGGGATTGCCCGGCCACCAAGGCGGTGAATGCCGCGATTGGCACAGACAAACCCACCAGGGGAAAATGGCCCTGGATGGTCTGCCAGACGGCCCACGCCAACGCGGCCATCACTGCGAGCCGCAGCCATGCGATACGTCCGGCGGCCTGTTCGGCTTTCTGAAGATCCTGACGACGCCCTGCCAGCCGTTCGAGATAAATGGCGAGGGGGGAGTCCGGCGGCATCAACTTTGAGAGTACCGCCCGCGCCTACGCGAGCTTTTTGCGCGCGAATGGACGTGCAAACGCGGCCGGCGGATTGTGTGCGTTCACGGTGGCAGCCTTGCGGTACATTTCCTTCGCTTTCGCGGCATCGCCCTGTTTTTCATAGGCCATTCCGATCAGACATTGGTAGAAGGCGTTGTTCGGGTCCGTCTTCTCCAAGTCGGCCACAGCCTTGGCCGTATCGCCCAAATAGAGCGCCGCATAACCGGTCAGGTAAGGGAGGAAAGCCTCCTGAGCTTGTTTGGAGGTGGTCATTGCGTCTAGCGCGGTCTTGGCTGCGGCGATCTGCTTTTCCACCCCGGCCCGGTCGCCCCGCCGGGCGGCGATGCGTCCCTCGGCGTGTGCTAGCCGGAATCCCCATACCGCCGTGCGGTCGGCCGAGATTCCGGGCTCCTTCAAGCCCAGTTCCGCACCCCGGCGGTACCACTTCTGCGCGGCGTCCAAGTCGCCCGAATCGATGCAGACGCGCGCGGCTTCAGTGGCCATTTCCCCTTGTTGGTAGAAGGCGTTGCCGGGCTCCGCAGTCTCGCGGGTCACCCAGTAGGCCATCACGAGCTGTTCGTATTCCACCGTCTTGGCGCAGTTGGAGTCGAACGCCCAGGACATCGCCATGGAGCGCTGGGCGCTGGCCTTTGCCTGCGGTGTCGCGGCCGTGTCAATCTCCTTCTGGATCAGGACACGGGCTTCCGTGGTCTTGCCCTCCAAATCCAGTTGGATGGCTTGGCGCATGCCCTCCGACCCTCCGCGGCCTTGGGCATGGAGCGACAGCGCGGCTGCCGAGAACAGGATCAGCAAGTAGGAGAGTTTCATGTTGTCTAGAATTCAACTTCGGCGAGGTTGACCGAGAACTTGTCGGTCTGGAAGATGCCGTCCGAAACGCGGGCAATGGAATCGCGGGTGTGGATTTGGCCTGTGCGGTAGGCGGGATCGATGACCCAGACCCACTCGACCCCGAACTCCAAGTACTCGTAGACCTTCTCCAATGTCTCGGTCATGGTGTCCTCGGGTGAGAGGATTTCCACGCAGAGGTAGGGTGGGGCAGTGACGATTCGACGCCCGAATGATCCACTGGGTTTTTCGACCAAGCAGACATCTGGAACGCGGAAGCGGGCCGGACGGGTTTGAACACGTTGTTCGGGAACGGCGTACAGCCGATTGCTGTCTTCCAGCGGCCAGAATTGTCGAATCAAGAAGCCCTGTACGCGGGCATGTTCCCAAGTAGGCATCGGACGCTGGACAATCCTCCCCTCAACAAACTCGGCATCATGCTCAAAGCTCGTGTGAAGGTATTGTTCGGCGGTGATACTTGCGGCTACGACCATGATCCTACCCCATTCTAGCGCCAAAATGCGGATGCGGAATGGCCATTCCGCATCCGCCCCAAGGGAGGACCTACTTGCCGTGGATGTCGGCGGGAACTTGAAATAGCGCCGAATCCTGGGGGCCTTGGAGGACGTTGCTCAGCTCGTAGTACGTTTCCCCGAACCTTGGATCCTTGTTGCTGCTCTTCACCAGCATCTGCAGATCCTCCGAATACCAGCGTTCGGAGACCACCTTGATCTCCCGGTCGTTCCCGATCTGGCCCACCGGTATCGTCAGCGTGGTCCGTGTTCCCTTGGCCGCGATACCGTTGATCAACTGGACGCCCAAATCCTCCGTGGCTCCGGCCTCGGCTGCAACCCTTGCGGTGGACCAGCCGGTCGACGGACTGCCCGAAAAGACAGCCGTGGCCGGGCCGTCACCCAGGAGGGCCGTCGCACGGGACTCCGCCTCGGCCTTCAGCTTGCCCACATCGACACCGGATAGCGTCGAGGTTCCCGTGGACGAGGAGCTGGTCGTGATGGAAACAGTCCCCTTGCGGACCATTACCTTTTGACCCGTCATCTCGCTCCCCCGCAGCTCGGCAAAGCCCTTCGTGGGATCGGAAATGGACACGCCGCCTCCATCCGGGCGCTCGACGCGTGTCCGGCCTTCGCCATCCCGGAAGTACTTGTTTGTGTCGGTCTTTTCGATCCGGGTTCCGTCGGCCAGAACCTGCAGGGTCCGTCGGATCTCGGTTGCCGCAAGGGGTTTCCCGGAGACCGGCTTTCCGCCCCCATTCGCCACCGAGAACATCAGTGTCTGGGGGGTCTTATCGTTCGAGACGAAGTATTGGAATGCTGCGCTCTTCTCCCCCAAGATGCCCGGCGTCTGGGCATGAAGGCTTGCGGTCGCCGCGAGGGCGCTTGCCAGAATCATTTGTGTCTTCTTCATTGGAATCTCCTCTTTGGACTGGAATCGGAAATCGAGAGAATTCGGACCGCGCGTGCCCGGCCATCGGACCCCACCACCACATCGGCGAGCGCGCTCGCGCCGGGGTCGGAATATTGCATCTTGAATCCGGCGGCGATCAACGCTGACACGGGCACGTCCGTCCGTACAACATCAGCCCGCTCGCCCGGCGCAAAAGGCAAGGTTAATGGAACTTCGACAAAGGGCTGCTCCGGCTCATCGGCTTGAACTCCAGAGGTCTGAACTGGACGCGGCTGGGCTCTTTTAGCCCGAACTATTCCTGGAGACAGGCTCGCTGACCGGACCGGACCCTCCACCCGAGCCGGTGCTGTTCGCACAGGGGTAGGCAATGGCTGATTCCGTGCAACGACTATCGGTTGGGAGGGCCGGGTCACGACCCATCCGAGTGCGATTGCCACCGCCAGAGCCCCCGCCCAAGCTGCTCGGGTCCAGAATACCGGCCACAGGGCGGCGCGCGCGGGCATTGGCCTGGCCAGCCCCAGGATGCGCTCGAATTCGGCCTCAAGAGCAGCTTCCACATGCCCGCCGACCGCCACCCTGTCAGTCTCCACCGAAATCGCCCGCAACGAGCGAGTCAGCCGATCTTGGTCCTCGCGCCAAGACGTGCAACCGGAACATGTTTCGAGGTGCCTCTCCGCCGGTCGGCGCATGGAATCCGGCAGCCAAGTTCCGCGGGCGGATTCCGTCATGGCGTTTCTGCAATCCGCACAGTTCATACCGGACATTCCACGCTCTCCTTCTCCGCCGCTTTCCCGGCCATGTGCTCGCCCCGCAGTTTCCGCATCAATAGACCCCGCGCCCGGTGCAGCCGGGACCGAACCGTTCCCACCGCGCAGCCTATCGCGGCCGCTGCGCCTTCATAGCTATTTTCCTGCAGGTCGCACAAAACCACCGCTTCGCGGTACCGCTCGGGAAGAGCTGCAATCGCCGCGCGAAGCCGCACCGAATCGGACTCATCCTCTTCAGGACCGTTCCGATGGCCGCAACTGGGTTCCGGGACACCATCCAGTGGCACCCACCGCCGATCCGCGTGCCACCTGCGCTGCAACAACTTTCTCGCGACTCCCACCAGGAATGCTCCAAGCTCGCCGCGCGCGGGGTCGAAGGCATCGGCGTTGTGGATCAGCCAGACGAAAACGTCCTGCGTGATCTCAGTCGCCGCGTCCCGATCCGACGTCATGTGCAGGGCAAATCTGAATACCGCTGGATGCTGGTTTCGGTAGACCAAGGTGAAGGCCTCCCGGTCGCCCGACCGGAACCTCTCCATCAACTCCGCTTCGTGACTGTGGTCCCAAACCAGCATTTCTTATTTCGACGGTCTTCATTCCCTATTGCACCGCGCGGGCGCTTGGAGTTCCAGAATCTTGCCCTCATAATGGTGGGGTGACGCAAAGTCAATCCTCCAACCGCAACCGCTTGATCATGACAGTCGCGTGGACCATCGCGTCCCTCGCGTTGGCCCAAGCGGCGGACCCCAAGGTCGTCGTACCCGCAAATGGTGTCCCCCTTGTCGGGCCTTACTCCCCCGGCTTGGATACCGGCGATTACGTCTATGTGTCCGGACAGGGCGTGCGCGATTCCAAGAGCCAGATGCCCGCAGGAATCGATGCCCAGGCCACTCAGTGCATCGAGAATGTCCGGGGCATCCTCACCGCCGCCGGCCTCACCCTCGATAACGTCGTGTCGGTCCAGTTGTACCTAACCGAAATGAAGAATCTGCCGGTGGTCGAGAAGATCTACCAGGCGGCTTTCGTCAAGAACCCGGCGCGGGTCACCTTGATCGTGCCCAAGATGCCAACAGACACCACGGTCGAGATCACCGTGATTGCCCACAAGCCGACCGCAACCGCCGACCGGATCTTTCTGCCGGGGGTTTACGGGCCAACGTTGAAGGATGTGGACGCCAAGCTGGACGCCGAGCTAAGAAAAGCCGGCTTGACGACCAAGAATTTGGTTTCCGTCAAGCGATACGTTGCCGGCAATCCGGCCCCGGGGTTTGTGCCGGTATTTGCACTGCCGGGCGCCGCGAAAACTGCTGCATTCGCGGTTGCATCGAAAACCCCCTTGGCCAACACCGCATATTGCGAAGTCGTTGCCAGCGATCCCAAAGGGTCGATTGAAGTCCAGACCACTGGCGTTTTTGGAAAGCTGAAGGCCTGTTTGGAAGCCAAGGGCCTGACGTTGTCCAACGCCGTTGCCACCAATGTCTACTTGGATGACATCAACGATTTTGCAAAGATGAATGCCGTCTACGCTAGCTTCTTCCCCGATCAAAAGCCCACCCGGACCACCATTCAGCCCACCATGCCGCTGATTCCGAAGAGCACATTGGTGCGGATTTCGGCACTGGCAGCCAAGTAGCCGTTCTAAGTCAAAGTCCAGTCGACGACTGTTCGTCCGTCGCCCGGCGACGAATTGAAATCGGCCGGTCGTTCTCCGCCAGGGCTGGCGATGGAAAGTTTGAGCCGATCACCCTCGCGCAGGTAGATTCCGAGCTGGACCTTGCCTGCGGAGGCTCCTTCCGAGTTACGGATGTCAATCGCATGCGGTGTCTCCCTGCGGTCCACCGTGAACTTCGCCCGCGAGTGCACGTAGTCGCCGAAAGTGACCGCCATGTCGTTGCCCGAGACCTTCCGGCGCGCCATCTTCAGCATTCTTTTGTCGAGTGGTTTGCCGTCAATGGCACCTGACAACATCCTCCACTCCCCTTCCAGTTCCGGCGCGGGTTCGAATGGAATATTTTTCGGATCACCCGACGACGCCTTGGCCTCCAGCGATGCAGGGCCCCGCTCCAGCACCTCAAGTGCAATTCCGGTGCCGGGCCGCGTGGCGAACTCGGTCGGACGGACGGAGCCGCGAGTCGCCAAGCACAGCCGCCAAGTATCACCGGAAATCTCATAGATCCCCAAGTTGCGGTTGCCCGCCTCCGGACCCTCGGTGAACGCCAGTGTGATGGCCTTGGGCTCGGCTGATGGATCCAGTTCCACCGTCCCCGCATAGTGCGCGCCCATTCCTGTCGAAACGAAACCGGACTCCCGGATCTCCATCTCCGCGGACGCAAACATGGGCTGGGGCACACCGGCACCGTCCACTTCCAATGCCGTGATGTGCCAAACCCCTTGCAGCCTCTCAAGATCCTGCATTTCAAAGCCCTCCGCGTATTTCTGCTACTGTACCCGCCAAGGAGAAAAGTTCGACCACGATTCCACAGTCTTCTTCGACCAAGCCACGTCCTTGTCCTTGTGGCAAACATTGCAGGCTTGCGGAATGAACTTGAACGTGTGAGCCCGTACGTTCACGTCGGCGATGGTCTGCTCAATCTTCGGCATGTGGCAGCCGACGCAATCCGCACCGGCCGAATTTGCCGCATGGTGGGAGTGCGCCGCCGTCTTCACGCCCGTGTGGCAGGTCAGGCAGAGCGCCGTCGACGGCTTCTTCAGGTCCGCGTTGTTCGTCGTCCCGTGCACGTCGTGGCAGGAATTGCAGCGGATATTGTGCAGGTACATCTGGCTCTGGACGAAATCGTTGCCCTGCATCCGGTTCTTGTGGGCCGTGCCGTCCGGGAAGTGGGTAAACGTGGTTTCGCCCAGCTTGTGTTCCTCCAGCTTCCAGAAATCGGCGAGGCGGTCGCCGGGAGTGTACCCGACCGGCCAGTCGTAGTAACGGTCCCCGCTTGGATCGGCCACCGGATTCTTCAGTGGTTGCCCTTGGGTATGGCACTGCAGGCAGACGTCATTGCCCCTCACCAGATCCAGCTTGGCCGGATTCACCACGTTCGCCTTCGTGGGCTTGGCGACGTGGTCGCTGCCCGGGCCGTGGCACTTTTCGCAACCCACGTTCCACTCGGTTACTTCATGCGTGGTTGTGTTGTAGTTGACCGAATGGCAGCCGTCGCAAAGCGGGCCAGTCGGGCGTCCGGCCTGGTCTTCCGGGTAGTGCGCCGTCCACCAATCCGTTCCCTTGGCCGGATGGTAGGCACGCCACGTCTTGTTCTGGATGTCCCACTGGGCCGGGTAGACGAAATAATCATTGCCCTTCTTGTAGAAGTAGCGCTGCTTCCACTTGTCGCCGTAGACCAGGTCGACGTCGGAAATCTTGAATGTCACCAACGGGTTCGGCTTGGAGAAGTCGCCCACAACCACCGAGGGCTGTACCTTCGGATCCCGCACCACATTCGCCATCCGGGTCTTGGACCACTTGGCATAGACGGCCGCATGGCATGTTTGGCACGCTTTCGAACCGGTATACGTGGCCGCGTCGGCGACCGACGCCACTGCCGCCAAAGCCACTACTGCGTGACGAAAATTCAAACCGATTCCCCCTACCAGACTCGTCCGATGTGCAGTGCGGCGATGCCGAATGTGAGGTATTCCCACTCCACCGCTTCGAATCCAGTATCCCGCATTGCGGAGGCCAATCCAGGCGCATCGGGGAATTTTTTTACCGACGCCGGCAGATATCGGTAGGCGTCCGGCGCACCGGAGATCGCGCCGCCCAGAATCGGCAGAACCTTGGTTGAGTACCAGTTGTAGGCAGCGGCGAAAGTCTTGTTCGGAGGTTGTGTGAACTCAAGGATCGCCAGCATCCCACCAGGCCGCAGAACCCGCCGGAGTTCGGCCAGTCCTCCCTTGTAGTTGGAGAAATTCCGGAAGCCGAAACCAATCGTGATCAGGTCGAGACTGGCGTCCGGCAACGGCAGGGACATGGCGTCCGCCTCCAGCAGTGCGGATTTCAACGAGCCCTTGCGCAGTTTCGAGGATGCGCCCGTCAGCATCGGATGGCAGAAATCACTGCCGATCAACTGGCGACCCGCTTCCTTCTCCATGGCGATCAGCAAGTCGCCGGTTCCGCAAGCCAAATCCATAACGCGCGCACCCGGCCGCATCAGCACTTCCCGCACACGCTTTACAGTGTGGTTGCGCCACGTAACGTCGATGTTGGCCGACAGCAAATGGTTTGCCAAATCGTAGCGCGGTGCAACGCGCCCGAACATCGAGCGCACCCAGCGCGAGGCCTCCTGTTCGCTCCGCGCGCCCTCGGGAGTTGTTCCCGCTCCAGGTTGAATCACTTGCATTCCTCCAGTGCGCGTTCGATGGCACGCAGGACCAGGGCGTTGTCGATGCCGCTCTTCACCACCACCTCGCCGATCCGCGTTGGGATGACGAAATGTACCTTCGATTGCACCGTTTTCTTATCCTTCACCAAGCGCGCCTCCAAGTTTGCGGCCGGAATTCCAGCTGTGGAGGGAATCGGCCCGTAGCGGTCCAGCGTCCACAAAATCGACAGGACGTCGTCGTCGGCGAGCATCCCGAGGAAACCCGCCAGATGCGTGGCGGCGCGCATTCCCCAAGACACGGCCTCGCCATGCAGAAAGCCCGTGTACTGCGTTTCGGCTTCCAGCGCGTGGCCGAACGTGTGTCCGAAGTTGAGGATTTTTCGCAAGCCGCCCTCGCGCTCATCAGCTGACACTACTTCGGCCTTGATGCGGACCGATTCCGCAACAATATGGTCCACAACGTGGTGATTCTGCGCCAGGACATCGTCCCGGCGGTCGGCCAGCAGCCGGAACAGCGGTTCGCTGGCGATGATGCCGGTCTTGATGATTTCGTACAGTCCAGCGCGGTACTCGCGTTCCGGCAGCGTATTTAGAACCCCGGAATCGATCAGCACCGCAAGCGGTTGGTGGAACGCGCCCACCAAATTCTTCCCGGAGACCAGGTTGGAACCCGTCTTGCCGCCCACGGCGGCGTCCACCTGGGCCAGCAACGTTGTCGGGATCTGGATTACGGGAATCCCGCGCATGAAGATGGCCGCAAGGAACCCGGCCAAGTCGGTGGCAATACCGCCGCCGAACGCGATGACGATGCTGGAGCGGTCCGCGCCGGACTCGACCATGGTTTCCGCCATGGCTTCCACATGGGACATCCGCTTGTTGCCCTCGCCGCCGGCAAAGAAGAGCACTTGGTGGGGGTGTTTTCCAATGGCGTCCGTAAGGCGCGCGCCGTGGAGATCCCAAACATCCCGTGTGGTGACAACAAAGGCTTTACCGCATCCGTGCGGCAGGAATTCGGATAGGCGGGCGATGGCGCCACGCTCCACAATGGCCGCGTAGTTGCGCTGCGGCGTCGAAACCTGAAACTGGGGCATTCATCCCAATTGTGGCATTCGCGGGGGCTCACCGGGTAATTGCAGTCGTTGGCGGCGGGGTTGCTCGGACGAAGGTATAGGCATGCCGGAACGTGAACGCAGCGCCTTCCGGCGCAGTTTCCCGTGTGATTTCCGAGATGTTGCGTCCAATCCGCATGGTCGTCCGCACCGCCACGGGCTTGTCGTTTTCCGTTCCCGGCCCGGTGAGGATCAATGTCCCGAGCCCATTCGCCAGTTTCTCCAGACCTTGGATCGCGTAGCCGTCTTTCACGACACCCTTGTCGTCCACCACCGAATAACGCGCCTTCACGGTGTCGATGCGGACTCTTTCCAGCTCGGTGACCGTCTTCGACGGCCCGTCATCGTAGACATACTGGAATTGCAACCCGTCCGCCATCCCTTCGACCGTGAGCCAAGTCGGCAGCTTCACGCGCTTGGTCGAAGTCGCCGGTTCCGAATAGTCCCGGTATTCCAGCACTCCCACCCATTTCCCGACCATGGCCGGGTCCGGCGAATCCTGTGCCAATGCTGTCATACCGCACAGCACAAGGAGGGCGATTCTGGTCACTTGCCTGGTTCTTTCGTCATCGTAATCGCCCCGACCCGGTCATAGATCCACTTCGAAGGACGATGGTGCTGTGCCGAGAATGTGCCCACCAGTGCCCCGTCCTTCAGCTCCAGCTTCCAGCGCAGCGGTTCGCCGCCTTCAAAATCGAGATAGTAGTAGATGTTGACCTTCGCGCCAGCCTGCTGCACCTCAATCTTGGCACCAACCTTGCCATCGCGACCCACCCGGTATCCAACCAGCTTGCCGTCCTCCACCCGGATATCCAGCGTCTGCTTCTCTTGGCGCTTGGTGCCCGCCTCGTCGGTGGTGTCCGCAGTTCCCACCCACCGGCCCGCAATGTCCGGATCGGGTGACTGGGCGGACAGGCCCGCAGCGACGAGGAAGGAGAGGGCGAGCGCCCGGATTGCGAATTTCATACCTTGCACTATATCTCGCACGCTAGATTCGGAACCGCCGTACATCGATCTTCGAATCTTCAAACACTCCCAAGCCCAGCATCCCGGCAATTTCAATATGCTCGATCTGCGAGTTCAAGTAATGGCTGTCTTGGTCCGGCTTGGCCACGGCCAGCGGCTGCATTCCCATCTGCACACGCTTTCCGTCGATCACCTTCAGTCCGGTCTTGTCCAGCGCCACCGGATCGGTCGCGAAGTACATCGTCTTGTGCTCCCAGATGTACTTGGCCTTCCCGCCGGGCCCGCCGTGGAATGAAGCCTTCACCCCGTCGCAGATGTGCAGCGTGGCTTTTTCGCGGATCACCGGCAAACTCACAACGCTCGGGATGAACACGCCGCAGGCGTTGAGCGTCGGCGTCGTGTGGCTCCGGTTCACGTTGTTCGACATGCCGTGCGACATGTTCTTCAGGCAAATGGTCACGCCCGCCGACTGGTGGTGCTTCAATACCGGCAGGTTGATGAACTTGTTTATGTCCTTGGTCACGATGCGCGCGATGTAGGACCGGCGCATATGCGGGTCGTTGAAGTTCTCCCCCGGCTTGATCAGCGCCATTTCCATGAAATGGTCGGCATCGTACCCGCCCATGTCGTGCTGCCATTCGTCGTAGCGTTCAGACGACGCGTCCCAGCGCACCCCCGGCGGCAGCCATTTGTCAATGCCAGCCGCGATGGTCTCCTCCTTGTACCGGTTGAAGACGAGCACTTCCTTCGACGGAATCCCGGCCTCCTTCAATCCGGCGAGGATTTCCTGCAAGACCAACGCGTCCGACGACAGGTTCTTGCCGCCAACCGGACTCACCTTGATCCCGACGCGGTCGCCCTTCTCGAACAGCATCCGCCAGCCGTCGATCCACGAAGGCGCGCCGGTCAGCTCCTTCATGCCCTTCCGCATCATCTGCTGCACCGGTTCCGGTTGGTAGGTGTTGGAAAGGATGCTCCCGGGGTGCTCCACGGCGACGACGCGACCGGGAAATGGTCCGGGCATCCCCGGTTTCGTGGTGGCGGCGCGCGATTGGGATTGCGTCACAGCCGCAGTGGCAAGGGCGAGGGAATTGGAGAGGAATTGACGGCGGGGAATCGTCATGGAGCCAGTGTACGCTGTTTTCGGTCTCTTGGTAAAGGACTGCTGGGCGCGATAACCTGAAGGAGAGGAGCGTGGATCATGGCAAGTCTCAACTGGTCGCAATGCCCCGCCGTGGAACGTATCCCCGGCAAGGTGAGCGGGGCGTGGGTGTTGCGGGGGACGCGCATGCCGGTTTCGGCGATCTTTGAGAACATCGAAGCTGGGGCAAACATCAACGACATTATGGAATGGTTCGAAGGGCTTGACCAGGAGCAGATTAAAGCCGTGATTCAGTTTGCGGCCCGCAGTCTCGACCAAGCGCCAGCTCTCACGCCGTAAAGTGCGGATTCTTTTCGATCAGGCAACCCCTGTGCCAATCCGACCCTATCTGACGGGGCATTCGGTGGCCACAGCTTTTAGTCAGGGCTGGGACAAACTCAAGAACGGTGAATTGCTGGCAGCAGCCGAGAAGGCTGGGTTCGAGGTGTTTGTGACTACTGACCAGAACATGAGTTATCAGCAGAACCTCACCAACCGAACGCTTGCGATAGTGGTGCTTGGTCAGCAGCAGTGGCCGACCGTTCGGTCCCACGTTCAGCGTGTCGTCGATGCCGTCAACGCGGCGACGCCCGGTAGCTTTACTGAAGTCGAAATTCCGTTTGGGTGAAGATGCTTTCGGCAGTAGACATACAGCGCCGCTGCCACTTCGGCGGCAGCGTCTGGCAACTGATCTGCGGTAGCCGCTTGATGCAGCGCGTACAGGTCTGTTATCTCATCGGGCAGTGTGGCGGCGGTTCCCAATCGCGCCCAGACAGTCTTGCGATTTAGTTCGTCCGTTTCGAATTGTGATTGGATGTGTGACGCGGCCATAAGGGAGGTTCCTCGTCCTATGATCGCAAAAGCCAGCCTGAAGTCCCAATTCATCGACCAGAAAACGTCTCGCAAAGGGTCCCTTTTGAGAGGCCCATCCAGCCCTTTGAAATCAGTGGCTTGCCAGTCCCCAAAAACTGTCTCACAATTGCGGGACGGAATGCGTCTGCACCCGGGTCCGCCGATGACCAGTACCAAGACGCCGATTGCGAGCTTGAAGCGCGCGGGTTCGTGTCACTTTTCAAGGGCGAGGGGTTTTCAGGTGCCAAGACCACTCCCGCCCTACCCTCGGACGGAGGATCTTGAAGGACTCTGAGAATCCACGCCCGACGAGCTCAGATGACTGGCCCATCGACCGAGTCGGAAAACGGCCATAAGACTCCGCACGCCGCACACTATATCCTAGTGTGTTCAAGCCCGAGTCCCGTTCCATGTCGAATCCGCAAGCCGAAACCACCCCGACAGCCACCGACACCGTCGTGTACACCGTAAAGGATGGCGTCGCCTGGGTCAGTTTCAACCGCCCCGCCAAGCGCAACGCCATGAACCCGGCACTCAACCGCCGCATGATGGAGGTTCTCGACGAACTCGAATTCCGCGACGATGTCGGCCTCCTAGTGCTGAGGGGTGAAGGTACGGCATGGTCGGCGGGCATGGATCTCAAAGAGTACTTCCGCGATGTCGAGTCCCAAGGCCTCGGCGGCGTCCGCAAGGCCCAGCGCGAATCCTACGGCTGGTGGCGGCGGCTCCGCTGGTACCAGAAAACGACCATAGCCATGGTGCACGGCTGGTGTTTCGGCGGCGGGTACGGCCCGCTCTTCGCCTGCGACCTCGCATTTTGCGCCGATGAAGCGCAGTTCGGCCTCTCGGAAATCAACTGGGGAATCCTCCCCGGCGGGGGTGCCACCAAGGTTGCGACCACCCTCATGCCCATGCGGACCGCCATGTACCACGCCCTGATGGGCGAGAACTTGGACGGCCAAGCCGCCGCCCGCGCCGGTCTGGTGAACGAATCCCTTCCCTTGGACCGGCTGGAAGCGCGTGTCACCGAAGTTGCACACAAGCTGCTCCAGAAAAACTGGACCACTCTGAAGGCAACCAAGGACGCCGTCCGCCGCGTGATGGAGATGACCTACGATTCCGCCGAGGACTACCTCGTACGCGCCCAGGAGGCCGCCAATTCCTTCGACGGCGAAGGCCGCAAGGAGGGTATCCGCCAGTTCATCGACGAAAAGTCGTACAAACCAGGCCTGGGCCACTACGACAAGTCGAAAAAGGTCTGATTCCCGTGCTGCCTATCACTCGCTGGACCGTCCAGACGGAAACACGGCCCGACGGCTCGATTCTGGTCGAACCCAACCATGCCCTGGGGCCATATCCCGACCGCATGACGGATTCGCTCGACCACTGGGCCGCGGCCACCCCGGACTGCACGTTCCTTGCGCAAAGAGGTGCAGAAAACGAGTGGGACCGCGTTAGCTATGCCGATTTCCGACGCCGGGCCCGGTCCGTTGCGCAGTGGCTCCTGCGGCAGGGCTTGTCGGCCGAGCGACCCATCGCAATCCTGTCCGGCAACGACATCGACCACGCGATCCTCGGGATGGCCGCCATGTACGCCGGCATCCCCTACGCGCCGGTCTCGCCGCCGTACGCCCTCGTTTCCAAGGATTTCGCCAAGCTCCGGCACGTTTTCGATGTGCTAACGCCCGGACTCGTCTTCGTCTCCGACGGCCAAGCTTTTTCGCGTGCCATCGACGCCATAGTCCCGCCTGACTGCGGGATTCTCGTCGGCAGGAATCCGCCACCCAGCCGCCGCGCCGATCTGATTGCCGACTTCTTCAACGAATCGGAGCCCGCGCTCCCTGAAGTCGACACGGACAGTATCGCCAAGATTCTCTTCACCTCCGGCTCTACTGGTATCCCGAAAGGCGTGATCACCACGCATCGCATGCTGACCAGCAACCAGGAAATGCTGCGGACGGTCTTCCCCTTCCTCCGCGACGAGCCGCTCGTCATCTGCGATTGGCTCCCGTGGAACCACACCTTCGGCGGCAGCCACAACTTCGGCCTGGTGCTGTCCAACGGGGGCACCTTCTATCTCGACAAGGGTAAACCCGTGCCAGGAGCCTTCGACGAAACCATCCGGAACCTCCGTGAAATCGCGCCGACGGCCTATTTCAACGTTCCGAAGGCTTACGAAATGCTGGTGGAGCACCTGCGGCGGGACAAGAGCCTGCGGGAGCAATTCTATTCGCGCCTCCGGATGACGTTTTATGCCGCCGCCGGGTTGTCGCAACACGTCTGGGACGCGCTTGACGAACTGGCCATCGAAACGCGGGGTGAGCGCGTTCCAATGTTGACCGGCCTTGGGGCGACGGAATCGGCACCTTTTGCCTTGTGTGCCGACGGGGAAAATAGCGGAGCGGGTAGGATCGGACTCCCGGTACCGGGTGTCAGTCTGAAGCTGGTGCCGGGAGCCAAGCTGGAAGTGCGTGTGAAGGGTCCCAACATCACGCCGGGCTACTGGCGTCAGCCCGACCTCACCCGAGCCGCCTTCGACGACGAAGGATACTATTGTTTCGGCGACGCCGTCCGGTTTCTGGATCCCGCGGACCCCAACGCCGGATTCGTGTTCGACGGACGCATTGCCGAAGATTTCAAGCTTGCGACCGGCACATGGGTCAGCGTCGGCCCCTTGAGGACGAAGATGATTCTCCACTTTGCGCCGTACTTGCGCGATGTGGTGATCGCCGGACACGACCGGGACGAGGTTACAGCGCTGCTTTTCCCGGACCCCGAGCATTATGCCCGCCTGCACCGCGAAGGCATGGCGCGGGAGACCCTGGCCGCCCTCTTGACAACGTTCGCCGCAACCAGCACCGGCAGTTCCAATCGCGTCGAGCGGGCACTGGTGCTGGAGGAACCACCGTCCCTGGACGCCGGCGAACTTACGGATAAAGGCTCAGTGAATCCGTGGGCAGTGCTGAAACGCCGGTCAACCCAAGTTGAATTACTCTACTCTGGCACTCCGTCGGCAACAGTCCTGCACTCTACTTCTTCCCACCCTCCGCAGCCAATACCCGACGCACCACAACCCGCTGGATCAGCACCGGGACCACCGGCTTCTCACCCTGCACCTTCACCCGATTGATCCGATCCACCACATCCTGACCCTCCACCACTTGGCCGAAGACCGTATAGTGTTGGTTCCAAGCCTTGATCGCCTGCACGGTGATAAAAAACTGGCAGGCCCCGGAATCATCCCGCCCTGTATTCGCAATCCCCAGCCGCCCCGGCCTGTCAAACAGCAATCCCGGTAGAAATTCGTCCTTGATCGTGAATCCGCAGTTGTGGGTTCCCAACCCAGTCGGATCGCCCGCTTGGATCATCTCCTCGCGTACCACGCGGTGGAATTTTACCCCGTTGTACATCGGGCGTTTGACCATCCTCTTTACCGCCGGATCGTACCAACCCACATTCCCGGTTGCGAGTCCCACGAACGTCCTCACCGCCACCGGAGTATATTTCTCGTACAACTCCGCCGTGATGGTCCCCGCGGATGTCTCGATCACGGCGTACAACCCCGGCTTCTCGGTGGGAGAAACCGGGGTCGCCGCCGCAAGGGCGAAAACGGAAAACAGAACCGCTGCCAGCCGCATGCGCTTATTTGCCGGAAGCGTCGCGAACAGAAAGATCGCGGACATAAATGTCCTTGAACATCATGTCGCCATCGCCGCCCGCATGCAATTGCAGCGCGATCGTGCCGTCGAACGACTTCGGCGACGGGTCGGTGAAGTCCATAATCACCACACCGTTCAGCCGGGCCACAAAGTGGTTGCCTTCCACCTTCAACAGGTAGTCGTTCCAGTCCGACTGATGCTGCACGTACTCGAACTCGGGCGACGGCCATGCGATCCAGCCACGTCCGTCCCCGTACAGCCCGCCCGTGTGGTGGTTCAGCGTCGGATCGATCTCAAACTGCATCCCCTGCGAAACATCCGCCGTCCCGGCCTTGAACCGCGTATGGACGAACACGCCGCTGTTGCCGTCGCCCACGCACTTGTAGCGCAGGGAAAGGTGCATGTCCTTGTAGTCTTTCGCGGTCTCCAGGTAGCCGTATTCCTTGGTGATCGCCTTGCCGTGGATCTGGCCGTTCTCGACCGACCACTTCTCCTTGCCGACCTCGTGCCAGCCGCTCAAGTCCTTCCCGTTGAACAGTTGGACCCATTGCTCGTTCGGCAGCGGCGCACGGTTCCTCGGGGTCTGTCCAAGGGCAACTGCCCCTGCGACAATCAGTCCGGCCAAGCCGGTTGACAGCAAGATTTGTGAAATACGCATAGACTCTGTTTTACCCCAATTCCGCTTTGATCGCAGCCACAATCCGCGCGGCCGTCGATTCCACCAGTTTCTGGTCCAACCCTTCCACCATCACGCGGAGCAAAAGCTCCGTCCCGGAGAACCGCACCAGGATACGCCCGGCCCCGGCAAGCTCCTTTTCGCAGGCAGCGATTTCCGCCTGCACGCCCGGCAACTCGCTCAAAGGCCGCCGCGCGGCCACCCGAACATTCACCAGCAACTGCGGGAACACCGTCAGATCGGACGCCAACTCCTCAATCCCCGCATTTTCCTTCGCGCAAGTCTCCAACACCTTCAGCGCCGTCAACATGCCGTCGCCGGTGGTCGCAAACTGTTGGAAAATCACGTGCCCGGACTGTTCGCCGCCGATGGCTGCCCCGCGTTCGATCATTTCCTCCAACACGTACTTGTCCCCGACCTGCGTCCTTACCATCTGGATGCCAAGCCGCTCCAGCGCCTTTTCGAGCCCAAGGTTCGACATCACCGTCGTGACAAGGAGGTTGCCCGGCAGCTTGCCTTCCTTGGCCAGCCGCGCGCCAGCCACCAGCAGGATCGCGTCGCCATCCACCACCTTGCCCGATTTCGCCACCATCAGGCAGCGGTCGGCATCACCGTCGAATGCGACTCCGAAGTCTGCGCCTGTCTCGACCACCTTGGCCTGAAGAGCATCCAAATGGGTCGCACCGCATTTCAGATTGATATTCCGGCCGTTCGGCTGGTCGAAAATCGACACCACTTCGGCACCGGCCTTGGTCAGCAGCGCCGGAGCCAGTGCCGAGGCCGCCCCGTTGCCGCAATCCACCACAATCTTGCGCCCGGCCAGATTGCACGAAACCGTGCCCAGCAGGAACTCCAGATACCGGTCGACCGGGTACGTCTGCTCCAGCGGTGCCAACACCGCGTCGTCCGGCAACTCGTCCAAATCCCCACTGTCCAGAATTTGGAACACTTCCTCCTCGATCTCGTGCTCCTCCACGTCCGGCAATTTGTAGCCGGACTGTGCAAACACCTTGATCCCGTTGTCCTGGAAGGGGTTGTGCGAGGCCGAAATCATCACGCCCGCCGAAAATGCGCCGGTCCGGGCCAGATACGCCACGCCGGGGGTCGTCAGCACGCCCACAAATTCCACGGCGACGCCGCCGCGCACCAATCCATCGGCCAATCGCGCCGCCAGGGCCGGTCCGGATTCGCGCGTGTCCATCCCGATCAACACCGGGAACAGGTGTAGTCCCCGCCGGGTCAGATCGTCGGCCAACGCGACCCCCAGCGCCGTCACCGTCTTCGGATCCAAAGGATATTCGCCCGCTACGCCGCGGATGCCGTCAGTGCCAAACAATCGTTTTGCCATCAGTGTGTCTTCTGTACTCGAACCTTCACGGTAATTTGCGGACTGGTGACGAAGCGCACCTCGGGTTCCTCGTTGAAAACCGCCAAATGCTGCTGGGCCTCGCCGCCGCTGCCGTCCACTTGGACCTGGCCCAAGTCGAACG
>CAIYDY010000298.1 GCA_903925015.1 uncultured Acidobacteriia bacterium
AGTGGCAAGAAGGGAGGAGTACAACCCCTCGCGGCGCAGCAGGGCGCCGATCGCCCCCGGCTCCTTCGCGGCGTCCGACTGCGCCAGAATCCGGCGCTTGTATTCCGCCGTGAACCGCCGGCGCTTGGCGCGCGCCACCACTTCAGGATCGGGCCGTCCAGCCGGGGACCCGTCCAAGTCGTTTATCACCGCGTTGCATGTCCCCGTACCGGCCGGAACCGGGACCGGGCTGGTAAAACCGTTTGTAGCCATTACCAAACTTGCCTTTCCCGCCCTGCGCTTTAATTCCTGTCACACAGGCTGACTCATCAAGCTTGACACAGAGGGGCGTCTCCACCCACTGTGCCTCGTGCGGCAAATTCTATTTTGGCGAATATCAGTGCCCGAGATGCAGCCCGAAGTCGGTTTGATCACCCTACCCGTACTTCGCCCAAACCCTGCCGCCGGACATCGATTTTGTCCCACGCCTTGCGGGCCACCGCGAGGACCAATAGCCACTCAAGTCCCCCTTCAAGCCGTGCAGGCGATACCGGGGGAGATCGAACGCCTGTGTGGAATCAGCAGAATCCAGCAAGGCTAGAATCCGATCCACGGTATCAAGAAGATCTGGCCGGATACCGCTCCGGTCGTCCTTCTCATACAGACGCTTCAGACCCCTATGCTTGAAACTCTGAATCACCATTATAAACGTAAACTGACAACCATCTCTTGTCAATTGCCAAGGCAAGCGGACCTCAGAAGCGGACGGGCCGCGCGGGGCACGGCTCCAAGTGAGGGAGGAACCAGTTCGCGGCCAAGTCGTCCGCAGTTTCTCAGAAGTACTTGAAGATCTCCTCCGCTACCAGCTTGTGCCCGGCTGCGTTTGGATGGTTGACCTGGGCCATCCATTCCTTAAGCCCTGCGGCGTCGGTTGCCCTATGAAACGCGGCAGTGCTGTCCACAAGGCCGACCTGGAACTCAGCGGCCACTCTCCGGACCTGCTCCGCATGCAATTCCAAGGGATCGGCCGGATCCCCGAAACGCGCCGACATGTCCGGCGTCGGCGTCAGCAGAATCACTTTGACCCCGTGTGCCAGCGCCTTGCGGACCATTTCGGTCCAAGCCCCGCGCGCCGCGTCCAGTCCAATCCTGCGGTCGTTGAGCGAATAGTCGATCAGAACCACATCCGGACGATGGTCGAGGACATCGGTCTCGAAGCGCGCCGCACCCTTCACGGAATCCTCTCCCCCTTTGGCCGTTACGATCACGTTGACCACAGCCCGGGGGTAGCGCCGCGCAAGTTCCACGCGCAGCAAATGGGGATAGGACTCCAGCGACCGCACTTCCGGTGTCTTGAAATAGCCCGCCGGGACCGAATGGCCATGAACCACCACGTTCACAACCCGGTTCGCCGGCCAAGTTTTTTCCAACTCCGCAATGATTGGGGACAAGTATCCGCTACCGGCAGGCTTTGAATCCTGCGCGGCGGCCGGGAACGTGGAAAGACACATGGCCACTAGGGCAGTTCGCAATGCGCGCGGCAAAACTCGGAGCGGGGCAACCGGGGGCCTGTACATCCCATGATTGTAATTCGAACTGCAGCTGTAGATCCTCTCCGCCACGCCCAACACGATAAACTGTTAAAAGTGAAAGCACGGGTTTACGTCACCTTCAAACCATCGGTCCTCGATCCCCAGGGCCAGACCATCCGCGCCGCGTTGAACGGCCTCGGACACAAAGGCATCGAAGAGGTCCGCCAGGGCAAGTTCTTCGAGGTCACCTACAACGAAACCGAGGACTTGGACGCAATCTCCCGCGACGTCCTGTCCAATCCGGTCATCGAAGATTACAGGATCGAAATTCTCTAAGTGAAAATTGGTTTTGTCAGCCTCGGTTGCCCCAAGAATCTGGTCGATTCGGAAGTCATGATGGGCCAGCTCACCGCCCGCGGGCATGAGCTCACCACCCATCCCGACCAAGCCGAGGTGCTGGTCGTCAACACCTGCAGCTTCATCGACCCCGCCAAGAAGGAGTCCGTCGACACCATCCTGGAAATGGCCGAATACAAGAAGGTGGGCCGGGCGCAGCGCCTGGTGGTCGCCGGGTGCCTCGTCGAGCGCTACCGGGGCGACATCCTGAAGGACATGCCCGAAGTCGATGCCGTCATCGGAACCAACGAAATCGACAGCATCGTGGCCGTCTGCGAGGGCATCGAAAACCCCGCGCCCGTGGATCCCGGCAGCCTGTACCTCTACCACGATTCCACTCCGCGCGTGCTTTCCACCCCCAAGCACTTCGCCTACATGAAGATCGCCGAGGGCTGCGACCACCCCTGCACCTTCTGCGTCATCCCGCAGTACCGGGGCAAGTTCCGGAGCCGCCGTTTCGAGTCCGTCGTGTCGGAAGCCACCCGCCTCTTCAGCCAGGGAGTTCGGGAAATCAACCTGATCGGACAGGACACCACCTGCTACGGCGAGGACTTCGAAATGAAGGACGGGCTGGCGCAACTTCTCGCCCGCCTCGCCCAAATCGAGACGCCGCAGCCCAAATGGGTGCGGTTCCTCTACGCCTACCCCAACCGCGTCACGCAAAAGCTGCTCGACACCATCGCGGAGCACGATTCGCTGGTCAAATACATCGACATGCCGTTGCAGCATGCCAGCGCCTCGGTGCTGAAGCGAATGAAGCGGGGCGCGAGCGGAGACATCTTCCTCAAGCTGATTGAGAAGATCCGCAAAACGATCCCCGGCGTCGCCATCCGGTCCAGTTTCATCGCAGGTTTCCCCGGGGAGACGAACGCCGATTTCGAAACACTCTGCCAGTTCGTCGAAGCAGCCAAGCTCGACCGGCTGGGCGTATTCTCTTATTCCGACGAGGACACCAGCAAGAGCTTCGAACTCGACGGCAAGGTGGATGGGCGGACCATCTCCAACCGCAAGCGCAAGCTCATGTCGATCCAGCGCAAGATTTCGAAGAAAAGCAACAAGTTGCTGGTTGGCAAGGAAGTGGATGTTTTGGTGGAAGGTTTGTCGCCCGATACAGACCTGCTCTGGCAAGCGCGCATGTCCACCCAAGCCCCGGAAATCGACGGCTACGTGCTGATCAACGATTTCGAGGGTGCCGAGCCGCG
>CAIYDY010000299.1 GCA_903925015.1 uncultured Acidobacteriia bacterium
GGAGAATGCGCTGGACCAAGTCCAGGTCGTGGTGCAGGAGAACGGGAGCCGGCTTCTTCTCAGCCTTGTGGCGCATGTCGAGCCACAGGTTGTAGAGGAACTGCATGTCGTTCTTGAGCTCCTCCTCGGTCTTGTTCTCGGCGGCGGTACGGCAGATGAAGCCGCCCGGGAGACCTTGGCGCTGTGCTTGGACAATCTTTTTCAGACGTTGCCGCTCTTCATCCGACGGGATTTTGCGGGAGACGCCGGCGTGGTCCACGGTCGGCATGTAGACGACGAAGCGGCCCGGCAAGGCGATGTGGGAGGTGATCCGGGCACCCTTCTGGGCGATCGGTTCCTTCGCGATCTGGACGATGATTTCCTGGCCTTCCTTCAGGAGGTCTGAAATCGATGGAAGCACAGGCCGCTCACGGTCGGGACGCTCGGCGCGTTCGGTGCGCTCGGGACGCTCGGCGCGTTCGGTGCGCTCGGGACGCTCCGTGCGTTCCGGGCGTTCAGCCCGCTCGCCGCCTCGGTCACCACGGTCGCGCCCACGACGATCATTGTTACGTTCGCCACGATCATTGTTACGGTCATTGCCGCGTTCGCTGTTTCGTTCACTGCCGCGTTCACGGTCGGGACGCTGTTCAGGTGTACGCTCAGCGGTACGCTCAACTGGAACATCTTCGCGAACTTCCACGATCCTCGGTTCGCTGGAGGCCGTATCCACAACGGGAACGGCTTCGCCACGCGGCTCACCGCCGCCACGGTTCTTGTTGCGGCGTGACCGGCGGGAGACGCGGTGCGGGTAGCGCTGGCCCTGCTCACGCAGAGTTGCCGTCAAGCTGGTGGGAATCCGGGCTGGCTCGGGTCCCTCCTCGGCTGCTTCGACGGGAGATTCATCATCCCCAGAATCGTCCCCGGCTTCATCAGCCGCTTCGTCACCAACGGACTCATTCTCTTCGCCGACTGCATCGGCCACATCAGTCGAATCAGCGACCTCCGCCGGAGCGCCTTCGGCGGATTCAGACGGCTCTTCGACGGCTGGAGCGGCTTCTGTAGGTACCTCAACAACTGCTTCGACCGGATCGGCCTCGATGGCGGCAAGGGGTTCGTCCACCACCTCAACCACTTCAATGACTTCCACTTCCGCAGCAATCGCGGGCGCAATGTCGAGAAGCGGCACCGCGGCGGTCTCCTCGGCGATAGCCTCTGCAACGGCTTCGGAAATCAGTGCCGCAACCTCAGCCTCCAATTCGGCAACGGTAAGGCCGGTCGGCAACGGCTCTTCCACAGGGTCGGATTCGGCGACGACTTCAACAGACTGCAATTCTTCCGCAGGTGCACTTTCGACGGAATCAGATGCTGCATCGACAGATTCCGGGTCGGCGGCTCCTGTTTCGATAGCGTCTGTTTCGACCGCGTCTGCTTCGGAAACGACAATCTCGTCCACTTCCTCCACATCGTCTTCGGACTCTTCGACCGAAGGTGCGGAATACTTGGCCAGGGACTCGCCCGGGAGGACCATGAAATCGTCCACAGGACCGGTCGTAATCGTTTGTACCGGGCTATCTTCCTCATCGGCAATGGCTTCGATGGAGGGCTCGGAACCGGGCGTGAAGAACTTCGAATCCGGCAAACCACCCGGACCGCGTCCGCCCCGACGGCGGCGACCACGACGGCCACGACCGCCACGATCATTGTTCTTATCCGAACCGCCACGGTCACCACTGCGTTCAGGTCCACGGTCGATGGTCGCTGCGGGCTTCTGCTGGTCCCGTGGGGGATCTTGACGACGCTCCGCGACCGGAGCAGGCTCGGAAACAGCTACCTCGACAGCCGGAGCTGCTTCAATTTCAGGAAGCGCTTCCAACTTCGGCCCGCCTCCTCGATCCATCTTGAAGACCTTTTCTTCGACGGTACTGACAACAGCATCGTACTCGTCGTTGTCCTCGAAGAAGTCGGACACGTAGAGGAACGCATCGCGCTCCAACCCGATGTCCACAAAGGCGGACTGCATGCCAGGCAGGACACGTGTTACGCGCCCCTTGTGGATGCTGCCGGCAAGGGAATACTCTTTTTCGCGCTCGTGGAAAATCTCGACCAGTTGGTCGTCCTCGAGAATCGCGACTCTCGTCTCGTGCCTTCCGGTCGAGACGATCAGTTCTTTCGACATCTAATTCCTCCCGTTGGGCTCCGCGAAAACAGAGCTCCGAAGCGAGAGAATCCTAGACCCGGACCAACGTAGTACGCCCCGATTCAGGGCCCCGCGTAAGGATCGGTGCGTCCCACCGTTTCCAGTGGTCCCGCCCAACCAACAAATATAAACTCACGCCAGCCGGAGGGTGGAGGATCGGATACACGGAATCCCGCGCGCTCGACACCCGAACATCGGCCAATGGGGAACCTACTTGCCCTTTTCGGCTTGCCACATACGTCGCCGGGGTCCGATTCGCATTCACGTCCCGGATCCTGGAGTCTCTGGCGGCTCCCAACTTAACTTCAAACCCAAACATCCAACGTTGTTAGTGCCCTGAGCCGGATTCCAAGGACCACCCCGCCTCATGGCGGGCAATAGCCCCCTCCCGTCCGACCCAATCAAAACTGCTCAGTTGACAAACCTTCTCACCCGGACGCTGTTCACCAGACCAAGCATCAAAAACGTGGACCAGATGCTCGACCCGCCGTAGCTCATCAGCGGAAGTGGAATCCCGGTGACGGGCATGCGCCCTACTACCATTCCTACGTTTACCAGTATATGAAATAACAGAAGCGCCGCAACACCCATGCAGATATAAACTCCCGCCCGGTCGGGGGAAGTTTGTGCATCCTGCACGATTTGCATCAACAAAACAAAGTACAACAGCAGCACGAAGGCCACGCCGACAAAGCCGTGCTCCTCCGCAAAGGTCGAAAAAATAAAATCCGTGTGGGGCACGGGAAGGAATCTCAGCTGCGTTTGGCTCCCCCTAGTCACCCCTTTGCCCCAAGTTCCACCCGCACCGACTGCGATCTTGGACTGGATCAGATGGTATCCCTTGCCCTGGGGGTCGCGCTCCGGATCCAGAAAACTCACAATCCGGTTCTTCTGGTAGTCCTCCAAATAGGTGTACCCAATGGGGATCACGATCAGCGCCACCACCGCGATCGCAACCCAATAGCGCCACGGAAGGCCCGCCACAAAAATTCCAATCGCGAGGATCGGCAGGTAGGTTAGGGATGTTCCCAAGTCCGGCTCCTTGGCAATCAGTGCCATCGGGATCAGGACCAAGCCCACGAGTTTCATCATCTCCTTGAAA
>CAIYDY010000300.1 GCA_903925015.1 uncultured Acidobacteriia bacterium
CTGCCTTTCCTTCTGCCTTTCCTTCTGCCAGCCCTTTAGCCATGCCTTTAGCCAGCCCTTTGGCCATGCCATCGGCCATTCCTTTCGCCACGGCCCTTTGGTAGCCTTGGGCAAAGATCTTGTTTTCCATCAAGTCGACAATGATCGGCACGTTTTCCACCTCCTCCTGAACCATCTGTTCCAAGCCACGAAGCCCGGCAAGGACACACAATTGCCCAATTGCCTCGTCCCGCCGAGAAGTTTTCAGCCTCCCGATCCGTGACATGATCCTTGCTACGGCAGCCTTGCGGTCAGTCAAATTGGCCAAGACCGCAAGTACATTATCGCCCAAGTCTGGACTGTTGAGAAGCGTGTCTCCGTCCAAGTTCCGGAAGTCCACGAGGTCGTAGCGGAAGTTCATGCCGCCTTCGTTCAGGAAATCCGCCATCCTCAACGGTCCGCGCCCCACGTAGAGCACGATCTGCCTGGGAATTGTGCCGTGCCGACGTCGGATTGCAAGAGCGTACTCAGCCATTCGCGCGGGCATTTCCTGGTCGTTGCTGCTCTGCAGCTCAATGTGCAGCAGGCCGCCATCGGACAATTTGCATAGCAGGTCCAACCGGCGGGACTCCACCTTGAGAGTCTCCACATCCAGCCACTGGACGACCCGGCCACCGCTAAGCTGTTGGAGCAAGACCGCCGACGGGCCCTGCAGCAGCATTTTCAATGTCACATCGAATTGATGCGTGCGACCACCCCCAAAACACTTATCGGCCGGGACGGCGCAGCTTTGAGCCGCTGAACTAGAGAATCCGGAGGTCCCGGCCCTTCATTTCCTTCGGCTGCTTTTCGCCCAATGCACCCAAGATGGTGGGGGCGATGTCTTCGAGCGCTCCACCGGGGCGCAGTTTGGGGGCTCCGTCGTCCACAAGGATGAACGGAACGGGATTGGTGGTGTGGTACGTGTGCGGACCCTTGGTGATTGGGTCGATCATGCACTCGGCGTTGCCGTGGTCGGCCGTGATGATCCAACGACCGTTCTTTTCCTTGAGGCGGGCCCAAATGCGGCCGAGGCATTCGTCGATCTTCTCGACAGCTCGGATGGTCGGCTCCAGCTTCCCAGAGTGGCCCACCATGTCGGCGTTGGCGAGATTCATAACGATGACGTCGAAATCCTTCTTGCCCATGGCATCCAGGACGATTTCCGTCACACCGTCGGCGGACATTTCCGGTTTGAGATCGTAGGTGGCAACCTTCGGTGACGCCACCATTTCGCGCTCTTCACCCGTGAACGGCTTTTCGATGCCGCCATTGAAGAAGTAGGTGACGTGGGCGTATTTTTCGGTCTCGGCCACACGGAGGTTCTTCCAGTTCAGCTCCTGGCAGACGTAGCCCATGATGTTGATGAGCGGTTCGCGGGTCAGCACGAAGGGCACGCCGAGGGAGCGGTCGTACTCCGTCATGGTGAGGAACTTGAGCTTGGTGGGGACCTTGGAACGGGACGGGACTTCCAGGGACTTGCTGGTGAGAGCCTCCGTCATTTCGCGACCGCGGTCGGACCGGTAGTTGTAGAAGAAGCAGGCATCCTCGTCGCGGATCAGGCCGACAGGTTCGTGGTTGGCATCGACGATGGTCACCGGCTCAACGAATTCGTCGGTAATGCCGGCCTCGTAGGAGCGGATCATGACATCCACGGGGTCTTGGGACTTCACACCGGTACCTAGAACCATGGCGTCGAAGGCGCGGTCAATGCGCTCCCAACGCTTGTCGCGGTCCATGGCGTAGTAGCGGCCTGCGACGGTGGCGATGCGGCCGACGCCGATTTCGCGGAGCTTCTGCTGCA
>CAIYDY010000301.1 GCA_903925015.1 uncultured Acidobacteriia bacterium
CCCCGCCGCCAAGCGCCACCCCTCCAAGCCCAACGCCGCGCCGCCCGCCGGAAACAGGTCCAACTGCCGAGCCAGCATCGCCGCCACCGCCACCAGCAGCGCGCCGCCCATGCAAAATTGGACCGTCCGACGCCGCAACCCCGCCACCAGCCCGGCCCCGAACCATCCCCCGACCGTCGCAGCCCCCACCAGCAGCACCAAAGTCGCCACGTCGACCTGCACGGCGGCTATATAGATGAAGGCCTGGAAAATAGTCGGCAGCGTATGCCCCGCGTTCAGCGTGCCCGGCACCAGCTCGTCCGGAACCATGCGCCGGAACTTGAAAATGGCCGTCGATGTGGCGAACGATCCAATCCCCAGCGTGTCAAAGAAATTCGTGACGAACCCGGTCGTCAATGACGCAACTGACGCCGAGCCGCCGCGTATGCCCCACAGCGAACGCGCGAACACCACGGCATAGAACGCCGTCGCCGCCGCCAAAGCGCCGAAAATCGCCGCCTTCGGATTCATCCGGCGACCCTTGTCCCAGCACCCAGCACTTCCATCCGGGGCGCAATCCCCAATCCAGGCTCGGTCGACGCCCCCAGCCGCCCGTGATTCCTCTGTGGCGCGCCCTCCGCGATGCTCACGGTCACATAACTGTTGAAATCCGTAGACGAAAACAGCAGCTCCGGAGGTGTGCTGTGCGCCAGATGCGCAATCGCAGCCGTGATGATGTCACCGCCCCAAGTATCCTCAATCGTCATCGCGATCCCCAACGACACGCAAAGATCCCGAATCTGCCGCGCCTTCGTGAGTCCGCCGACCTTCGAGATCTTCAGGTTGATCACGTCCATCGCCCGGTCCTGGTATCCCCGCAGCACCTGCGCCACATCGTCGATCACCTCGTCCAGCACAAACGGCCGGTTCGTATGCTGCCGCACCGCGAGGCATTCCTCATAGCGCATGCAGGGCTGCTCGATGTAGACATCCACGTCGCGCACCGCGTCCGCGATCCGCACCGCCTGGTGCTGTGTCCAGCCCGTGTTCGCATCCGCCACCAGCACGTCGCCCGGTTGAAGCCCTGCCGCAACCACCTTGATCCGCTCGATGTCCACATCCGGGTTCCCGCCAACCTTCAACTGGAACTTGGTGTAGCCTTGGCTCCGGTAGTTTTGCACCGATTCGGCCATCGCCTCGGGTGATTGCTGCGAGATCGCCCGGTACAGAGCGAAATCGTCCCCATGCCGCCCGCCCATCAGCACCGCCACCGGCAGCCCGCTCGCCTTGCCGAGAATGTCCCAGCACGCCATGTCGAGTGCCGATTTCACATAGGGATGCCCACGCATCGCCCGATCCATCGCTTGGTTGATAAGCCCCAGCTGCGTCGGGTCCAGTCCGATCAAGTGCGGAGCCAGTTCCGCGATTCCGGCCCGCGCCCCGGCCGCATAGGCGGGCAGATACGCAGGTCCCAGCGGGCAGACCTCGCCGTAACCGGTAATCCCCGCGTCGGTCTCGACTTCCACAACGGTCGAATCAAAGACACTGACGGAATTCCCGCCCGACCATTTATAACTGCCCTCATGCAGGGGCAAATCCACCTGATACTGATTGATCCCGGTGATGCGCATGAAGTTGATTATCCTTCAACGCATCACCGGGGCCCGAAAATGGCCATTGCAGCCTTCGACGCTATAATTCAGGCAAGATGAAACGATCCCCGGCCCTTCTCCTCGCAGCGCTTTCCATCCTTTTGCAAACCGGCGGAAGCGCCCAGTCCAAGGCCGACCCCGCCCGGGTTGCGAAACTGCTGAACAGCGCCGTCGTCATCGACCTTCACGATGACACGACGCAGATGATTACCGACGAGGCCTACAACCTCGCTGAAAAGCATACCTATGGCCAAATCGACATCCCGCGCATGAAGGTAGGGCACGTTGCGGGCCTGTTCCTCTCCATTTGGACCGATACGGACCTCTTCACACCCACCGAGTCCGTCCACCGGACACTGGAGCAAATCGATGCCGTTCGCCGCGAAATCGCACGGCACCCATCGGAATTGGAATCCGCGACGACGGCCGACCAAATCGTCGCAGCCCGCGGCCGCGGCCGGATAGCGATGTTGATGGGAGTCGAAGGCGGACACGCCATCGACTCCGACCTCGGAGTACTTCGCACGTATTACCAACTCGGCGCACGGTACATGACCCTGACGCACACCAACCACACACCGTGGGCCGACACCTCCAGTAAGCCCGCGGTCCACAAAGGCCTCACTGACTTCGGCAAGCAGGTCGTCAAGGAGATGAACAGGCTCGGCATGATGGTGGACATCTCGCACGTGTCGGACAAGACTTTTTACGACGTGCTTGCCACATCGACGGCCCCCGTGATCGCCAGCCATTCCTCCTGCCGCGCACTGGCGAACGCACCGCGGAACATGACGGATGACATGCTCCGTGCCATCGCAGCCAAGAACGGTGTGGTCCACATCAACTTCTTCGAAGGATTTCTGGATGAGAGTTATGGCACCCGGATGAAAACCGTGACGCCGGAACTGGCGGAACAGGCTGCTCTGGACAAGAAGACCCCGAAGTTCGGCGACCGCACGGCGTACGGTCCGGAGTCACGCAAGATCAACGCCAAGCGGATTGCCAAACTGGGGCGCATCCCGCTTTCGAAACTGCTCGACCATTTCGAGCACGCCGTCAAGGTGGCCGGCATCGACCACGTCGGCTTGGGCTCCGATTTCGACGGCGTCGAAGACCAGCTGCCGGAGGGCATGGAAGACGTCTCGAAATTGCCGAATCTGGTGGCTGGACTGATGGATCGGGGCTTTTCCGACACCGATATCCTGAAGATCCTTGGCGGAAATACCCTGCGCGTAATGCGCGATGTGGAGAAGGCGGCCAAGTAGAACTTGCCACCAAAACAAATGTGGGCGGCACTAGGCCGCCCACATTTTTGACAAACCGAATTTTCCGAGCTTCTAGCTCAGAACGTAACCCTTGCGGAAGTTCGGCTTCAGGTACTTGTTGGCTTCCGGGCTATTGATAAACAGGCCCTTCACCGCGTCCCACTCCAGCTTGCCTTCCACCCGCAGCGCGATCACGCCCAGCAGCATCCACTCCACGAACGGCACCGCCGCGTTGAAGTTCGAGCATGCCGGATCCCCGCCCTTGCAGGCCCGGAGCCAGTCCTGGTAGTGTCCCGGCGACCGAGTCAACATCGGTTCCGGCATCTTATAATCCCGCATCTTCTCGGCCACGGGCAGCAGACGGGTCTGCTCGCCGTAAGTTCCGGTGGTCATCATGCCCTTGTCGCCGATGAAGAGACTGCCATTCGGATCGGGCCGCTTTACTTCCGGCGGCAGCACCGCCTGGAAGTTATCCCAGTTGAACACGCCGCCCACATAGCCCGTCTTCGGAGCCGGAGGACGCGGCG
>CAIYDY010000302.1 GCA_903925015.1 uncultured Acidobacteriia bacterium
AGTGATTCCTTTCGACCAGCGCAACCTTGAGGCCCGCACCACGCGTCGCCAAGTCGCGGGCAATTCCAGCTCCGTTGATGCCGCCTCCAACAATCACGACGTCCCACTGCTCGCTCTTCAGTTTCAGGAGAGTCCTGCTGCGCTGTTCGGTCATCACCTATGCCTCAAGTCCGTAGAACTGAATCGCCGTGCCGCCTAGAAGCTTCTCCCGCTCAATTTGCGGGAGTGGTCCGCATGCCTGGGTGAATCCCGCGAGAACCTGTTTCCAGGAACCCGCCAGTCGGCACACGGGCCAGTCACTTCCAAACATCAGCCTATCGGGGCCGAAGCAGCGTAGGGCATGCTGGACGTAGGGTCGAAGATCATCGGCGGACCACGCTGCATGGTTGGCTTCCGTGATCATGCCGGACAGTTTGCAATGCATACCGGGAACTTTCGATATGGCCTCGAAATCCGCCGCCCATGGCTCGAATACTTTCGATGCGATCAGAGGCTTGGCGATGTGGTCGAGAACCATTTTCAGCCCCGGAACCCGTTCCGCCAACTCAACGATCAGGGGCAGATGTGGAGGCCGCAACAACAGATCGTACGGGATTCCACGGCGGGCTAATTCCTGAAGGCCTTGGATAACGTCGGGGCGCAAGAGCCATTGCAGATCAGGCTCGTCGTGCACAATGTGCCGGATGCCCTTGAATTTGGGATGCTTCTGGCAGCGGTCAAGAATGCTCCCGAGACCCGGCGATGTGAGGTCTGCCCAAGCAACTACGCCACGGATGATTGGGAATTCCGAGGCCAACCCAAGCAGCCACCAAGTCTCCTCGACAACCACATTGGCTTGAACCACAACGGTCCCGTCAAAACGGTGTTCCTCCAGGATTGGCGCAAGATCCCCGGGCAGGTAGTTGCGCCGAAGCACCGACTCGCCGGAGGGCATCCAAGGGTATTCAAACTGGCCGATATCCCAAAAGTGCTGATGGGCGTCGATTCTCACGTAGATCTCCCTCGACACCATGGTACGAGTTCGGCCTTGCCTCCGGGCTATACTCTAGACGCTTGCTCAATTTACGCTCCATCCTCGACTATGCCCCCGTTGTCCTGCGATTCGGCACCAGCGGTCGGCGCGGCAAAGTTGTTGACCTGACCCAGCTTGAAATCTATGCCAACGCGTTGGGAGAACTGCGGTATCTCCAGTCCTTGCCACCTGCCGCCGGGGGACTATCGATAGGGGACGAGTTCTATTTTGCCCACGACCTGCGCCCAAGCTCCCTCGCCCTTGTGCCGGAAGAGGGTGGCAGAGGCGAAATCTGCCAGGCCGTGGTGCAGGCGATCCTGGATGCCGGCATGGTTCCAGTCAACCTTGGCCCAATTCCGACCCCCGCGTTGGCCTTGTATGCGTTCGCGCGACACCGAGGCAGCATTATGGTCACGGGAAGCCACATACCATTCGACCTGAACGGATACAAGCTGAATACTTCTCTAGGGGAGATTCTGAAAGAGCAGGAGGCCCCGATCACGGAATCCGTGACGGCGGTCCGGGAAGGACTTTTTGCCGAACCAAGCACCAAGACAGCTTTCAACGCGCAAGGCATGTTCCGCGATGGCCACCGGGCCCTCCCGCCAGTTGACCCCGCCGCACGGGCAACCTACGTTGCCCGCTATTCGGATTTTTTCAGCGGCTCACCGCTTGCCGGAAAACGGATCGTCGCATACCAGCACTCGGCGGTTGGAAGGGACATCCTGGTTGAAATCTTGCGGAACCTCGGAGCTGAAGTCGTTGCGCTCGGTCGGAGCGATACATTCGTCGCCATTGACACCGAGGCGATTGGTGCCACGGAACTGGCTACACTCCAAGGCCTGGCTGATGCAGCCTCGGCCTCCGGAAGCGTCTGGGCGGTTGCGTCGACCGATGGCGATAGCGACCGACCACTCCTGCTCGGAGTCGAAGATGGATCTGTCCAGTTCTTCGGCGGAGACTTGGTTGGCATGGTCACCGCCGAATACCTCGGAGCCGATGCCGTTGTGGTCCCGATCACGTGCAACGATGGCATTGACCGGGGCGCTTTAGCTAGCCGCCTCGAGCCAAAAACAAAAGTTGGATCGCCCTTCGTGATTGTCGGGATGGAAAAGGCGTTGGAGAAAGGACGCACCACCGTTTGCGGGTGGGAGGCGAACGGGGGTTTTCTCCTTGGATCAGTAGTCCATCGCAAGGGTGTCCTGCTGCAACCGCTCGCGACACGCGATGCCACCCTACCAATTCTGTCCGTACTTTGCGCGGCCGCCGAATCGGGCGGAAGCCTCGCCTCGATCTTTAAGCGTCTTCCGAAGCGTTACAGCAGGGCCGCCCTGAAGCGACCGTTCCCCCGAACGACTGGCATTGCACTCATCAACTTCCTGAAAACGCTGAATCCCGAAGGCATCCACCAGCTTTTCGGCTCGGAATTCGCCCCGGTGCTGGGAACCGACCTTACAGACGGCGTCCGCATACTTTTTGCCAATGGCGACGTTGTGCACTTCCGGCCGTCCGGAAATGCAGATGAATTCCGGATCTATGCGGTAGCAGACGCCGCGGAGCGGGCTGACGAAATCATTGCGGACGGCTTGGCTGAGCCGGACGGAATCATACGTCGGATCGAGCGCGCCGCCCGGAAAGCCTAGCGGGATCGCGAAGGGAGCGGGATGGACCCAACAAACGCCAATAGCGCGCCACCGACCAAATACAAGGCGTTTTGCAGCTCGACTGTTCCGTCGAAGCTATAGCTCGAAAGAAACAAGCCCCGAACCAGCACAACGAGGGCAGCTAGTGAAAACAGACAGATCAAGGCCGGGATCCTGCGTGCCAACGCCACAAGAAACAGTCCGAGCAATCCCGCGCCGGCCAACCAAGCCCCCAATGTCTCCGGGGTCCATGGCAGCCAGCCGATCTTTATCGTCTGGTGCTGGCTCGTCGCGACTACCGCCGACATTGCCAACGCCATCAGCGAGAGAATCGCTTCAAAAATGTAGCTGTAAACTCGCAGTACGCTTCCGATGAATCGCAATCAGCCGGTCTCCCCATCCTCGTGCCTATCCTCGTCAATCGACTAAGACACAAACGATCAATATATCAATTATGGGGGAGTTCCCCGGCTGGCCTCTTTTGCACCGTCTCGTTGTAGGCGTTTACGACCTGCTCGGGCAGAGAGTGTCCGGTCCAATTGCTGACAGAGTCCGGCAACTTCAACGAGGTCGCAATCGCCTTGTCTTCCTTCATGGTGACGATGTCGCTTAGAAGCTTGCCTTCGCCGACGGCTTCACGGACAGCCCCCATTAATTCCCGCATAAACGCCGCTTGCCCGGTCAACAGTTCCGGACCGCCTGCCGGACCATGTCCGGGAAGCACGTGGAGGGGCATCAACCTTGCGGCTGCATCCATCACCACGGGCCAGTTGCCAAGACTGGCGTCAGCCGTATTGTTGTGAGGGCCATTCGTAACAGCATCGCCCGTAACCAAGACCCGCTCCTTCGGCAACCAAGCGAAACCGTCGCCGCGAGTATGTGCCCAACCGAAAAAATGGAATTGCACTTCGCGCGTCGAGTCCTTCAGCATGAACGGGGACTTGTCGAAGGTTTGCCTGGGCAACTCGGGCGCGTCCATTTTCAATTCGGCAACATCCCGACGCGATTTAGCTGTGTTCTTCCAGCGGTAGGGTTCGTAACGCTGAATTTCCTCCGCCACCACCTTGTAAGCCAGCGTGGTCGCACCCGCTGCCGACCAGACGGCAGCGCCGTAGTCGTGGTCACCGTGGTGGTGGGTGATGAAAACATATTTCACGGGCTTCGGGGAAACTTTTCGCGCTGCATCCATTGTCAGGCGTGCACCGCTCGGAAAATTCGCGTCGACCACAATCAGGTAGTCCTTCATTTCAATGATCGTGTTGTTGCAGTGGCCCAAATTCTTGAGGTCCCCTTCACGGAACCAGACGCCTTCAGTGATCTTCGAAACCGCGTTGACTTCCGCTCCTCCCGTGGAAAGGAACGCCGCGCCCAGCATCAAGGCAAACAGGATCGCGAAGGGTACCCGCAGGGTCGGAGCGCTCATTGGACTATCGCCTGGTAGACCAGCGAGTAAAACTTGGGCTGGATATCAGTGGCATTGGGCATCAATTGAATCATCAGCACCAGCACAGACCGGCTCTGTGGATCCACTTGGTAGGTGCTGCCGTAGGCACCTCCCCAGCCAAATGCCCCGATACCGGCCATGCCGCTTGCACCATAGCGATCCACAGTCTCGAATCCGTAGCCGAAACCGAGGCCTGAATTCGAATGCAGCATGCCCGATTGATTTGTCGTCATCAGTGCGACCGTGCGCGGTGCCAGAATCCGCGTTCCGTCCAAGGCCCCGCCATTTCGGATCATTTCGAGAAACCGGGCGTAGTCGCGTGCCGTGGAAGTCAAGCCCGCCCCGCCCGAGAAGCTCTTCCGCGGGCCCTCCACATAGGAACCTTGGCCCTTCGACCCTTCTGCAGACCGCACATATTTCCCGTTTGAACTGGCGTAAACTGCGGCCAACCGGTCCTTCTCGGCAGGAGGAACATAGAACCGCGTATCTTTCAACCCCAGTGGCCCGGTGATCCGTGTCCGGATGAATTCGTCCAACGCCATTCCGGACGCCTTCTCCACCACGCATCCCAAAATGTCGGTGTTGTATCCGTAGACGTAAGCCTCGCCGGGCTGGGATACGAAAGGCAACGTCCCGAGCCGCGACATCGTCTCGCAGATTGGCTCGTCCTTATCCGCTGTGTACCAGCCATTGCCAGCGCTCGGGCCAAGTCCTTTCGGAGAGTATAGAGATGCAACCTGGCTATCGGTGCCATAGGAGATCCCGGCCGTGTGCGTCAGGAGGTCGTGAATGGTAATCTGCCGTTTGGCGGGTACGGTCGAGACAGACCCGTCGGAACCCCTGACCGCGACCGTGGTTTTGGCAAACGTCGGGATGAAGTGCGAGACGGGCTCCGTCAGGCCAATCTTTCCTTCCTCGACCAGTGCAAGGATCGCGGTACTGGTGAAGGCCTTGCTCTGCGAGGCGATTCGGAAGATTGTATCCGGCGTCATCTTCCGCCCGGCCTCTTTGTCGGCCCAGCCCACCGCCTTTTCATAGACGGCTTTTCCATCGCGCAAGACCAAGGCAACCGCACCAGCGATCTTCTCATCGTCCACATATCCTTGCAGTGCCTGGTCGAGCCTGGCCGCCCGGAGCGGGTCCAGGGCGCTCGGCTTTGCCGGTGCAATCTGGCCGTGCAAGGTGAGTGCGCACAACAGCGCGGTTAATGGAAGGAGGAACGTGGTCTTCATGGTTGTTAGCTCCCCAGATCCTATCAAAGGTCCCCCTACGATTGTTCTATCGGCAACACCGGAGGAAAACTTTAGCCCGCGAGCAACTATTCCGGGCGCGTGTCCAGGATTTCGCGAACCCTTGACGCCAACTCATTCGGTGCGAACGGCTTCTCGATCACTTGCATCCGTGCCGCTGCGTTGGAGTCGCTGGTTTCGGCAGCATGGCCCGTCATAAATAGAACACGGAGCGCAGGGTTGAGCCGTTTGGCGGCTACCGCCAACTCCGTCCCCCGCATGCCATGCATCACGATGTCCGTTAGCAGCAAACGGACCGTCCCCTTCTCGCGCCCCAGGATTTCCAACGCCTCTACGCCGCCGGACGCGCGGAAGACACTGTATCCAAAGTCTTCCAGAACCTGCACCACATATGCCCGGACATCGTCGCGATCCTCCACCACCAAAATCTGTTCCTTGCCACCCCGGGCGACAGCTTCCGCGCCAGTCGGTCCGTGACCGTGTTCCGTCGCGCCAAGCGGTGGGGCCGCGGAGGGCAAGGTCATGGTGAACACGGATCCGAATCCCACCCTGCTTTCAGCCTTCAATTTCCCGCCCCAACGCTTCACGATTCCGTACGCGGTCGAAAGTCCCAGCCCGGTTCCCTTCCCCGGGGCCTTGGTGGTGAAAAATGGCTCGAAGATCCGGGCCATCGTATCCTCGTCCATTCCCGCGCCACGGTCATGCACCGAAATTGCCACGCACGGGCCGACCGGACCCTCCAGCCCGGGCAAACCCACGGGCGAAATTACGGTATTGCGGGTCCGGATGGTGATCCTGCCGCCACCTGGCATGGCATCGCGTGCATTCAGCGCCAAATTCATCAGGCATTGCTGGATCTGGGTGGGATCGGCATCCACCTCGTCGGGGTTGGCTTCCAGCACGGTTTCGAGCCGCAACGAATCACCCAACAGCCGGTCGATCATCTCCCGCGATTTCGAAACGACGTCATTCACCCGGACCCGCACCGGATTGGTCGGATTGGTTCTGCTAAACGCCAGCAACTGTTGGGTCAGGTTGGTTGCCGATTCCGCTGTCTGGAAGATGCGCCAAGCCAGCTCCCGATCCCGGCCGCCTTCCGCGAGTCGTGACGCCAGCATGGAGCTGTAACCAGTGATCACGGTCAGCAGGTTGTTGAAATCATGTGCGATGCCCCCGGCAAGAATCCCCACACTCTCCAACTTCTGCGCCTGCAGGAATTGCTTTTCCAAGCTTTTTTGACGGGTCAGGTCCATAACGAAGGCGAGAAAGACCAGCGGATCATTTTTGATGGCGACGGCTCCGACCAAGACCGGAATCCTCCCGCCGCCATTCTTCGCCAAGCGTCTTTCGTTCGCGGGGCTTGCGCCCGTGCTCCTCAGGCTTGCGATGGAGGCCTCCGCCAGCTGGCGCTGGTCTTCGGGTACCACCTGATTCCAAGGCAACATTCCCGCAACGAAGTCCTGGCGGGAATAGCCCAGCATCGAGAGGAAGTAATCGCTGGCCTCCAGGACGCCGGTCTCGTCGCCGACCACAACTCCCACCACATCGCTCTCGACGATCTTGCTGAACCGGCCCTCGCTCTCCTTGAGCGCCTCGGCTTCACTCCGCAAGGCAAGGACACCAGCCGCGCTGTTGGCAAAGACGGAGAGTATCGACTCGCCCAAGGTGTCCAAAACCACGGGCCTTTCCGTAACCAACGCCATCAACCCGAGTACCGCGCCCGACGGGCTCCGCAGCGGTGCGGATAGGCTGAAGCTCTTCCGTGTCGAAGAGACCCCCGTAGGAATTCGCAGCTGGGCACCGTCAACACGCACCCAACCCTCGCCGGAATCCTCGCGCGAGCGGTGGTCCATGGCAAACAATGTGCCGGTTACTTCGAGCTCGCGGTTGAGCACAGGCTTCCCGTCCTCCACCAATGCGAGGGTCTGGAGGCAGCCGGGCCGGGCGTTTGGGAAAATTCCAATGACCACAGTCGACGGTGGTAACAATCTGGACAATTCCATTGCCGCTGCGTCGAAAAATTGCTGTCCCGGGCCAGTGCTGCTGGAAACCAAAGACTGCATGGCGGCTCCGTATTGCCTCGAACGTGCCAGACTTCGCCGCAACTGCTCCACCAGGATGGCGCTGACGCCAGCGGTAATCGCCGCAATGACAGCGACGTCCACAACCGCCAAGTCCTTGAATTCGGCCGCGGTCCGCGTCCATCCGACGATCTCCATCGTTTGGACCAGCGCGATGCTGGCACCCACCGCCACCGTGAAGACGCGAAAGTGCCGTCCACTGAACAACATGGCTGCGATGACGAGGATGAGGGGATACATCAGGCTGGCAGGGTCGTAAAAGCCCTTTGTGCTGATGCAGAGAAAACTTGTGCCTGCGGCCAAGGCCGAATAGCAAAGGAGGGATGTCGCGGAGCTTGTGCGTCCGAAGTAGTTTGCCGCTGCCGCCGCCGCGATTGATAGGGCTTGGAATGCTAAAACGAAGAGTGCGGAACGGTTGCCAACAGTCCAGTCCGCCCAAGCAGAAGGCACCATGGCACCGCCGATAAGTAGGCAAATTCGTCGTATCGCGGCGCTGGAGGCGACTGCGTCACCGGCGGAGAGTAAGCCCGGGAGAGTATTTCTCTCCCGGTTTTTTTGCCATCCCATGGTCGTTTCCCAGTTTACGCCTATCCGGGAAGCAGGACTGCGATGTATGCGGTTTACTGTTCGGACTTCGCCGAAGATGCCGCAGGCTTGCTGCGTTTCCTCGGGGCGGCCTTGGCTGCGGAACCGGCTGCCTTGCGGGCCCGTTTGGGTGCCGGAGCGACGTTGCCGTCCACTTCCGGACCGGAAGCGGCTACCTTGCGGGTACCCTTCTTCACTCGGGGCGAGTCCGCAGTCGGCTGTCCGGGAACAATCGGCTGGGGCTCCTCAATCTCCTCGTCCTCCACGATGTCAGGAATAAGGATCGGCTCCGGCTCCGGGATGGCCGGGGGATGGAATTCGGCACCGAGGAATACGACCAAGCCGTTGGCCTCTTCCGGCACCACGCGGACCACGGTCTTGTCCTGCGCATAATTGAGCAGTTCGCTGAACTCCTGGAAGCCGAACTGGGTCCAATCGAAGGTTGGCGCCTCTTCCTTCACCCAGCCGAGCAGGTCGTCGGCCAGAACGCCGTCTTCCATCTCCAAGCGATGGTTTTCCAGCACGTCCCGGAGGCATGGCAGCGCCTCTTCCGGCTTCACCGTTTTCTCCGGTGCGCCGTTGCGCTTGCGCTGGATCATGTACTTGCCTTCGCCACCGGTGACGATGATCAAATCGGTCCGCTTCAGCTTGTCGATGAAGTCTGTGAATGATCCGGCACCGTAGGCGCGCTCGCTGAAGCTCGAATCGAGCTGCAGCATGGTGGACTTGAGCAAGCCGAGCTGTGGACGCACTTCGCGGCGCTCCAACACTTGGAGAGCGCGCTCCACGAGGGGCATCGCCTGGTGCAGGTCGAGTGACGGACGCTTGTTCTGCTGTCCGCCTCCCTGCTGCTGGCCACCGTTTTGTTGGCGTTCCTGGCGCTCAGGCCGGTCCTGGCGTTCCGGACGTTCCTGTCGTTCGGGCCGCTCCCGTTCCGGACGGTCAATCACCACCTGCTCCTGCGGCTTGTTGTTCTGCTGCTGCCGCGGGCGGGAAGGCCTCGAATCATCCAGCATGGATTCGTAGCTGATGAATTCGTGGCAGTTCTTCTGCAGGATCGTGCTGGTGAAGGCCTTGCCGCCGACCACGAACACGGTTTTGTCGTACTGCTTGAGCTTGTTCACCAGCGCGATGAAGTCGCTGTCGCCGCTGACGATGCAAAAGGCGTTGATGTGGTGGTGCGTGAACGCCAGTTCCAGCGCATCCAGCGCGAGGTTGATGTCCGCGCCGTTTTTGTCGCCACGGGGCGACGGGTCGCGTTGCACCATTTGAACCGCGTACTCCGAAAGTTGGCGAGTGGAATTTTCCAGCTTGCCCCAGTTGGCGTAAGCGATCTTGGTGATGATCTCACCCCGCTCCTTCAAGGCTTCCAGAACCACGGAAACGTCGAATTCGCGCTGCAGCGTGGATTTCACGCCGATCTCTATGTTGTCGAAGTCAATGAAGACTGCGATCTTCAGGTGCTTTTCCATATCCACCTTCGCGGAATTAAATGGCGTCATGTTGACCGCCGGGGACCTGTCCCATAAATGCCGGTCGAATGCACCTGGCTTTGATGAACGCCACAATGCCATCGAGCGAGGCCCCCGGCTGGAAAACCTGTGCTACGCCTTGTTGAACCAATTCCCGGGCGTCTTCGTCCGGGATAATGCCACCTACGATTACGATCACGTCTGACATACCCTTCCCGCGCAGCAGTTCCATCACTTTGGGAACGATGACATTGTGCGCGCCGGAGAGGATCGACAAGCCAATCACCCGCACATCTTCCTGCAGGGCGGCGTTGACAATCATTTCCGGTGTCTGTCGCAAACCAGTATAGATGACTTCCATGCCTGCGTCGCGAAGGGCCCTTGCAATAACCTTCGCGCCGCGGTCGTGGCCGTCCAATCCGGGTTTTGCGACGAGCACTCGAATGGGTGTGTTCATGCTTTCAGAGCGCGTTTCCCTGCGTTCCGGACGCCTAGACCGTAGGCGTTTCCACCCACCGTCCGAACACGTCCGCAAGCGCGGAGCATATCTCTCCCAAGGTAGCGTAGTGCCTGGCGGCGTCCATCAAAACCGGTCGCGAGTCTGCCACGAAATCACCGGCTACTCCTTCCGATCAGCGCTCTAAGGCCCGGTCGGTCCGGATCTCTGTGTTGACTGCCAGGAAGACCGCCAGTCTGGGGCGGGGAGAAGACATCGGGATCGAGGTCCCGATGGGTGGATTGCCGCCAACGCGGAACTGCTGGAGCCGTCCCACGATCACGAGGTGCCGGAAGAGCTGGCCGTCGGCATGGAACCCAATCGCGATGCCGATGTCTTGAGCGTAGAGACCTACGCCGTGATGTCGGGCAGCCCAGCATGGAGTTCTATGTCACGGTTGCTGGTGTCCGAACTTCGCTCAGAAGACTCGGGTGACGGTCAAGAACCATGAGAAGCTTCACCAGCGAAAGCGGCGGCTTCGTCTTACCGTTCTCGTAGCGAGAGAACGCGTTCGCGCCGCCTCCGAAAATCTCGGCTGCCTCCCCTTGATCGAGGACCAGTTTCTTCCGGACGCGGGCGATGAATGCCGGATCGACGATGGAGGCATTGACCTGTTTGTTGAATTCGAGCATGGCCGCGCTCACCCGTTTGGATTCCGGTGCCGCGAGGACGCCCTCCGCGCACGCGGAGCAATACTCACCACGCACGGAAGGGATGACTGTGGCTTCACCCTTGTAGGTGTAGGGGATGTCGCGGGTATCGCGGACGAGATTCGCGCCGCCGCAATTTGGGCATCTCATTGGCGTGGCTCCTTCTGGAATTTAATTTTTAAATTGAAAAAGTTCATAACGCCTTGAAGGACACCACCAAGACATCATCCACGACTATCAGCTTGAGGTAGACGTCCCCGGCCGTTGTTGTCGGGCGGTAGACGTCTTGCCAAATTCGATGATCCGCGTGGGTGGTCATGCTCTTGTAGAAGTCTTTCGGCGTGAGCGAACACACAACGCTGACGATTTCTTCGAAACCAAATCCCAGTGCCGACGCGGTAGTGCGAACATCGCCCGACTACACCGGGTCGCGAGACTGCAGTGGGGTATCCGCTCCCACAGACCCAGATTGATCCAGCTTGCCCAATTTGGCAAGTTGGTTAAGCTCGACGCGGGATGCGATCAAGAGTTTGCGGAATACTATACCATAGCCCTGCTAAACATGCGCGGAAACTACTTGACAAAGAGTTTGTGAACTGGTAAGATGGTTCCATGAGGAAATCATCAATTGCGACATTATCAAGTGGCGATATTAGTCGCGACAGCTCGCAAGGTTTATCGGTCGGCACGGGGACGGTTCACCGCCGAATCAAGGCTCGCCCATTGAGTCCCCGATTGGGCAAGAAGAAGGAAGGATAAATGGAGATAAAACACATGTATACAGAGACAGTGCAAACAATAGCAGCCGTCATACAGACGGCAATAGCGATACTGAATTACTCCCCAATAATTGCGGGATTTGTCGTCGTGATCGTGGCCCTGATGATGACCCCGGTCGTGATCGGAGCTAAGGAGCCGGGCAAACCTGACGTGCCAATCGTCCAACAAACTATACCAAGCTCCGGGACGCCGAATAGCTCAATTAACGGAAACAACAATCAAATAATAAATCAAAATATTATTATTAATTATCCCAAGAAATCGGACACCTACGGCCACAAACACCCATCTCGAATCACGGACCACCACTGCGGCAGAAAAGAGCGCGAAGACAATCCGTAATCACTTCCCGTATCTGTCAACTATCGAGTCGGGCGTTTTTCTTGCGATGACGGGGCGGACTGCATCCGTCCCCGATTCTTGAAGACGTCATACACAGGCAGTTCCCAAACGATACCGCTTCGGATGCGGTATGGCCCTGGCCGCAATGACCAAACGATTCAAACCGCAGGCTTTTCCACCCACCGTCCGAACACGTCCGCAAGGGCAGAGCATATCTCTCCCAAAGTGGCGTACTGCTTGGCGGCGTCCATCAAAACGGGCATCAAATTGGTATCGGACTCCGCCGCGCGCCGCAGCCGCGTTAGCTCGCGCCGAACACTTTCGTTGCTGCGTGCAGACCGCAGTCGGCGCAACTTGGCGCACTGGATTTCCTCGGCGGCTCGGTCGATCCGTAAGGTCTCCAAGGGCTTGGCCCCGTCGGAGGACTGAACGAAGCGGTTCACACCCACAACAACGGTCTCCCCGGACTCCACCTTCTTCTGCTGAGCGTAGCTGGCCGCAGCGATTTCGGCTTGGGGGAATCCCTGCTCGATGGCCGGGATCATCCCGCCCATCGCGTCCACCCGCCCCATCAACTGCCGAGCGCGGTCTCCGAGTTCCGCCGTCAGTTTCTCCACGAAATAACTGCCGCCGAATGGGTCGGGGTAGGCGGCGATGCCGGTTTCGTGCGCCAGCACCTGCTGCGTGCGCAGTGCGAGAGTTGCCGCGTGCTCGCTGGGCAAAGCATATGCTTCATCCAGTGAGTTTGTGTGTATCGATTGCGCACCACCCGCCACGGCCGCCAGCGCCTGGAGGGCCGTACGGACCACATTGTTGTGCGGTTCTTGCCACGTGAGGGTGGAACCGGCAGTCTGCGCATGGAAGCGGAGCTTCAGGCTGCGTTCGTCCTTCGCCCCGAAACGGTCTCGCATCAGGTGGGCCCAGAGGGTGCGGGCTGCGCGGAATTTGGAGATCTCCTCGAAGAAATCGTTGTGGGCGTTGAAGAAAAAGCTGAGCCTCGGCGCGAAATCGTCAATGCGGAGTCCACGGGCAAGGGCCCATTCCACATATTCGACGCCGTCGCGCAACGTGAAGGCGAGTTCCTGGACAGCGGTCGAGCCCGCCTCCCGGATGTGGTACCCGCTGATCGAGATCGGGTTGAAGCGCGGTGTGTGCGCCGTGCCGAACTCGATGGTGTCGGTCACGATCCGCATGGAGGGGCGCGGCGGAAAGATGTACTCCTTCTGGGCGATGTATTCCTTCAGGACATCGTTTTGGAGTGTCCCCGAAAGCTTGCGCAGGTCTGCCCCCTGCTTTTCTGCTGCCACCAAGTACATCGCCCAGATGGGGGCGGCGGGGGAATTGATCGTCATGGAGACGGAGGCCGTATCCAACGCGATGCCGTCGAACAAGGTCTCCATGTCCTCCAGCGACGAAACCGGGACCCCGCATTTCCCCGTTTCGCCGAATGCCGCCGGATCGTCGGAGTCATAACCCATTAGCGTGGGCAGGTCGAATGCCACGGAAAGCCCAGTTTGGCCCTGCTCGAGCAAATAGCGGTAACGGCGGTTGGTCTCTTCGGGTGTTGCGAACCCGGCGAACTGCCGCATGGTCCAGAGGCGGCCGCGGTACATGGTTTCGTGGATTCCAGCGGTGTAGGGAAATTCGCCGGGCCGGGGCACCTCGAAGCCGGGGGCCACGTCTTGTGCGGTGTAGAAGGGTTCCACCGGAATTCCCGACGCTGTTTCGAATGTCCGGGCCATGACCCGATTGTAAGGGGTTCATTCCGGCGTCACATTCGGGACGTATACTTCGGGTGATGTTGCGTCGTGTATTTTGTTCTCTCGTCGCGCTAACCAGTGCCGCGTATCCCGGTGTTGTCAATGACAACGACACTGTGATTCCGCTGGTGTATGACGGAGCCGGCTGGTCCACCGAAATCGTCCTGGCAAATCTGGGCAAGACCGACGCCTCAATCCATCTGGCGTTCGTCACCCCCAAGGGATTCGCCGAGACTTGGAAGGCCGGACTGATTGCAACACCAATGCTGGCCGGAACCATGCTGGCCGACGACAGCGTGGATGCAACAATCGCACCCGGCGGCAGCATCACCATCAACACGGCTGGCACTGCGGAAAAACTTACCCGCGGGTACGCCCGGTTGATCCTCTACAGCGGCGGAGCGGTCGGTGCGACCGCCAACATATTGAAGAAGGCGGACGGGAAGGTTCTCCAGTCCTTCGTGCTCCCCTTGTCTCCCGAGTCAGAGCGCCGGTCGATGATGCCACTGCGGCTGGACGCCGAAGCGGGTTTCGGCGCTGAACTCGCTTTCGTCTCCGAAACCAGCTATACCCGGCTCGATCTCACATTCCGTGATCCCAAGGGCACGGTGGTGCTCCAAGACAACCTGACCTTCGATTCCGTCACCCAGATGTTCGTGCCCGTCGCCGACACTTGGCCGCAGTTGAAGAATTTCCGGGGTACTGTGGAATGGCAGGTTTCGTGGCCCACCGCCGACATTTACGCGAATCTGTACCTTGCCAGCGGAGCGCTCTTGTCCCGGAAGGACGGGCTCGATGCTGTGGTCGGGGCCATGACTCTACCGGGCGACCAATCACGCGCCCGCCAGCGGTAGTTCCCGCGAAGGCTGATAGACTGGGGTTGCGCCGATGAGCGACCTTGTCCAAATCGGCACCGTAACTGGTGCAACCTCCTTACAGGACGAACTTCGCCGCCGGATCTCTGGTGAAGTACGGTTCGACAAAATTTCCCGCACCCTGTATTCCACCGACGCCAGTGTTTATCAGATTGAGCCGCTAGGAGTGGTCATCCCCCGGACGCGGGAGGACATCATAGTGACCGTTGCCGTCTGCCGACGGTTCCACTGCCCGGTCACGATGCGGGGCGGAGGCACCTCGCAGGCAGGCCAGGCGATCGGCGAGGGCCTGCAAATCGACATCTCGAAGTATTACAACCGGGTGCTGGAGATCAATGCCGCCGAGCGGTGGGTCCGTGTGGAGCCCGGAATTGTCCTCGACGAACTAAACGCCCAGCTTGTGCCGCTGGGCCTACGTTTTGCGCCCGATATCTCCACCGCCAGCCGGGCCACCATCGGCGGCATGATGGCGAACAATTCCAGCGGTGCGCGCAGTGTCCTGTACGGCAAGACCATTGACCACGTTCTGGAGCAGACGGTGCTGCTTTCGGATGGTTCCATTGCGGAATTTGCCGACGTTTCCCGCGAGCGAATTCCGGCGGGCGGGAACCTCGAATCCAAGTGCTATGCGACTGTGCTGGATCTTGCCAGCAAACACGTCGAAGAAATTGACCGCCGCTTCCCCAAGATCAAGCGGCGCGTTGGCGGCTACAACCTCGATGAATTCGTCGACACGACCAAGCCCGTCAACCTCGCGAAAATGATGGTGGGTTCCGAGGGGACGCTCGGAGTCATCCTGGAAGCCAAGCTCCGCCTCGTTCCCCTGCCGAAGTTCAAGGCCGTGATGGTGGTGCTCTTCAACGATCTTCTGGCATCCCTTGCGGCGACACCGGCGATCCTGGCCCACAACCCCTCCGCCGTCGAGGTCATGGACAAGGCGATTCTCGACAACACCCGCCAGAACGCCAACTTGGCGAAAATTCGGGCGTCGTTCATTGTCGGCGATCCGGCGTCGTCCTTGTGCGTCGAATTCTACGCCGACCGCAAGGAGGATTTGCCACCCAGGCTCGCCGCGCTGGAAGCGGACCTCCGCGCCAAAGGCCACGGCTACCACTACCATTCCGAGACCGAGCCCGCCGCCCAGGCACGCATCTGGAGTCTGCGGGAAGCGGCACTTGGTCTTTCCATGGCGTCAAGGGAAGATGCCAAGTCCATTTCGTTCGTGGAAGATACCGCTGTGGCACCGGAGAAACTGGCTGCGTTCATCGAGCGGTTCCTGGACATCATCCACGCGCACGGCACCACTGCGGGAATCTACGCGCATGCATCGGTGGGATGCCTGCACGTCCGACCGGTCATAAATTTGAAGACTGCCGACGGCATTCGCAAATTCGAAGCCATTGCCTCGGCAGTCGCGGACTTGGTCCTCGAATTCGGCGGCGCACTTTCCGGCGAGCACGGTGACGGACTCGTCCGCAGCCCGTTCATGGAGCGCATGTTCGGCACCGAACTGTACCAGGCGTTCCGCGAGATCAAGCGCACCTTCGACCCCGACAACCTCTTCAATCCGGGCAAGATTACAAATGCGCCGCCCCTCACGTCCAACCTCCGTTACGGCGCGGGCTATGAAACGGCCAAACCCCACACGTTTTTCGATTATTCCGAATATGGTGGCATGGGCGGAGCGGTGGAAATGTGCAGCGGCGTAGGGGCGTGCCGCAAGAAGCTTTCCGGCAACATGTGCCCCTCCTACATGGCCACGCACGAGGAATCCGATTCCACTCGGGGCCGTGCCAACGTCCTACGGTTGGCATTGAACGGAAAGCTGGATGAATCGGGGATGGGCGACGAGGGAGTGAAGAAGGCCCTCGACCTCTGTTTGGAATGCCGCGCTTGCAAGGCCGAATGCCCCGTCGGAGTGGACATGGCCAAGTTCAAGAGCGAGTTCCTGGCCGACTATTACGGGCGCCACGGGGTTCCCGCAAAGGCGCTTGCCCTCGGAAATGTCGCGAAAGTCGCAGTTCTGGGGAGCCGCTTCGCGCCGCTCGCCAACCGTATCGCGAAGAGTCCGGCGGCCCGCTGGGTCAACGAGAAACTGCTCGGCATCGACCCCCGGCGCACGTTGCCCGAGTGGAGGGAGGACACGTTTGCCAGCTGGGCTGCGAAGCATCCTCCAATGCAGTCGGGCAAGCGTTTTGTTTTCTTCAACGACACGTTTACCAACCACTATGATCCGGAAATCGGCATCGCGGCGGTGGAGGTTCTGGAACGCGGGGGATGCCGCGTGGATGTGGTCCGTCCCGGCTGCTGCGGGCGTCCGCTGATTTCGCAGGGGCTTCTTCGCCAAGCACGAGCGCAATTGGCAAAGGTTGTGGAGGCGCTGCACCCGGTGGCGGAACGGGGTGACAAGATCGTGTTCGCAGAACCGAGCTGCATGTCTGCGGTGAAGGATGACGCCATCGGACTGCTGCGCGGGACGCTCCAAGAGAAGGCCCGGGAAGTCGCGGCGGCGTGCCGGTCTTTCGAGGAGGCCGCGCTGGAAGTGGATCTTTTCCCGCAACGTTTCGCCGGCAAGGTGCTTCTCCATGCGCACTGCCACCAGAAATCGATGGGGGGCCTGGCTGCATCGGTGGCGCTTCTATCCCGAATTCCTGGGGCGAGGGTGGTGGATCTGGATGCCGGCTGCTGCGGCATGGCGGGTTCGTTTGGCTATACCAAAGACCACTACGATGTCTCGACGGCCATCGCGGAACGGAAGCTGCTGCCGGCGGTGCGCAAGATGGAACCGGGCGATGTGCTCGTCGCAACCGGAACATCGTGCCGCCACCAAGTCGCTGAGTTGGACGGCACAAAGGGCATCCACCCCGCCGTGTTCCTGCGCAAGCTGCTTTAGCCCAGCGAATATAATTCGACTGTGGATCTCAACGGAAAAGTTTGTTTGGTGACAGGCGGAGTGCGTGGCATTGGAGCCGCGACCGCGATACGTTTGGCGAAGGCCGGGGCGGACATCGCGGTCCAGAGCCGCGACGCCAGTTCCGATGCCGCTCTCGAAGTTCAGGCCGCTGTTGAAGCATTGGGCCGGCGCTGCGTTTCGCTGGCAGCCGACATGGCGGTTCCCGACGACGCATTGCGAGTCGTGGCTGAAACCGTGGAGGCGCTGGGCCGGTTGGATGTGCTGGTCCACAATGCGGGAGCCGCCGCACCGGGATCGATGATGACGGTTTCCGAGGAAGTCTGGAACCATGCCTTCGCAGTCCACGTGCATGCCGCGTTCCATTTGTGCCGCGCAGCGGTACCGCACATGATCCCGAACCGCGAGGGCGCGATTGTGCTGCTCGGATCGACCGCCGGAAAGCGCGGCGTGCTCGGTGCCGCCGCCTACGCCATCGTGAAGGGTGCCCTGCCGCAGTTCGCAAGGGTTTTGGCCCGGGAACTGGCCGACCACAATATCCGGGTGAACTGCGTATCACCCGGCGTGATCCGCACGCGCTTCCAGGACATGCTGACCGAGGCGCAGGTGAAAAACAATCTGGAAAACCGTATTCCGCTGCACCGCGAAGGGACGCCGGACGAGGTTGCACAGGTGATTGAAACCGTGGTGACGAACAACTTCATCACGGGCGAGGAATTTGTGCTCGACGGCGGCCTTACCATGCGGATGGCCTGAAGAAGATCCAGGCCATAATGGGTTCCATGGCGAGCCCAATGGATAACTCCAGGCCCGGCAAAATCACCAAACATTTGGTGGAGCTGGGACAGGGCAGCCCGGATGCCCTGTCCCTCCTCGCACCCTTGGTTTACGACCACCTGCACCACCTCGCGTCCGGCCAAATGCGAGGAGAACGGTCTGCCCACACGCTCCAGCCAACCGCCCTCGTCAACGAGGCATTCCTGCGCCTTGGGTCCAACCTGCCCGCCGACGTCCGATCCCGCGCCCAGTTCTACGCCTTGGCCGCCCGCATGATGCGGAGCATCCTGGTGGACCATGCCCGCGCCCGCGCAACTGAAAAGCGGGGCGGAGGTGCTGCGCTGCCGCTGACCAAGCCCGGCTCCATTTCCTCGCCTACCAAGGACTTGGACTTGGAATCGGTGCTCGACGTCCACCGCACGCTGGAACGAATCGCGGCGCGCGATCCCCAGGTAGCCCGCCTCCTCGAAATGAGGTTCTTCGCAGGCATGACCGCAGAGGAAGCAGCCGCCGCGCTCGAAATCTCCGTCCACACCGTCCGCCACGACCTGCGCCTTGGCCAGGCATGGCTCAAAAAGGAATTGATGCAATGACACCGGAAGTTCGCCAGCTTTTTGACGACCTCGTGGCACTGCCACCCGACCAGCAGCAGGCTGAGCTCGACCGACGTGCGCCCAACCCCGATGTCCGGCAGGAGGTCGAGGATCTCTTGGCCGCCGACGCCCTTACCGACGGGATGATCGAAGGGCCGATCCGCCGCACAGCGGGAGACCTCGCGGACTCTTCCGCCCAGATGCGGCTCGGCGTTTGGCGCACGCTCGAATTGCTCGGCCAGGGCGGCATGGGGGTCGTCTACAAGGCGGAACGGTGCGACGGCGTGGTGGAACAGACCGCAGCGGTCAAACTGCTCTACCGTGGCTTGGAGACGGACCAACTGCTCGAGCGCTTCCAGCGCGAGCGCAGTATTCTTGCCCGGCTTTCACACCCCAACATTGCCCGCTTCCTCGATGCCGGGGCGACGGCTGAAGGACTGCCGTGGTTCGCGATGGAGTACGTGGACGGCATGGCACTGGACAGTTATTGCGATGCGCACAAACTCGCGCCCACCGCCCGCGTCCGGCTCATGCTGGAGGTTTGCGGGGCAGTCCAGCACGCCCACCGGCATCTGGTGGTCCACCGGGACATCAAGCCGGACAACATCCTGGTAACAGGGGAGGGCGTCCCGGTGCTCCTCGACTTCGGCATCGCCCAAATCCTGGGCGAGTCGAACGGCAAGGTCACGCGGGCAATGACGCCGGAATACGCCAGTCCGGAGCAGCTGCGCGGCGAGCCCGCCACCACGTCGACCGACGTTTACCTCTTGGCCGCGGTGCTCTCGAAATTGTTGGAGCGGGCGCCAAAGGGCGATTTGGGGAATATCCTGGCCAAGGCGATGCGCGAGGACCCGTCGCGCCGCTACTCCACCGTCGCCGAGTTCGCCGCCGACCTGACCGCGTGGCTGGGAGGCCATCCCGTTTCCGCAACCCCGGATTCATTCCTATACCGGGCTGGGCGTTTCGTCTCCCGACACCGCTGGCCGGTCGCGATTGCGGCCATTGCGTTCCTTGCAACCGCGACTTCGGCAATCGTGGCGGTTCAGCAAGCCCGGACGGCACAGCGCCGTTTTCGGGATGTCCGGTCGCTTGCCAACGTCTTCCTGTTCGACTTCGAAACATCGATCCACAACGTTGCCGGCACGCTCAAAGCTCGGGAATTGGTGGTCCAAACGGCGCGCAAATACCTCGACACCCTTTCCGCCGAGGATGCGGGCGATCCCGCCCTAAAACGGGAGTTGGCCGAGGCGTATGTAAAACTGGCACGAATCCAAGGAGGCCAGGGTTCTTCCTCCAACGGGCGTCTGGAAGACAGCATTGCAAGCTACCGCAAGTCCCTGGGCCTCCGGCGCGAACTGGGAGACGACCGGTCGAAGAATCCGGAACTGCGCCGGCCGTTCATCCTAACCTTGGGAAACTTGCTCGCAAGTTTGACCCAAGCGCAACGGTCCGCCGAGGCCATGCCAATCTCCAAGGAAGAGGTGGAGAACGCGGACGCTTTCGCACGTGAAGTGTCCGGCTCCCGCGACGCCGCCCGTGCCGTATTCCTCGCCCACCATTCCCGCGCGTTGCTCTGTATGGAATTGGGAGATGCCGCCTGCGCACTGGAGAGCGGGAACAAATCCCTCACCCCCGTCCGCGACTGGGGTCTGAAACACCCCGGCGACCGGCGCATTGAATTGGATACCGCGATTGCGGAACACTTTGCCGCACAGGCCAATGCGATCTACGGCAAGTATCGGGAGGCACGTGAGATAGGTCGCAGCGTGGCGGCACGCATGGAGCGGATTGAAAAGCAGTGGCCCCCGACGCCGGATTCACGCCGGCTTACGTTTGCCGCTTGGTCCGTGCTGGGACTAGCAATGTCCAGTTCCGCTCCCGGTCTGCCGGCGGAGACCGATGAGGCAATTGCCGTGCTGCGGCGTGCCATCTCGCTCGCAACCGAGAACAGCCGCCTGGACCGCAACAACGTCCTTGCCGGCCAGGATGTCATGCTCGCCCAATCCCAATTGGGAGGTGTGCTGGCAGGCGCGCGGCCCGCCGAGGCGATTGCCTTTCTGGAACCGGTCCGCGCCGAAATGGTGACTTATGCCGACACGCACCCGACCGACTTCAACGTTCGGAAATCCCTGACCGATGTCCACAATGACTTGGGTCTCGCCCTCCGGATCATGCATCGTGCCGACGCAGCGCTCCTCGAGCATATGGCGGCATTGAAAATCACCGAGCTGATCCTCAAGGACAGCCCGTCCGACGGGATCTCGCGCAAAGCGCGCGCGATTTCGCTGATCCGCGCAGCCGCCGCTGAGTCGGACCTGGGGCGGGCGGCGTCGGCATTGGACCGGCTGGAACAGGCACGCCAATTGTTGGCGGAGACGGCCAAGTCCGCGCCTTCGGACGCATCTGTAGGCGAACTGGTCGCCGAGGCGGAGAGGGTGCGGGGGGAAATCGCGAAAAAAGTCCGCTAAAGTTTCCGGCGGATCTCGCTTCTCCCAGTGAGGACGAATTGTCCATTCGGAGGAGAGTCTTTCGTGAACCTACGCGCAGCAGTTCGTACATCGTGCATCTTGATCGGTCTTGCCAACGGATGCTGGGCGGGGCAGATAACAACGGAGTGGATCGGGACGGGCAACCAGACCGGGGATTGGGACATAACCACCAATTGGACTCCCGACGCGACATACAATGTCCCGAACAACACCAGTTCCAAGACGTTCAAGGTCCTCATCGGGCCCCATCCGGATAATGGTGTTTTGGACGCCGTGAACTCCAACGGCAATTTTGTCGTTGATTCCATCGCCTTGGGAAACTCGCAGAACCATCGGAATTTGTTGGACGTCAACGGTACCGGGGAAGTGTTGGGCAATATCACCAACTACGGCGGCTTCAACGTTGGCGGGACCCTGACTGTCGATGGCACGTTCACGAATTCCAATTCTCTGAACGTATATTCGACGGGAACGCTGAACACAACCTATGTCCCGGACAACCGCAAGTCCATTGGGATTAACGGTGTAGTGAACATCACTGGAGGTGGACTGGGTTTCATGGATGTTCCGGTCAATACTTCGCTTTCGGTAGCCGGGACAGTGAACGTGATCAACGCGGGTGTGACCAGCAACGGCCTGGCAAACCTCGCGACGGTGGAAGGATATTTGTATCTGGACCTGAGGGCGAACGGGCCGGTCAACTTGTCGGTCAATTCCCTCCAAGCCCCGGGGGAAGTGGCTCTTTACGGAGGTCAGTTTTCGGTTGCCGACTCGATGACGGTTCAGAACCTTGCTGTCCTCGGCAACAAACTCAGCGTGGCCGGCACGTTGGACGCGGAGCCCGGCACGAATTCCACAGCGCTGTTGGGAGACCTTACCTCACGGTTGGAGGTTGCGACGCTTTCCAACCACGGCACTTCCGTTCTGGGGGGAACCGCGTGCCTCGGCAGCATCAGCAACGGCGGCTCGTTGTCCTTCGCGAATGCCACCCCGCTGGACGGTTCCGCTGGTTGCAATCCTCTGACCGACGGGACGTTGACCGAGATCATTTCGGACACCTCATTCGGCTATATCAACGACAGTGCGGAGGTCGTCCAGTTCGGCGGGCTGCTCAACGTGTCGCTGGCCAACGGCTTCGTCCCCACCGTCGGGCAGTCCTTCAACATCATCGAGTATTTCGGACCAGCTTCCGACGGGAGCACATTCGCAGGAGTTCGGAACCCGTATTTCAACAACGGGACCGAGCAGTGGGTGCTGAGCTACTCGACCGGCCGGGTCACCCTGACTGCAGAGGCTGTCGAGCCGGGTGGCGCGGCTCCCGAGCCCGGTTCGATTGTGCTGTTCGGTGCTGGCCTGGTGGTGTTCGCGGGTTTGCGGCTTAGGGCCCGCTCGGGGCAGTCGGCTAATTGTTAGGCACCGTTAGTCGCTGAGCGATTCCCAATCGGACTCTTGCGTTGGCAGCGAAACAATATCGCCAAACAATATCGCCAACAATTCGACCGGTACCGGCCATGCAACCGAGCCAGTTGGAGGCTACATTGGGAGCGGAACGCTCCTTATGGCTACAGACGATTGGCTTCCAGCCACTCCCGTAGCGCCGGGTCCGAGAAACTTCGGACCATGAGTTCGGTACCGGGCAGATGCGCAAAGGTGGTGGAAATTCCCACAACCCGCATTCCGGCGGCGACACCTGCGGCTGCGCCTCCCTTTGAGTCCTCAAACACGACACAGTGGCGGGGGGCGACGCCGATCAGTTCCGCCGCCCGCAAATACACGTCGGGCGCGGGTTTCGGATTCGCCACCTGGCCTCCGTGCACAGCCACGGGAAAATACTGGCGCAACCCGGATCTGTCGAGTACAAAATCGAGGTTGGCCTGGTTGGCATTTGTCGCGACCGCCCTCGGAATCGAGCCAAGCCCGGCCACAAACTGCCGGACACCGGGAACCAGCGATTCCTCCAACCGGTCCGCCATCAATTCGCGGTAGAGCACCTCCTTGGCCTCCCCGTGGGCGTCCACCTCGGCGTCGGTCAATCCCGTGCCGAAGTACACGCGGACGATCTGGTCATTCCGCTTTCCGTACATCGCAGCGTGCATTTCTTCGGTAGTCTGGATGCCGTACCGGAGGTTGTACTCGTCCCATGCCACGCGGTGTAGGGGATTGGAGTCGATGATGACGCCATCCATGTCAAAAAGAAACGCTCGGATCTCAGACAGAATCGCCACCTTTCATCTCCCGGTCCAACCAAGCCATGTAATTCGGCGACCCCGCCACAATCGGCAAAGCCAGCACCTCGGGCAGTTCGTAGGAATGCGCCGCTTCGAGCGCCGTCCGTACTTCCTCGAACAGCGCACGGGAGGTCTTGATGATCAAAAGCGACTCGGACGCCGACTCGACTTTCCCCTCCCATCGGTAATAGCTGCTCACCGTCGGGATGACGTTCACACAAGCTGCCAGCCGGGTCTCCACCAGATGACGCGCCAGCCGCTCGGCCTCCCCATGATTTCCGCATGTGCTCAATAAAATTATTTTATCGGTCATTCCTGCCCACATGCCACGCAAAGCCTTCCAAGCCGGATGCGTGCAATGATAGTATTGTCTCGCAGGAGACATTCCCTGTTACGCCTATGAGGATAACCGCGCTCAGAACCGCTTATGTCGCCGCTGTACTTGCGGGTACGGCCTATGCGGTTGTCGTCCTTCGGGGGCCGCAGGGCATTCCCGGGCTTCTTGAGAAGCGGCACCTCATCGCCGACTACAAGTCGAAGAATGAGAAGTTGAACCGGGAAATCGTACAGAAGCAGGATCGGATCAACCGTTTGGCCGGGAGTACGGTCGAGCAGGAATTCGAAATCCGGAAGCGCCTCAAGCTCGCCAAACCCGGCGAGAAGATTTACATTCTGGACGGCACCAGCCCAACCACGGAACCCGGCCAGGAAAGTAGCGCTCCCGCAAACAAGTAGTTCGTATCACGTTTGCCCTCCCTGTCCGTGGGCAAAACCTGTGCCAGTTCGCACAGCAGCAGTCTCGGCAGTTCCAATCTCCCAGTAAGAGAGCAATCCATGCAGATATCGTATGCCCTGTTGTTGCAGGGTGTGCTGCCACAGGCGGCACCTGATCTTGCTGCGCGCCTGAGCGCGGTTGAGGCTGCGGCGAAGAGCGCCCAGTCGGCGGGCGACAACGCCTGGATGTTGGTTTCGGCAGCGTTGGTGCTGATGATGACCAGTCCGGGGCTGGCCCTGTTCTACGGAGGCTTGGTCCGCCGAAAGAACGTCCTTTCCACCATGATGCACAGTTTTGTGATGATGGGTCTGATTACCGTCATCTGGGCACTGGTCGGCTACAGTCTGGTCTTCGCCGAGGGCAATCCCGTCATCGGCGGCTTGAAATATCTCTTTCTGAACGGCGTGGGCAAGGAGCCGAATGCCGATTATGCGGGAACAATCCCGCAAGGCACATTCATGGTCTACCAGTTGATGTTCGCCGTGATCACCCCGGCGCTCATCTCCGGTGCCTATGCGGAGCGGATCAAATTCAGTGCCATGGCCTTGTTCACGACCCTTTGGGTATTCGTGGTGTATTTCCCGATGGCACACATGGTCTGGGGCAAGGGCGGACTTCTGAACGCCTACCTGGGCGGCTCCATTCCAACCTTCGATTTCGCGGGCGGCACAGTTGTTCACATCACCTCCGGTGTTTCGGCCTTGGTATTCGCGCTGTATCTCGGCCGGCGCCACGGCTGGCCGAAGGAGCCGGTCAAACCGCACAGCCTGGTGTTGAGCGTGGTCGGAGCCACCATGTTGTGGGTCGGCTGGTTCGGCTTCAACGCCGGGAGCGCCCTGGGTGCCTCGTCACTGGCCACCAGCGCTTTTGTCGCAACTCACTTTGCGGCAGCTGCCGCCGCCCTAAGCTGGATGCTCGGCGAATGGCTGCACAACGGCAAGCCCAGCATGCTGGGTGGAATTTCGGGATGCGTTGCTGGCTTGGTGGCCATTACGCCCGCCTCCGGTTTCGTAAAGCCGATGCCCGCGCTGCTGATCGGCTTCCTCGCCGGCCTCTTCTGCCTGTTCATGGTCACAACCGTCAAGTCGAAGTTCGGCTACGACGATTCGCTGGACGCTTTCGGAGTCCACGGTGCGGGCGGAACCCTCGGCGCGATCCTGACCGGAGTCTTCGCCACCAATGCCATCAATGACGCTCCAATCAACAACAAAGTGATTCCGCTCGGCCTCGTCGACGGCAACGCCGCACAGATCGGCAACCAAGCGATTGGCGTGGCCATCGCGGTCGGCCTCGCCGTCGTGGGTACGTTTCTTATCCTAAAGGTTTGCGATGCCGTGATCGGCCTCCGCGTCCCGGCCGAAGACGAGGAGCAAGGGTTGGATCTCAGCCAGCACGGCGAGGAAGGGTACATACTCGAAGCGTGAGTCGGGAATAGAGCTGCCATGAAAAAGATCGAAGCAATCATCCAACCCTTCAAGCTTGAGGACGTCAAGGAAGCTTTGAAGAATGTCGGCATCGACGGTATGACAATTTCCGAGGTCCGCGGCCACGGTCGCCAAAAAGGACACAAGGAAGTCTACCGGGGTCAGGAGTACAACGTCGACCTGCTGCCGAAAATCAAGTTCGAGCTGGTTGTTTCCGACGACCGCCTCGACGAGGTTCTGGAAACCATCACCGCTGCGGCGCGCAGCGGCAAGATCGGCGACGGCAAGATTTTTGTGTACGAGATGGTGGAAGCCATCCGCATCCGCAACGGCGACCGCGGCGAGGCGGCCATCTAGCAGTTCCCGAAGGAGCACGTGGCAGAACCCGTTACCAGCACGTCCGCTGAGCTTGACGCCTCCATCAGGGAGGAGTTTTTTCGCACGCGTGACGCCGCCGCGGTACTGGATGCGAGGACCCTGCTGGTCGACCGCATTGTCACGGAACGCTGGGCGTCGATGCCCGAAAATCTCGCGCTGGTGGCGGTGGGCGGTTACGGACGTCGGGAGTTATTTCCGTTTTCCGACATTGACCTTCTGATTCTGACCCCGGACGAAAAATCGCAAGATGCGCTCAAGGAGCCTCTTTCCCTTTGCATACGGGACTTGTGGGACCAAAACCTCCGCATCAGCCAGTCGGTCCACACTCCAGCCGACTGCAATTTGATCGATGTCGGCAATGCGGAGCTCGCCGTAAGCCTGCTGGACCGCCGGCTGCTTGCCGGCGACGCCTCGCTCTTCCGGCAGATTCGCGATCCTAAACCCGAACTGGGCCGCAACATCGCCCAGCTGACTCGGGAGCGCCACACGCGTTACCAGGACACTCTGTTCCATTTGGAGCCGAACGTAAAGGACGCACCGGGCGGTCTCCGCGACCTGCAGGTACTCCGCTGGCTGGCGAAACTAGGTGCCGGCGACGAGCAGGTTCCGCCCGGTGTGGAAGTCCTCTTCCAAATCCGCTGTTTCCTGCATTACCTTGCCGGGCGCGACGACAACAAGTTCAGCTTCAACCGGCAGGATGAGATCGCCGCGCTGGTCGGAGTGGAACCCGAGGAGCTGATACGTGGTTACTACAGGGCAGTGCGTCGTATCGCTCGGATCGCCAACCGCCGGTTGGACCGCTTCGAGGCAAAGAGGAGTTCCCTGTTCGCCCAGTTCCGCGACCGTACTTCGCGGCTTTCGAACTCTGATTTTTCCATCGTTCACGGCGAGGTATTTTTCCGTTCCTCCAACGCGGCCGCAATAGACCCCCAGATAGTGCTGCGGCTTTTCGATTTCATCGCCCGCCACGGACTACCGCTCTCGGCCGATGCGGAGGAGCGGGTGGAGCGCAATACCGAAGCCTTCCGAAGTTGGGCTGCCACCCAGCCCAAGCTTTGGCCCCCGTTCCGGGAAATCCTGCGCCAAGCCCACGCCGCCAAGGCGCTCCGGCAGATGCTCGCATGCGGAACGCTCTTCGCACTGTTTCCGGAGCTTGCGGAAATGGATGCACTGGTCACCCGCGACTTCAACCACCGCTACACGGTGGACGAACACACGATGGTGGCAATCCAGGCGGTACTGGACCTGCGGGGCAAGAGGGACGACTTGTTCGCCGACCTGGTGGCGGAGACGGACGATTTGGACCTGATGGTTACGGCCCTCTTGTTCCACGACGTGGGCAAGGGAACGCCCGAGGAAAGCCACGTCGAGGTCTCGAGCCGCATCGCCGAGTCCGTCCTGGGCCGGTCCGGGATCAGCCAACGGGCGTTGGATATTGTTACCTTCTTGATTTCGGCGCATTTGGAGATTGGGGGAGCGATCTTCAAGCGGGACTTGTCCGATCCGGCAACCATCAAGGACATTGCCGACAAAACAGGCACCGTCGAACGCTTGAAACTCCTCGTTCTGCTCACCTATGGCGACATCAGCGCCGTGAACCCACAGGCAATGACACCATGGCGGCGACAACTGCTCTGGAACGTCTACGCCCAGACCTATGCCGAATTGACACGGGAATTAGGCCAAAAAGTGGCCGCGCCTTCGATTGGTACGGACGACCCGGAGCTTCGCCACTTCCTGGAAGGCTTGCCGCCTCGCTATTTCCGCGTCCATAGCGTGGATGAAATCCGGGAGCACCAGCGGTTGGAGAGGGAAAGCCGACAGAAAGGGGTGGCCGCAGCCCTAAGCCGGGATACAGCTTGGCGATTGGCCGTGGTCGCCACGGACCGTCCATTCCTGTTTGCGTCCGTGGCGGCAGCGCTTTCCAGCTTCGGCTTCAATATTCTGAAGGCCGAAGCATTCACCAACAGCCACGGCGTGGTGATCGATTCGTTCACTTTCGGCGATCCCGCCCGCAATTTGGATCTGAACCCGGCCGAGGTGCCCGAGGTTGTTCGTACCGTGACCCGGGTTGTTCGCGGCGAGGTCTCAGTGGAGGAGCTTCTCCGGCGTCGTCCCCGTGTGAAACCGGACGCCCACGCAATGGCCGGTTTCCGGCTCCGGTTCGACAATGGGGCCTCACCGGGTGCCACGTTGATTGAGCTTGTGACCCAGGATCGGCCCGGCCTGCTGTACGATGTCGCAGCCGTAATTTCGGGACATGGCTCCAGCATTGAAGTGGTTCTAGTCGAGACCGAGGCGAAGAAGGCCATTGACGTTTTCTATGTCACCAAGGGCGGGATGAAGCTTTCCGATGAGGACGCTACCGTATTGGTGGAGGCCTTGCGGGCTGTCGTCAGTCCAACCTAGACCGCACCGGTTGACCCCGGCCTTCCCAAGCGCTAGAGTGGCGGTATGTGTACCCGGCCTGAAACGCGCCCTGCGGGCATTGCGTCCCACCGTCTGATGTCTTTCAGGCTCGTGATTCCGTTGGTCCTTCTCACGGCCGCCGCCGATTTTCCGGCGTGCGCCCAGTTTGGCAGTCCATACCCCGGCCAAGGTACCCAATACCCTGGTGGAGGTGGAATCGGTCTGCCGATTCCCGGACGCCGTCGGACCTCGAACCAACCCACGGATACCTTGGCGGGCAAGATCCGCCGCATCGCAACCAGCCAGCTAGCTCTGGATCCCGGTGACGGCCGCGACATTATGATCGTCCTGGACCGGAACACACGGTACTTCAATTCCGGTCAAATACAGGCTCGCTATGGCGATTTCGACGCCGGCGACGAAGTCCAGATCGATGCCGCCCGCGACAACAACAACTACTACACGGCCCTTCGGGTCACGTTGATCCGAAAGGGCTTTCCCGGCGATGCCAGTGACGACCAAGCGTCGTCGAAAAAGCCAAAATTGAAGCGGGCACCCTCCGGCGACAAGGATTCCGCCACCTCCGAGCGAGCCTCGTCCAGTTCGTCGTCTGCGGATGACCCTGATCGTCCGGTGCTGCGCCGAACGCGCGCCGAATCCACCGATTCCACACCGGAGCAGGCAGCTCCGAAAGCTATTGACGACCCCGACCGTCCAGTGATGCGCCGCAATTCCGACGCACCCGCGACGCAGACCTCCCGCTCAGCGTCGACGGATAGTCCCCGCGCGCAGATCACCTCGCCCGACGAGGACTCCGGCGTTACCGTTTCCCGACGCCGTGCGGTTAACTCAACTTCCGACGGGCCGATCGCACCGATTGCCCGGGATACCGAGGACCCCGGCCCGCCCGTACTTCGCCGCGGCCGCCCAGCCCCTTCTAAGGACAGCGACACCGTTGCCGTGAACACACTCCCTGCAAATGCTCCGCCGTCCCCGAGCGCGCGCCCAAGTATCAAGGCGGAGGACTCGAACGGCGTCACCAAGTTGCCGGCACCGATCATTGTGGCTCCCGCAGGCCAGAGCCAGACGATTCGTGAAGACGACGAGCCCGCATTCGGTGCGCGCGCCGCTGCCACCCAAGGGCCCGGGATGGGTGATCCCGTGATCCGGAGCGCCCGTGAATCCGCTTGGACATTCACGGAATCCCTGCCGAACTATGTGGTGAAGCAGTACACAACCCGCTACCAGACCGAGACGACCAAGGGAAACAAGACATCCTGGCAGGCCAACGACATCGTAACCGCCGATGTGGTCAGCGAGGGCGGCAAGGAATCTTATAAAAATTTGCTGGTCAACGGGAAACCGCCCAAGGATTCCATTGAGAACTCCGGCTCGTGGTCGACTGGAGAGTTCCAGACCATCCAGTTGAACCTTCTGTCCCCTGCAACGGATGCCGATTTCCACAACAAGCGTTCCACGACCATCGTGAACCGGCCAGCGTTCAAGTACGATTTCACGGTCGAAAAACGCAACTCCAATTGGGATATCCACGCGTCGTCGGAGTCCTACAAGCCCGGCTACAGCGGCACAATTTGGATCGACAAGGAGAATTTCCGGGTCCTGCGGATTGAAATGTCGGCCCAGAACATGCCAAAGGCCTTTGCCCTTGATCAAGTGGAGACCGCATTGGACTACGACTACGTCATGATCGGCGACACGAAATTCCTGCTGCCGGCGCACTCGGAAACGCTCAGCTGCATTCGCAACACCAGCGATTGCTCTCGCAACGTCATCGAATTCCGGAACTACAGGAAGTTCGGAGCGGACACCAGCATCAAGTTCGACACTGACAAGTAACGTTGGGTACCGGCGCATCGCTTATCCTTATAGATTCATGAGACTTCGATCTTTCGTGTTTGTACTGTTGTTTTCAGCAGCCGCCGTGTGCCGCCTTTCCGCCCAGGAGAACTACGAAATCCAAGTTTACGGCTCCGAAACGATGGACAAGGGGAAGACCATGGTGGAGCTGCACAGCAACTTCACCATCAGCGGCACCAAGAAGGTGGAGAACGGAATGGTCCCCACGAACCATGCGTTGCACGAGACCTTGGAGATCACCCACGGGATTACGGACTGGTTCGAGACTGGATTCTACGTCTTCACCAGCTACAACCCGATTCAGGGCGGCTACGGATGGGTCGGAAGCCATATCCGACCGCGCGTTGCTGCTCCAAAGGATTGGAAGCTTCCCGTTGGGTTGAGCCTCTCGGCGGAAGTGGGCTACCAGCGGGCGAAGTATTCCGAAGATACTTGGAGCCTGGAGCTCCGGCCGATCATAGACAAGACGATCGGGAAGTCTTATTTTGCCTTCAATCCCACGTTGGATCGGTCTTTCCATGGGCCGGGGATTGCGTCCGGCATGGTGTTTTCCCCCAATTTCAAGTACGGCTACGAATTCTCCAAGAAGGTGAACGCCGGCATCGAATACTACGGATCCGTGGGGGCCCTCACCAGTTTCGATCCGATCCGCGACCAGCAGCAGCAGGTTATGGCGGCAATCGACTTGGACTTGGACCCAAAATGGGAGTTCAACGCTGGCATCGGCATTGGAATGACGTCCTCCACGGACCACCTGATCCTCAAGTTCATCGTCGGTCGTCGATTTGAGTTCGGCAAGAAGAAAACGGCCGCGGACCTGAAGCCCGTTGGAAAACCGTAGACGGAATCTGCCGCCGTTCCTCACGTGGGGGATTGGCTTTCGGGCCGTCCTGGCGATCGTATTTGTCACAATGGCGGAGGGCTGGCTGCGTTGGTTCGCCATCGCGTGCATCGTCGCTGGGTCTGCTGTGGCCGCATTGTCTGCGTGGAGGCCTCCCGCTCCACCGCCATCGATCCGCAGTGAGCGCCACAAATAGGAACGGATGGATTCCCGTTACGGCACAGCGTGTTCCGTAATTGCATTCCATTTCGGAACACCGACATCCGAACGCACCTCGCAAGCTATTGAAATTACAAGCCTACCCATTTGGAGCAGTAGTTGCATTCCTTCTTGCGGCGGCCAATGACCACAATCCGACGACACCCAATTGCAAGATACCTGTCCCTGCTCACTTTAGTGGCGCTCATCCCGAATCGGGGTCAGGCCGCGAGCATTTTGTTGGAAGAAACCTTTATGGGGACAAGTGCCCAGGAGTGGACACTTTTGGGCTCGGCACAGTTGACGGCCAAGTCGGGGATCGACGCTCCAGGTTCCGGATGGCTCCGGCTGACTTCCGCGGTAGCCAATGAGGCCGCGTTTGCATTCAACAGTACCGCTGTTCCGTTCGGATACGGAATCGACGTCACTTTCCACTATTCCACTTGGGGAGGAACAGGCGCAGATGGCATTGGGTTCGTACTCTTCGACGGTTCCACGACGCCTACCTCTGCCGGCGGGTATGGCGGTTCCCTGGGCTATGCCCAGCGCAGCGGCATCAAGGGCTTGGCTGGGGGCATTCTCGGGATCGGGTTCGATGAATTTGGAAATTATGCGAATCCGACCGAAGGTCGGCAGGGGGGAATAGGATTCGTTCCAGACACGATCACAATTCGCGGCCCGGGTGATGGAACCTCGAACGCCACGTCTTCAGCTGGTGTCACGAATTACGCCTTTCTGACGTCGACAGGTGCGCTTCCTAAGGCGGACCTCGTTACAGGGGGCCAAGGATCGACGCGACCAAGCGGGGAGTCGGCTCAACGGACAGCCGAAATCGTCGCAGACACTAGCCAGATTCCCGACGGGCGCTTGCCCATCGCAGTCTACCTAACGGTAGGCACTGGAACGAGGACCATGGTTGCCCAATATGATGCATATGCGCAGGTCTTGCACTACTATGGGAACGATCCATCGCGAATCCCGTCCAGCATCAAGTTCGGATTCACGGGCTCCACAGGGGGATCAAACAACAACCATGAGGTCCAGGGGATCACGGTATTGTCAGTTCAAAACGCTCCGGGATATGCTGTTGTGGCCCCGGAGCCGGCATCATTCACAATCATGGGAATTGCGACGTTGATACTGGCAACTTGGATGAAGGGATCCAAGAGTGGCGCAGCTTCCGGGAATCCGCGAGTTTAGGCCGTGATCGGCCACGACCGCTGGCAAGCGCGTGGGCGGTGGACATCATTCGCCGCAATTGGAGGAGTGAGTTCCGAATGCTCCGAGCCAGAGTGTGCGGCCACTCGTGGGGTTCCGCGTTGGGACGAGTAGATGAGTGCTGATTCCGAAACGGGAAACATCGGTGGATGCGGAGTTCAGCCATGGCTCTGGGGCCGATTGCGGACTACCCGCCGGCCGTCTCGAACGCCAACCGCGCAACCTCGTCCATATTGGAAACATAGAAAACCTTCATGCCTCCCAACTGTTCGGCCTTTAGATCCTCCTTCACATTGACTTCATTGTCGGCAGGTAGGATAACCGTGGTGACGCCCCCCCGCTTGGCCGCCAGAACTTTTTCCTTGATACCACCCACCGGGAGCACTTGGCCGGTGAGGGTAATCTCGCCCGTCATCGCCAAATTTTCCTTCACACAGCGGTCGGTCAAAAGCGAGAGAAGTGCCGTCGCCATGGTGACGCCAGCGGACGGTCCGTCCTTCGGAATGGCACCAGCGGGAACGTGGACGTGGATGTCGTTTTCCTTGAAGACCTTGGGATCGATTCCCAATTTCTCCGCATGCGACCGCACCCACGTAAGCGCCGCCTGGACAGATTCCTGCATGACCGACCCCAGTTGCCCGGTCATGATCAGTCCCTTCGCGCCCGGCATCTTCCCAGCCTCAATAAAGAGGACGTCTCCACCCGATGCCGTCCATGCCAAGCCAACCGCCACTCCGGGTCGGCGCGTCCGTTCCGCCACTTCAGTATCGGGGCGGAAGCGGGGCGCACCGAGAAATTCCTCCACAAGTGCAGCAGTAACCACAGTGACCGGTTCCCGCCTCTGCTCGTGTTGCCGCTCCGCGTAACTGCGCGCGACTTTCCGGCACACAGTCCCGATCTCCCGCTCCAGATTGCGGACGCCGGCCTCCCGTGTATAGCGGCGGACAAGAAAGCGGACCGCCGCGTCTTCGAAGATCAAAGGGCGGTCGTCATCGAGCGCATTTTCCGTCTTTTGCTTTGGAATCAAATAGCGGAAGGCAATGATGACCTTCTCCTGCTCGGTGTAGCCCTGCAGATGGATGATTTCCATCCGATCGCGCAGGGCATCCGGCACGGTGTCGAGAACATTCGCGGTCGTGATGAACAAGACGCGCGACAGGTCGAACGGCTGGTCGAGGTAGTTGTCCCGGAAGGTCGCGTTTTGCTCGGGGTCCAGTACCTCCAGAAGCGCGGCTGCGGGATCACCCCGGAAATCGCGTCCCAACTTGTCCACTTCGTCGAGGATGATTACGGGATCGTTCGCACCCGACCGCCGCAACGACTGTATGATCTGCCCAGGGAGCGCCCCGATGTAGGTGCGTCGATGCCCCCTGATCTCGGCCTCGTCATGCATGCCGCCCATCGAGATCCGCTGGAACTTGCGGCCGAGGGCACGGGCGATGGAACGCCCCAAAGATGTCTTTCCCACACCGGGAGGCCCAACGAAACAGAGGATCGGCCCCTTCAGCTTGGGCTTCAACTGCATCACAGCGAGGAAGTCGAGGATTCGGTTCTTGACCTTCTCCAGATCGTAGTGGTCCTCGTCCAGGATTTCCGCAGCTCGGCGAACGTCCACGGCCTCTCCCGAGGAAATTCCCCACGGCAGCGCCACCATCCATTCGAGCCATGTACGGGCGACGTTGTGCTCGGGCGACATAGGTGTGATGCGGGAAAAGCGGGTGAGTTCCTTGAGCGTTTCCTCTTTCACCTCATCGTGCATGCCCGATTTCTCGATCTTTGCGCGGAACTCCTCGGTCTCCTGCTCCCGGTCCTCGCCTTCGCCCAATTCCTTTTGGATGGCTTTGAGCTGCTCCCGCAGGTAGAATTCGCGTTGGCTGCGTGAAAGTTGCCCTTCCACCTGCGACTGAATCTTTTGCCGCAGTTCCAGCAATTCGACCTCGCGGGCCAGTTGGCGGTTGATATAGTCCAAGCGCTTCACAGGCTCGTTCTGCTCCAACACCGATTGGCGTTCGGCGTGGCCCAAGTTAGGCAGCGTGCCGGCAATGAAGTCGGCCAAGCGTCCAATTTCTGGAATGGTGCTGGCGGCAGTGGAAACCTCGTCCGAAATATTCGGACTGGCTGCGATCAACTGCGTGAATTCGCCCAGCACGTTTTGGCGCAAGGCCGTCAGCTCCGGGGTAATTTCGGGCTCGACTTCGGCAAAACGCTCGATACGGGCACGCGGAAAGGGTTCGGACGTTGTGTACTCTATGGTCCGCATGCGAGCCACACCCTCGCAGAACAGCAACTGGCCCTCGCGCATCTTCACCACCTTGTGGACAATGGCCACAGTACCGGTGTGGTGCAGTTCGGCGTTCTCGGGATTGTCCACGCGCGGGTCGATCTGGGATACGACTCCGATAAGCCGGTTTTCACCAAGGGAATCAACCAAGGCGACTGAAGCTGGCCGCCCAACACTCAAAGGAAGAAGGGCGTTCGGAAAAAGGACGGTGTCGCGAACGGCCAGGATGGGAAGCTCTTCCAGTTCGACCGGAGCGGGAGCAGGAGCATCAACGGAAGCGACCGGTTCGGAATCAGGGGCCGGTTCGGCTTCGGGGTCAACAACTGGTTCGGAAACTTCCATTTCGAGCGGCGCGTCGAGGTCTGCCGTGGCAATCCCCGCAGGGCCAGCGTCCACGAGGGCGTTGTCCGTTGTGTCCATGACTCCAGTATGACGGACCGACCAACTATTTTGCTGCGGGATATGTGCCGAGAACGCGCAACATGTCCGCCATTTCCCTCAGATGGCCAAGGGCATTCCTCGCGGCGGTCTCTTCCGGTGACCCCATGAAGTCCAAGTAGAATAGGTACTCCCATGGCTTCCCCCGCAACGGACGCGATTCGATCTTGGTCATGTCCAAGTCGCGCAATGCAAGCGCGCTCAAACAGCGGAACAAAGCGCCTGGAACGTTTTTGACGGTAAAGACGATGGTCGTCTTGTACTTGACATGCCCGGTCGGCGGCGGCTCCGGGGGCGCGCTGTTTGGGCGGAGAAGGAAAAACCGGGTGAAATTCTGGCGGTCGTCCTCAATCGATTTCTTCAGGATTTTCCCCCCGTAGATCGGCGCCGCTGCTGCCGATGCGATGGCACCGGCGTCTTTCAGCCCTTCCTCCATGATCATTTTCACGCTACCAGCCGTATCGTAATGTGGAATTCTCTTGATGGACGGGTTGTCGTCGAAGAATTTCAGGCACTGGGCAAGCGCAACTGGATGGGAATAGACGCGCTTCAGGTCGGCGAAGTGGACTCCTGGCGGCGCGATCAAATTGTGGACAATCCGAACGAAGGTCTCCGCCCGGATGCCTAGATCGAATTTCAGCAGGTGGTCGTAGTTTTCATGGATCGATCCATGTAAGGTGTTCTCTATCGGGATCGCGGCGGCAGAGCAGGTTCCGTTTGCCACTGCCTCGAAAACCTGCTGGAACGTCGGCAGGGGAAACGGGACGGCCTCGTCGCCGGCCAGTTGCCGGGTTGCGACTTGGGAGAAGGCCCCCAGTTCACCTTGGAACGCTACTTGAATGGGGCTCGATGCACCGGTGGTCATTCTTCTGCTCCTTCGCTGCCCTCGGGTTGGGCCGCCACGCGCGGCTCCCCAAATGCGGCCCTTGCGGCTGCGGGGCCCTGCCAGCGCTTGATTCTGTCGTCCGGTAAGTCCAGCAGATCCAGTACCCTGTCGATACTGGAGTCCACCAAATCCTCAATAGAGGAGGGCTGGTTGTAAAAGCCGGGAATGGGCGGGGCGATGATCGCCCCCATCTCGGCCAGCGCTGTCATGGTCCGGAGGTGGCCCAGATGGAAGGGGGTTTCCCGAACCATCAGGATTAGCCGCCGCCGCTCCTTCAGGACAACGTCGGCAGCGCGCACAATCAGGTTGGAACTGATCCCGCAGGCAATCGCCGACATTGTGTGTATGGAGCACGGCGCGACCACCATGCCGTCCGTGCCAAAGGATCCGCTGGCAATCGGGGCACCAATATCCTCCAGTGGCCACGAGTAATGGGCCATCGCCTTGAGCTCGGCCGCCAATTTGCCCGTCTCAAGGAACAAGGTCTTCTCCCCTGCCCGGCTGAGGACGAGGTGAACCTCGACGCCCGGCCTGTTCCAGAGTCTTTTTAACAACCGAAGGGGGTAGATGGCTCCACTGGCCCCTGTAACGCCGATTATGACCCTCACGCGCAAGCCTCCGTGGGTAGTTTTGTTCTGAATTCAGAACAATGAATCGCGGATTTGTTGAACCGAGAACAGACAAAACGGTATAATCCCGTCATAGAGAAGGCGACAACGTGGCTGGCGCTCCGGCGATCCACGTCCCGAGACAGGATCATAGCATGGACGACGCCGGACAAAGACTCAGAAAGGTCAGGGAGAGGCTCAACCTCCGTTTCCGCGACGTGGAACAAGCCAGCCAGCAAATCGCGGAACGCCACGGCAATCCCGACTTTGCGGTCCTGATCAGCCGACTCTCCGATATCGAATCCCACGGAACACTCCCTTCCATCTATAGACTTTACTCGCTTTGCTGCATTTACCGACTGGACCTCATTGAGGTCCTGAGCTGGTTCGGCATCCCGGTCGACTCCATGGCGTCCGACGCAGGCGTCATCGACATCGAAAAAACCCATTCGGTCAACTTCAATCCCGAAGGCGCGGAAGTCATGCTGCCCATCAGCATGGACCCCGGTATCGACCTTCGCCGCACATTTTTTGTCAGCGAGGTGGTCCAGCGCTGGGGTAAGCTTCCACTGGCGCTGGTGGCGGGCCTGGACTTGAAGCGGTACCGGTACGGTTTTGTCGGAACCGAGGATTGGGGCATGAATCCCGCCATCCCGGCTGGCTCGCTTCTCGTGATCGACGACACCAAGCGCAAAATCCAACTCAATGGCTGGCGGAACCAAGCGGAACGCCCCATCTACTTCATCGAGCACCGGGATGGCTTCTATTGCCGTTGGTGCAGCATCGTAAACGGCATCATCAGCCTGATTCCCGATCCATCCTCGGAAGAACCTGTGCTGCACTTCCCTGTGGACGACATTGACGTGGTTGGCCAAGTGGTAGGAGTGGCTATGAGTCTGGATCCCGAGGCGCGACGCCACACTCGCGCCTAACCAGTTCGAGGACCACGGCAAGGTCGGATTCGAACAGTTTCCGCTCCACGTCACGGGTTTCGGCCGGGATCCACGCCGAAAATGGCTGGATGGAGGACCAGGCAGCCACAATCCGGGACTTCTCCCCATCCTGCTCGCCGATATACGATTCCAGATCGTCTTTTTGACTCCGCAGACCCAGTCCCAACCACTGCCGGAACTCCGACGAGTGGCTTTGACGCGCTATCCGGTCCACTTCAGCCGCTCCTGCCCGCTGGGCAAGGCCAAAATGGACGTAGTTGCCCGTATTCGGATTCCGCAGCGAGGCCAAGTACGCCAAGCGGCCCAACGAGGTCGGAATGCGGGCAAGGGTCCGGGACCATGACTCTTCAACCAGCCCCGCGCGGGCCCGGCTCAACCGTCACCTCCGAAGAGGGCTACCACCACAGTGGTTTTCCTAGCCCGTCCACGCGAAATTTCCATTGTCTCCGTTCCATATTCGAGACTTCTTCTTCCGCGAACACTATTGTGGCGCGACCTTGCTTAGACTTCAAATGTACCCAAACCGTACCCAAGGAGATTTTATCAATGCGTAAGCTCATCACCATCGCCGTTCTCACCGTTTCCGCCCTCGCCCTGAGCGGTGCAGCGAACGGTTTCGTCGGACCACAGTGCGGCGACAACTGCCCCTTCGTCCGCTAACCCCCAAGATCCGTATCCATACCGACACACAGGAGCCCATACCCATGCGCAAATTCATCACCATCGCCGTTCTCACCGTTTCCGCCCTCGCCTTGAGCGGCGCCGCCAACGGTTTCGTCGGACCACAGTGCGGCGACAACTGCCCCTTCATCCGCTAACCCCAAAGATCCGTATCCATATCGACACACAGGAGCCTATACCCATGCGCAAGTTCATCACCATCGCCGTTCTCACCGTTTCCGCCCTCGCCCTGAGCGGCGCCGCCAACGGTTTCGTCGGACCACAGTGCGGCGACAACTGCCCCTTCGTCCGCTAACCGCCCGGGCCATAATTCGCCTGCATCTCGCGGTGCATCCCTAGGACTTCGCTGGAGTTGCATCGTATCGAGCCGTCCCAGTACGCGCGCCAAAATCCTGCTATAATCGGGACTCCATTGGCGCGGCGAAAACGGATGGCCTACGCAACATGACGTTCGAGATTGAGGCGCAGTATCTGCAAGGGGCTGCGGCGGCTTTTGCCGCTTCCAGGCTGGTTTTGCTTGGCCTCCGTCGTCGTCAACCCGGCCTTTTGCTTTTTTTGGTGGATGTCGCGTTGAGCTCCTTCCTGCTGAACGCATTCCCGCCAGCCTCGGTCCAGTACTTCTGGATCTATATCGTTGCCATGCCAGTTTTCTGGGCGGTCAGTGTTGGTGCTGTCCGGGAAATGATCTCCCTGTCGATGGTGGCCTATCCGGGCATTCGTACGGCCTGCAGGTGGACGCTGTTCGGAGCGGTTTCCGTTTCGATCGCAGTTTCGCTTCTGGTTACAGCGGCGTTCTGGCGCGGTGTGTCGGCAAAACGAGGACTCTACTACTTTTTCATTGTGGAGAGATCCGTGCTTTTCAGTTTGGCAGTAGTGATCGTCTCACTACTGCTGTTCCTCTCCCACTACCCGCTGAAGCTGCATCACAACAAATACGTATCGTGCGGATTTTTTAGTGCGATCTTCCTCTCCCAGTCGGTCCAGCAACTGTTCCGGACCTTGGCACCGAAACTGTATTCGCCAAGTGTCGATACCGCCCAATTGGTCCTTGAAACCGCGTGTCTGATCGGGTGGGCACTATTGCTGCGTGTCGAGCAGTCCGCGCCGTCAACGGCAACGACACCCATTGACTTCACCAATTCGGACGAGGCCGCCCTGATCCAACAGCTGGAATCCTTCGACAAGCTGCTGTCCCGTGCCGGACGAACGTAAACGCAAACGTAATTGCCGAAAAATACCAGTGCCTTAACGCTTGCAATGCTGCGTGAGATCAGCTATTATCAGGACAATTATCAGGAGAGAACATCTCAATGCTTTTGCTGTTTACCGTGATCCTCATGACCTTGCCCGCCGTTGTGCTGGCAATCCACTTCCTATCCCGGCTCCGGACGCTAGGCTCGTCGGAGATTCCACAGGAAGCCGCTGTGCTGCCAGCCGCGAATGTGGACAGATACCGCCCCATGCTCCGCTTGCTGTCATCGGACGATCTCGCCTTGCTCGCTGGAAGTCCCGAGCTGGTCTCGAAACTGCGGACGGAGCGGATCGCCATCTTCCGCGGCTATCTCCGCTGCATTGGCAAGGACTACAGCCGATTGCTGTGCGCCATCCGCTTCACCATGGCCAACTCGAACGTGGATCGCCCCGACTTGGCCTCCGCGTTGTTGAAGCACCAGTTCTCGTTTGCTTACGCGCTCTGCCGGATCGAATTGAGCTTGGGTCTTTACAGCCTCGGTTTCGGTGCCGTGGACTGTTCGGGATTGGTGAACGCCTTCGACAAGCTGGGATCCCACGCGATGGTCCTCGCGCCGGCCCAATCGCCCGCCAACTAACTCGACTCAACCTCTTACGATTCCGGCCATCCCTCTTCACGGAGGCTGGCCGGAATTCCTGTCTGGTAACTGGGATACTTGGGGGCAATCCCCAGCAGCGCAAACACCTGCCTTGCGTCGACGCGCCGCCCGGATACCGGGAATGTCTTCTCGCACGGAATTTCCGCCAAACCCATGTAGCGCGAGCACCATTCCACAATTTCCTCGCTAGAAGACGGTCGTTCGTCGGCAGCCGGAAACGCACCCTGCAGATCGGAGAACAAGGCGGCCTCCAGCAGCGCAGCCAAGTCGTCGGCGTGAATACGGCTGACGACTTCGCTACCGCCGCCCCTTGGCAGCTTCCCTTCCCTCAATCTCACGTGGACGCCGCGACCGGGCCCGTAAATCGCAGCAGCCCGCAAGATCAAATGGGACCACGGACCAACTGCGACCCATGCCTCCTCATCGACACGACGGAAACCCTTTTCTTCGGATGGCGCGACAGAAGTCGACTCAGAAACTTCCCGCTGCCCGCCATAGACGCCGGTCGAGGAAATGTATAGAAGTCGGCGCGGTCGCACCCCGGCCATGAACGCCCGAAGAATGGAGGCATCCGGCTCGGCGACAGGCGGCACCGTGTGCACCAACACCGAGTTCTCTGGATAGCCAGCCGGATCGAAGCCGCCCAAGTGCACACCTGCCGCTTCCAAGTCGGCATATCGACCGGGATTGCGTACTGCGGCGTATACCTCGACGTCGCCCCTTTGGAGCAACCGCCAAGCGAGTCTGGAAGTGGTAAAGCCCAAGCCCAGCAGGATCACCGGGCCCGTGTGGGAGTCAAACCTTGCGGAGTTTGGTGACGCGGCCAACTTCCACCCATTCCACAACAAAGATGTTTCCGCTGTGGTCGAAGCACGCGCCGTGCGGGGCCACGAACTTGCCTGGAGTGAATTTGTCGCGGGCCATCGTTCGGGTCTTGCGCCACTCGCTGGCGGAATCGTCGCCCAAGTGCTCCACGACCTTGTTGTTCTTGTCGAACAAGGTCACACGGGCTCCCAAATCGGGAATAACCGTGAGATCGCCCTTCTTGGAGAAGCCGAAGTGGCAGGGTTGATTGGTGCCGCTGATGAAATCGATGTGCTTTCCGTCCAAGGTGAAGCGCTGGATACGGGCGTTGCCACGGTCGGCCACGACGAGAACCGGGCTCTTGCCACGCGTATCGACGATGATTCCGTGCGGGGTCGAGAGCTGGCCCTCGGCCTTGCCGGGACCGCCGAAGGTGCGGATGTACTTGCCTTTGCTGTCGTACTGGTTGATGTAGCTGGAGCCGTAGCCGTCACCGACATAAATGTCGCCGTTGGGTGCGATCGCGAGGTTGGTCGGGCTGTACTTGATCTTTTTGCCGTCGGCACCGGGCTTGTAGGGGGTTGATTCCTCCGGATAGCCGATGGTCCAGACCACTTCGCCCTTCAGCGTCGCCTTCACCACCACCGCGCGCTTGGTGTCGCAGAGGTACAGATATTCGGTGGAGCCCTCCTTGTGGATGTGGAGGCCGTGCGCACCGCCCATGAAGTCCTGACCCCAGCTGGTGACGAACTTGCCCTTGGCGTCGAAAACAACCATGGCGTTGTGGCTGGTGCTGGCCTTGTTCACCGTGTGGTGGACATAAATGTGGCCCTGGGAGTCCTCGCAGACGCCGTGGGTGTTGCCGTAGGCGATATCGGCAGGCAGTTCACCCCAATCGTGGATCACCTCGAACTGGTGGGCGCCGGTACCAATGACAGGTCGGGTGGCACCGGACTTTTTGGCACCGAGAATTGCCGGGGCCGCAAGGCCGGCCACACCGGCCACAAAGGATCTGCGTGTTGTTTCGCTGGTTGTCGTTCGGGGAGACCGCATGGGTTTGAATTTATCACACACCGACGCCGGATTCATCCCAATTTCGCGGCAACCCCCTCAGAAGCAGCCAAGCCACAATTGGCGGAAAGGCCACCATCCAGCAAACAGGCCCATAGCCGAAGCTGTCCACCATTCGGCCGATCAAGGGAGAGATCACGGTTTGGAGCAGGCCATACGCGAAGACCAGCGCCGAGATTGCGGTGCCAGCCCGCTGCCCACCCCAGATGTCCACCGGAATCGTATACAAGTTGACGCTGCCCGCGAGGGTAAAAAAGTAGCTCATGGCCGCCACGGTCGTCGCCAACAGGGGAGTGGGACAGAGCGGAGCCAGAAGCGTGACTAGGCATCCCACGGCGCTCACCAGCATCGCGAAGACGCGGGCCTGCACCGGAGGCAGGCCACGCCCGATAGCGGCTCTCGAAATCGCCCCCCCGGCAAACCCTCCGAGTACGGATGCCGCCGGCGGAATCCAAGCCCAGCCATTCGCCGCGGCGGCGGTCAGGTGGTAGGTCCGCGACAGGTAGAGGGTAGTCCAGTTGGACCAGAACGTGTACCCAACCATCCACAGGATATTCGCCGCGGCCAGGCGGACCAACTGCCTTCCATGCGGCAGCGCCAGAACCGCGCCCCCCGGCCTCGCCGCCACCGCTTGGTAGGGCGGGACCGCCCTGCGCACCAAGATCCATATCGGAATCCAGATCAGCCCAGCGACCGCGCAGACGAAGAAAGGCGTCCGCCAACCCGGCAGCGCCCGGACCAGCAACGGTGCCAACACCATCCCAATGCCAATCCCGACTTGGGTCATGGCGGCACCAAGGGCCCGGTTCTCCGGTTCCAAGTAGATCGAGTTCAGTTTCCCGGCGGCTGAAACACCGGTTGATTCAAAAGCTCCCAGCACCGCGCGGGCTACCCCCAACTGGAACACACTGCGCGTCCAGCCGCACGCCGCCGCCGCGAGAGACCACAACCCGACCGCCCACACGATCCCTGTCTCCAGGCCCAGCCTGTCCAGCATCCAACCGGTCACCGGAGCAGCCAGTGCGTAGGCGAAGGAAAATGCGGAAACCAGCCAGCCGAAACCCTCATTGGAAAGATGGAACTCGGCACGCACGGCCGGCCCGGCTGCGGACAACACGGATCGATCCAGATAATTCCACGTGGAGGCCAGTGCGAAAACTGCCACCGCCGCCCATCTTTGTGCTGCGTTTCGGGTCATTGCACAGTTTATCGCCTGCGATAGGCGTATCATGGGATTTTGAACGTGGGTGGAGCTGGGAGTGCGCAACCGGGAATCCTGGCGGCCCATTCCCACATCACTTCAACAACGGACGTTTCAAAAACAGCGTTTCCGTATACGAAAGGATTGGTAACTTCTTTGCTAGTTCCCATGGTGGTGGAACAGACTTCGAGGGGTGAGCGTGCCTACGACATCTACTCGCGTCTGCTGAAAGAGAACATCATCTTCCTTGGCACTCCGATCGACGACACGGTTGCCAACCTGGTGATCGCGCAGTTGCTCTTCCTCGAAGCCGAGGATCCGGAGCGCGACATTTCGATCTACATCAATTCGCCGGGCGGCTCGATTACAGCCGGCCTCGCGATTTTGGACACGATGGCGTTCGTCCGTCCCGACATCGTCACGATTTGCGTGGGACAGGCGGCCTCGATGGGCGCAGTCCTGCTGGCGGCGGGCACCAAGGGCAAGCGCTTCAGTCTTCCGAATTCCCGCATCATGATCCACCAACCTTCGATGCAGGGCTTGGCTGGGCAGGCTGCTGATATCGACATCTACGCCCGCGAAATCCTGCGGATGCGGGAGATGTTGAACAAGATCCTCGCGGATGCCAGCGGCCAGTCGATTGAACGTGTTTCCCGCGACGTGGACCGCGATTACATCATGAGTTCGGAGCAGGCCGTGGAGTACGGCATCATTGACCGCGTCATCACCAGCCGCGAAATGGGTCCTGGACCGATTTCAAAGGTTTAACTTCCGACCGTCGTCCGTTCGCGGGGCGAAACCTTCCTCTATATGATGGAGGTTTCGCCCCTTTTCTCTTCCTTATGCGTTTACACAACCAAGTTGCCATTGTCACGGGTGCCGCGTCGGGCATCGGTCGGGCCTGTGCCCTGCGTTTTGCCGAAGAAGGTGCGAGAGTGGTCGTCGCCGACATCAACGGGTCCGAGTTGGACGCCACCGTGGGCCTGATCCGGGCCGCAGGCGGCGAGGCTGTCGCCGTTTGCAGCGATATTTCGAAGGAGGAGGACGCCCGACGGATCAGCCAAGCTGCCGTGGATAGTTTCGGCGGCCTCGATATCCTCGTCAACAACGCTGCGGACTTTACGACCTTTTCGGTGGAGGACGCCAGCATGGAAAACTGGCAGCGGGTTCTCGGGATCAATGTGATTGGAACTGCCATGGTGGCGAAATATGCGATTGCCCACATCAAGGCACGCGGTGGCGGGTCGATTGTGAACGTGGCATCCACGAGTGGCGTGCTGGCCCAGCACAACTTCGCGACCTACAACTCCAGCAAGGGTGCCATCCTGACGATGACCCGATGCATGGCACTGGATTTGGCTCCCGCCAATATCCGCGTGAATTCCGTCAGCCCGGGTTGCGTTATCACGACCGCAACCGAGCGAGAGTGGATCCGGATGGGCCTGACCCGCGAGGAATGGACGGTGTCGGCTGCAGAAGAGCATATGATGAAGCGTGTCGGCGAGGCCCACGAGGTCGCAAATGCCGTCCTGTTCTTCGCATCCAGCGAGGCCAGCTTCATTACCGCGGCGAATCTGATGGTGGATGGCGGTCGCAGCGCGTGGTAATTCCCGCAAAGCTGGGGTACCAGTACTACTGCATTTGAAACAAGACCCACCTACCCCCACACTGGTACAGGTGACCAAACTCCACGCTATCCAACCGAAGACTGCAGCCCTGTTTGCCGCAGTTGCCCTAACTACGCTGCTGACACCCGTATCAGGGGTGGGCCAAGTTCGCAAGGCTTCACACGACCCAGTGGCAACGAGCACCAGTCATCAGCCACGTTCCGTGCGGATGCCCCTTCAGCCTTCCCCGATCCGGGCGAATGCCGTAGCTGCCACCATTCCGTTCTGGCAAGCTACTGACGGCACCTACAGCTACCAAATGGTCGGCACCAGTCCGCTTGTGGCTCAGACGTCACCGAGTACCACGATTGCGGCACCGATCGTTCCGATTATCCTGAAGTTTTCCGACGGCACAACATTTGACCCCACTGCTAAGAGCACCTGCTCCGCGACGAGCCCTGCATCGCTGCTGCTCGCGTCCCCCATTTTCGTAAATACCGCCTGGACCGTCGGCGGCACCAATGTCGGGACGACCCAATACCCCGATTTCTTTCAGCGGGCCAGCTTTTGGTCCACCACTGGTGCCTCCGGCGGTATCAATCCGAACTACCACGTCCTGCTGTCCCCTTCCACGACTGCGGCCATCACGCTGACGGTACCCGCTGCAAGCGGCACTACGGTAACCGCCCCCTGCGGTAGGCTGGGCCAGATGGACATCAACTGGTTCGACCCCCAGGTCCAAGGCACGATTTTCACCCAGTTAGCCTCGATGGGAGTCGCTCCCTCGCAGTTCCCGATTTTGTTGCTCTCCAATGTTGTGATGTACCAGGGCACGTCGGCCAGTTGCTGCATCCTGGGTTACCACTCGGCCTTCAACAACAACAACAGCAGCTTTGGAGGGGCGGTCCAGACCTACGGCGTCGCAAATTTCGAGACCTCCGGGTACTTCGGAGCCAGTTACTCGGACGTAGCGACCCTCTCCCATGAAATTTCGGAATGGATGGACGACCCGACCGGCAACAACCCGACCCCGTATTGGGGCCACATCGGCCAACAGAGCGGATGCCAAAATAATTTGGAGGTTGGAGACCCGCTCAGCGGGACGGGCATCACGGTCACCGGGTCCAATGCGTACACCTACCATCTGCAGGAAATGGCATTCAAGAGTTGGTTTTACCGCGACACGCCACCCAGTGGAGTGAACGGCTGGTATTCCTCCAACGGCACCTTTAAGACCGCTTCGACACCCTGCGAATCCTCCACAACATCGCTTACCGTGAACCCCACGACTCTAGCTACCGGTGCGTCCACAACCCTTACGGTTAAGGTTGCGGCAGCCGCTGGGTTCACTGGCACCCCGACCGGCACGGCCACGGTCGTCTCCAGTTTGAATGGGGCAACGGTGGCAACCTACACCTTGGCTAGCGGCAGCGGTTCCTCGACCGTGGCGATTCCGGCAGGCAGCTACAACCTGACCGCGAACTACTCCGGCGACGCCAATTTCGCG
>CAIYDY010000303.1 GCA_903925015.1 uncultured Acidobacteriia bacterium
CCAATGTGGGGCAGGCATTCTTGCCTGCAGCCGCCTTTCAGGCGGCTATAAACGAATTTCCAAGAAAGGACCCTACAACCCAAGCCTGGACGCGGAAAGCGCCGCGACCACGCCGCCCTTTGAAACTACGGATTCAGCTTCGCGTACGTCGCCAAGGCGATCAGCGGGAAGTAGTGCCGGTAGTAGTGGTATTGCAGGTAGAACACCTTCGGGAATCCCGTCCCCGTAAGCAATTCCTCGTTCCATCCGCCGTCGGCGCGCTGCGTGGACACTAGGTAGTCGATCCCGTTCTTGACGCTCGACGAATAGGTGTCGCCGCCCGCCATCAGGCCCATCAGGGCCCAGGCTGTCTGTGTCGGGGTGCTTTCGGCGTTGGTGTAGATGCCGTTGTCATAGCTGGAGCAGCTTTCGCCCCAGCCGCCGTCCGGGTTCTGGATCGAGCGCAGCCATTCGTTGGCGCGCTGGATGTGGGGCTCGTGGTCGTCCTCGTCCATGGCGCGGAGGCCGCGCAGGGCGAAACAGGTCCCGTAGATGTACGCCACGCCCCAGCGTCCGTACCAGCTGCCGTCGTGCAACTGCTCCCGCAGCAGGTAGTCGATCGCCTTCTTGGCTGCGAAATTGGTACGGTCGATGCCGTTGGCGGCAAGCGCTTCCAGCGTGCGGCCGGTAATGTCGGCGCAGGTGGGGTCCAGCATCGCGTTGTGGTCGGCGAAGGGGACGTGGTTGAGGAATTGCCAGTTGTTGTCGACGTCGAAAGCGGCCCAGCCGCCGTCGGAGGACTGCATGGCGAGCAGCCAATCGATGGCGCGCTTGCGGGTGGCTTCCTGGCGGGCCGGGTCGGAGGCCTTCATGTGCGGGAAGGCCAGCATGACCATCGCGGTGTCGTCGATGTCGGGATACCAGTCGTTGCGGAACTCGAAGGCCCAGCCGGAGGGCTCGGTGTCGGGGCGCTTGACGGACCAGTCGCCGGGGCGGCGGATTTCGAGGTCGAGAAGCCAGTCGGCGGACTTGGTGACTTCGGGGCGGTCGCCGAAACCGGCCTCGCCGAGCGCGTAGGATCCGATCGCGGTGTCCCAGACGGGCGAGAAGCAGGGTTGCAGGAACATGGTCTCGCCGTCATCGACAATCAGGCTGTCGAACTGGCGGATGGCGTCGGCCAAAATCGGATGCTCCCTGGGGTAGCCGAGCACATCCAGCGCCATGATGGAGTACTGCATGGGCGGGTAGATCGCGCCGAGGCCGTCGGCGTACTTCATGCGCTCCAGCATCCAGTGTTCGCACTTGCGGAGGGCGTCCTTGCGGATGCGGGCGAAACCGTATCGCTCCCAGAGCTTGAGGATCTTGTCGGACTTGATGAAGGTGTTGCGCCAACTCAGCCAAGAGTCGGATTCCTGGAATTCGATGCTCTTGCCGGCGATGAAGAGTTCCTCAAGGGTGAGGCCGGCGGGTACGGGGCGGCGCGGGTCGTGGGCGTGGACAATGGCGAGCGAGACGACGATGGCGCGGGTCCACGACGACATCTGGTAGAGGAGCTTGCCGGGGACGAGCAGGATTTCCGGCGGGATGCTCGGTGTGCCTTCGCGCGGGTAGAGTCCGAAAAGGCTGAGGTTGACCTTGGTGTAGCTATTGGCGGCCTGGATACCACCGAGGGCGATGATGCGTTCGCGGAGGAGGGAGATTTCAGGCGAATCGAGCGCGAGTCCGGCGACCCTCAGTGCGAAGTAGGCCTTGACGCAGGCGCTGATCTCGGACGGGCCCTTGGCGTAGATGTTGAAACCGCCGTCGGGGAGCTGCTGGGAGAGGATGCGGGCGACGGCGCGGTTGATTTGGGGGCGGTTCGGGGGATTCCACTGGCCGTCGGCGTCCGGGGCGTGCAGCCACAACTGGAGGAGGATGTAGTCGGATTCGAGCGTGGTGTCGGCGGTGAGGTAGGCGCACCAGTAGCCCTCCTCCTTTTGGAGGCCGAGGAGGAACTGGGATGCGCGATCCATCGCGCTGCGAGTAGCGGCAGCCAATTCCGCGCTTCCAGGGAGTGTGGATGTCATTTTCTGTTATGTGCGGCCGGACTGCTCCAATTGTGATGCTTCCGGCTGCGGATTCGTTGCAGGTTAGCGCTTCCGGGTTAACGACTGATGCTGTAAAACTGCGGCGCGGCGCTGGCCAGTTCTGGCGGCAGCGAGAACCTTACATCCTCGTCGATCATTTCGACTTCCTCGAGCTGGCCGTAGCCGCCATCCTGGAGTGCCTCGATGATCTGTTCCACCAGGTGTTCGGGGGCCGAGGCACCGGCGGTGACGCCAACGTTGGTGACGCCTTCGAGCCACGCAGGGTTGACCTCGCCCCAGTCGTTGACCAGATAGGACTTCACGTTGTAGTTCTGTCCGACTTCCACCAGGCGCTTGGAGTTGGAGCTGTTGGCCGAGCCGACCACCAGCAGGAGGTCGCAGAACTGGGCCACACCCTTTACTGCCATTTGGCGGTTTTCGGTGGCGTAGCAGATGTCTTGGGATTTGGGGCCGCGGATCAGCGGAAAGCGTTCCAGCAGGCGGGCCATGATGTCGCGGGTCTCGTCCAGGCTGAGGGTGGTCTGTGTGAGGTACGCGACGTGGGTCGGGTCGGCGATTTCCAGTGCATCGACATCGGCGACGGATTCGACAAGCACCATCTTGTCCGGGGCCTCCCCGAGGGTTCCGACCACCTCGTCGTGGTTCTTGTGGCCGATTAGTACGATTGTGTAGCCCTCGCGGGCGAACTTGACGGCTTCCAAGTGGACCTTGGTTACCAGTGGGCAGGTGGCGTCGATGATGTTGAGTCCGCGAAGTTTCCCTTGGCGGCGAACTTCCGGGGAAACGCCGTGGGCGCTGAAAATGGCGCGGCCGTTGTCGGGCACCTCGGCCAGTTCCTCCACGAAGACAGCTCCCATTTCGCGCAGTTCGTCCACAACGTGCTTGTTGTGGACGATTTCCTTGCGGACGTAAACGGGGGCACCGTAGATGCCGAGGGCAATTTTTACAACGTCGATGGCGCGGACCACGCCAGCGCAAAAGCCGCGGGGCTTGAGCAGGTAAATCTTCTTCTGTCCGGTCGTGTTGGCTGCGATCTGCTTGAGTGGCATGGAGTTCGTTGCGGGTGCGCGATCCGAGCGTTAACCCCAAGTATATCATTCAGTTTTGAGCCCGGATTGATGCCGGGACGCGGTGTCGTGATGTCGTGCGGCTACAGGGGGTGTGCGTGAAGGCTTGGAGAATTGAAGAGGGTTTCGGACTGGACAACGTCCGAATGGTGGAGTTGGCCGATCCGGAGCCCGGCCCGGGCCAGGTGGTGGTGGGGGTGCGGGCCTGCTCGCTGAATTTCCGTGACACGGTGGTCGTGAAGGGGTTCTACGGGCGGGCGGTGAAGGCCCCGGTCGTACTGCTTTCCGACGGCGCGGGCGAGGTTTTGGCCGTTGGAACGGGCGTGACCCGCGTAAAGGTCGGCGACCGGGTCTGC
>CAIYDY010000304.1 GCA_903925015.1 uncultured Acidobacteriia bacterium
GATTCGACAGCGCCACGGGCCTTTTCCAGCATCGCCGCCGTCTCCCGAAGGAAGTTTTGGTGGCGGATGTTGGTGATGAAACCACCTTGCAAATCGGAGTGGCTTGGCACCGACATCGCGCCAAGAATCGCATCGCGGAGCGCTTGAATGCCATCGCCAGTGAGGGCCGAGACGGAAATTTCGCCGGTCTCCGGGGAAAATGACTCCGAATCGCTTTTGTTCGCAACGAGAATGCATCGGCCAGATTCGCCAGCCAAAAGGCGAAATGATTCGTCCTCGGCGCAGCGCGGCCGGGACGCGTCGACTACAACCAGCGTGATGTCGGCATCCGCCATCGCTTGGCGGCTGCGTTCGATGCCGAGGCGCTCAATCACCTCACCGGTGTCGCGGATGCCCGCGGTATCGACGAGGCGAACAGGGATGCCGTCGATTTCCAAGTGTTCGCTGATCAGATCGCGCGTGGTTCCTGGAATTTCCGTAACGATCGCACGGTCTTGGCCTAACAATCGGTTGAAGAGGCTGCTTTTGCCTGCGTTCGGGCGTCCGACGATAGCCAGCGTGAAGCCGTTGCGCACCAAGTTGCCATAGGCAAAGCTTTCGAGAACGGAACGGGTGGCTCGTATGACAGGGTCGAGGCGACGCAGGATCTCGCTGGACGGGGCGACGCTGATGTCGTCCTCCGCGAAGTCGATTCCGGCTTCGAGCAAGGCGATCAGTTCGATCAACTGGGCCTTGATGGGGGAAAGGAGGCGCGACACCGAGCCCCGTGTCTGCTGAACGGCGATACGGGACTGGTGGAGCGTGGTTGAATCGATCAGTTCGCGGACCGCTTCGGCCTGGGTCAGGTCGATGCGGCCAGTAGCGAACGCCCGCATGGTGAATTCGCCCGGTTCGGCAAGCCGCGCACCAAGCTGGACGGCACGGTCCAAGGCATGCCGCAGGATGGCGGGAGAGCCGTGGCAGGCGATTTCAACAACATCCTCGGAGGTGTAGGACTTCGGGGAGGCGAAATAGGTGGCGATGACTTCATCGACCAGATTGCCGGAATCGTCCACCAATTCGCCCAAGGTGGCACGACGGGGCTTTGGCACCGACGAAAAGCGGATCAAGGTTGTGGCGATGCGTAGGGCATCGGTGCCCGAAAGCCGGACGACGCCGATTGCTCCGCGTCCGGGGGGTGTGGAGAGCGCGGCGATAGTGTCGCGGAGGCGCATGAAAGACGGAACGGGCGCCGACTCGTTAGCGGCGCTCGCGGCGGGGACCACGGTCACGGTCGCGGGGACCGCCACGGCCTCGGGGTCCACGGTCACCAAAAGCCGGCGGGCGCTCCTGGCGGGCACCGCCACTGGCGAAGCCTCCACCGGAATAGGCGGGCACGGGCAGGGCTGGCAGATCCGGAATGGCCGGCATGTCGACGGGATAGATGACCACACCGCGCTGTGGGCCACCACCGAAGCTTTCGCTACGGACCAACGGCTCGTTGCGCAGTGCGATATGGATCACCCGGCGTTCCCGGCTGTTCATCGGGTTGAACCGGAAATAGTTGCCGCCGGATTTCACCTTGTCGGCTGCGGCAAGGGCGCTGGCGCGAAGCTCTTCGATGCGGAGCGCGCGGTAATCGTTGGCGTCGAAGGCGATGCGGGAATGGTCGTCGGAGTGCATCCCGAGCATTTCCTGTGTCACCAGTTCCAAGGCCAGAAGAAGTTCGGCGCGGTTGGTAAGCAGATAGTCCACATCGCCGCCCTCGAACTTGACCGCGAGATCGGGGTTCTCAAAGTCGGGGTTGGAGTGGTCGCCCAGCTCCACCTTGAAGGTGAGGTCGAAGCCCGCGTCGGAAATGATTTGCCGGAGGAAGCTCTCGATGCGTGGTCCGGTTTCCTGGATCGAATACTTTCTGGTCAAGAGCGCTTCCTGCCGTCCTTTGCTGTAATTGTCTTTGTTGCGGGCGCAGTAGCCAGCTGCAACGGACCGGAGGTCTTGTTGAAGAACCATTGCTGCGCGATGCCGACCAAGTTACTGGTTAACCAATATAACACCAGTCCGCTGGAAGCAGGCCAGAACATGAACCCGTACATGAGGGGCATGAACTGCATCATTTTCTGCTGCGCGGGGTCCCCACCGGTCATCGGCGTCATCTTTTGCATCAAGAAGCTGGACAAAACCATGACCACGGGCAGGATGCGGAACTCGGTGCCCAGAATGCGAAGATGTTCGGGCTGGGAAAGATCGGTCACCCAGAGCCAGTTGGCGTTGCGCATTTCCACGGCCACTTGGAGGGTCTTGTAGAAGGCCCACAGGAACGGCATCTGGATCAGCATCGGAATACAACCGCCCATGGGGTTGACGCCGTGCTTCTTGTACAAATCCATCATTTCCTGCTGCTTGTTGGCGGCCCTCGGGTCGCTCATCGCGATGCCCTTGTACTTGTCGTTGATCTTGTTCAGTTCCGGCTGCAGCGACTGCATCTTGCGCATCGACTTCAAGCTGGCCAGGCGCAACGGGAACGTGGCCAAACTGATGGCCAGAGTCACGAGCATGATGGCCCAGCCGTAGTTGTGGGCGAAGCGCGCGTTGATGAACTGCAGGAGAAGGAAAATCGGTTTGGCGATGATGCCAAAGGTGCCCCAGTCGATCACATCCTCCAAGCGGGGGTTGACCTTGCGGAGCTCGTCCATTTCCTTGGGGCCCACATAGACGCCGAACTGGTTGCGTCCACCGGAACCCACCGCGATACCGGGGTAGCCCTCGGGCGTGTTGTTGGCAACTGTCCCGACGTTGTCGTAGAACGTTGTGGTCTGGATAGGGGTGCCTTGGGGGGCGAGGAAGACGGCCGTGAAATATTGATCCTCGATGCCGGAGAAGCCCAGCATGCCGTCGTTGCGGCTCGGTCCGCCTTGGGCGTCCTTGGCCGGCTGGGTGACCAGTTTACCCTTGTCGAGATCGAAACGGATGTTGTCCTGGTGGGCGGAGGCATTGGTGACCCCCATGTCGCCGAAACCGGCGCGCCACTGCATCAGGTGCGGCAGCGGGGCGGAGCCGAGTTTGACCTCGTCCGCGAATTGGACCAAGTAACCGTCACGGGTAAACGAAAAAGTCTTGTGGGCGACGGTGTTGCCGTCGGAGAAGCTGTATTCGATGGACAGTCCGTCCGCACTGGGCTTGGCGACCCACAGGGCCTGGTTCAAATTGGTGGAGGGCTGCTGGGCGCGGAAAACGTAGCTGAACGGGTAGCCGGTCTTGGAGGCACCCACTTGATTGATCAGTTCGAGCGGCTTGCCTGCTGCGTCCTTGTATTTGCGCAGCGTCCAACTCCGCGCAACGGCTCCGCGGTTCGAGAAAACGATGCGGAAAGCGTTGGTGTCGAGAGTCCACTCGCCTTCCTGTGCGGCGGCGACGGTGCCAGCCGGCGAGGAATCAACAGCTGCCGCGACGCTCTGGGTAGCAGCGGCGCTGGCGGCCGGGGAAGAATCCTTGTCGCCAGGCTTGTTGGCCTGGGAGACGGGTTTGGCCGACTGTGGCGGCTCAAAGCCCAATTTCTTGAACACGTAGGGCGAGCCCGCCAGGATCACGCCCATCAGGACCACGAAGAGGAACATTCGCAGTTCGTTGGACAATTCTTTGGGCTGCTGCTCGGAAGGTGAACTCATTTTGGATTCCTAATGGGCCGAAACGTTGGGAGCCGACTTGCTGAATGCGGTTGGAACGACGCGCGACGCGGGGGGAACCGGGTCGCAACCGCCTTCGTGCAGTGGATGGCAGCGGGAAAGCCGCTTAAGACCGAGCCAGACACCTTTCGCCGGCCCGTGGATTACAATTGCCTCGCGCATGTACACCGAGCACGTCGGGTAGAATCGGCAGGCGGATGGAAGCAAGGGGGAAAGAAAACGCTTGTAGAGGTCTAGGCATCCGGTGAGGACGCGACCGACTGTGGATCCTGGGCTAACTGCTGCGGCGGCGTCGGGGAGGCTTTCGTGCACCGTAGAAACAGACGAAGGACCTCGGCCCGAAGTTCGTCGAACGAGCATTCGAGGGTCTTGCGGCGTGGATTGAATACGATGGACCACTGCGGATTCAGGTTCGCCAATTCCAAGCGGACAGCCTCCCGCACCCTGCGGCGCAGGCGGTTGCGTACCACGGCCTTGCCGAGCGCCCGCGGCGTCGTAAAGCCGATGTGCGGGTTTTCGGAGCTAGGTTGGACGAGGTAGAAAGCGGCGAAATAGGGACACGTATGACGTGTCCCATTGTCGTACACTTTGCGGAAATCGCTGGACCGTAGCAGCCGGACACTTTTGGGAAAACCGGGAACCGGACTACCTCAGTTCCGAACTAACCGTCAACTTCTTGCGGCCCTGCGCGCGGCGGCGCGAGATCACGGCCTGGCCGTCAGCGGTCTTCATGCGGGTCCGAAAACCGTGCGTCTTGGCGCGGCGACGGTTGTTCGGCTGGAAAGTACGTTTGGGCATTGTTCCTCTTAATTATACATCAAAGCGCCCTCATGGAGCGTGGTCCGGCTGAATCGCCGGACGCACCGCAGCGAGTCGACCAAGGCCGAACGCGATCAGGAGTGCGAGGACGGGATCTGTGACTTCCGGGACGTGGCCGGGAAGCCACATTTGGAGAATCTCGATTAAGATTAGCACAGAACAGACGATTACGGAAGAGGCTGCGAAGCTTCTCCCGTGGTGGCGGAAGAGCCAGATTGCCGTGCCGTAGAGGAAACTCTTCTCGAAGAGGATGCGGATGCCGGTTTCCCACTCCATGTCCAGGAAGCCGCCGAACGGAATCCAGGAGAAGGCGTGGAACCCGGCGGGATGGAAGGGCGCGAGGCCACGGAAAAGAAGTAGTCCGATGAAGATTGGACCGGCGAGGCGGGTTGTCGGGGCCAAGTGGAACAGGAGGGTCCCGGCGCATGCTCCAAGGAAGAGTGCCATGCTCGGCTGACGGGTCACCACCAGGAACTGCAGCGGGACCAAGATGATGGAGTAGCGCAGCAGTTTACGAGCGGGGATCATGGCGGCGGCCAGGAGTTGGCCTACGGCGTACCAAGTGGCGGCAGCCACCAGGAAGGACACGGGTTCCGGGAGCGTTGTCGCAAACCGGAGAAATTTGGCGCGGTAGACACCCAGCCACATCACGGGGAAAAGCGGGAACAGCACGGATGCAAGCCAGCAAAGCAGCAGCCCGAGTGCCTGCCGGTCCGGCCCCCGGTGCAGGTACTTGCCGGCATCCAGACGTGTGGCGAAACCTTCGAACGCCAACCCCAGACCCACGCCGAGAATCGTGCCAAGCATGTTGTCCAGCAAGTCGAACCCGCTGCAGGCCCGGCCCGGCACGAATAGCTGCGCCATCTCGATGGTTGCCGAAAGTGTGGTGCCGATCAGGACCGGAAATAGCAGGGACGCGAGCCGACCCCGGCGCAGGAAGACGAGATGTCCGGCCATTCCGACCGGAACGTAGAGAGCCAGATTAATGATGACGTCCGCAAGGAAGCGGCGAGTGAATTCGGCATCCCATGAGTGCAGAAGGATCCACAGCGCGTTTGCGGGCAGGGTGACATCGGCAAAACGCCACGGGTAGAGGGACCCGTAGAGGATCAGAAAAACGATTGCCGCGAGGATCGGGAACAGAATTCGATTTTAGCGCTCGGCAGGTCGGGTGAGGCGCAGGTCGCGGTCGTACGTTGCGCCATGCTCCGAAACTGTGTAGGTGGCCACTTGTTCCGCGGATTCATTGAGTGGTTGACCTTCATATTCCACCCATGCGTGCCCCTCCATTTTCCCATCCCGGCTTCTGAAGCCGACTTGGACGCGAGTTCCCAGATTTCGACGCCGGAGTATCGCCCATAGGGCGAGCGACCGGGCGAGACAGTTGTCGCGCGGGCGGGTGTTACGCAGGAAGATAGCTTGGGATTTGCGGACGGCTGAGATCAGCGTGGCCACGTCGACATCCCCGAGGAGCACGGCGGGCTCGCTCCATTCCCGGAGGAATCGCTGGGTTCGGGCAACGCCGAGGAGACGGAATGCGATGGAAACCGCTGGAGTCAGGGCGAAGGTCCACAGCGCCAAACTGCGTGCTGTCGGGTCCAAGGTGCGGATAGTCCCGAATTTTCTAACAGTTGACCGAATGATAAACTCAGTGTGACACGGAAATGTGGACCATCATGATGGGCGCTTGTCTGGTCTGCTGGGTGCTTGCGCACTTCCAGCTGGATGCATGGCCCTTCACAAGGTACCCGATGTTTTCCGGGCGAACGCCGCCGGAAGATGCCCGCGTCGTGAGAATCCGGTTGGTTTTGCACGACGGGACATCGCGATGGTGGGCCCCGAAATCCCACCGGTACGCGGATGCAATCGGCAGCAGACTGCAAAATCTGGAACCCGGGATGGCTTTGTGGGCTGCGGCGGAGGTCCTACGGTTGATCGCACATGACGAAGGTGGCACCGGCCGGTACCGGGCGATCTCAATCGTGGAACGACGCTGGGAGAACGGTTCCGTTCGCGACCGTGAGCTGTCATCCATTCCTGTCCCGAGGCCGACCGTCCCGAGGCCGAAATGATGGCGTCCGGCGCAGTCGAGGTATTCCGTACCCTCTATTGCGGCACTCTGGCCACGCAGGTAGCATTTCGATTCCAGGCACAATCGGCCTTCTTCCGTTCCGAGCCCTCGAGAATCTATGGCGGGATGCCCAAACTGTTGGGACTCGCGCGGCTCCAGCGTCCGGGATACACGCAGTTCCAACTCGCGGGCGTGGCATTCGCACTGGGGTTGGCCGCAGCTGCTTTGGGGATTGCTCCGAAAGTTGGCCTGGGCGTGGCGCTTCTGGCATTCTTCATCTACTTCCCGCCGATACTTGGCCTCGGATCAGTCATGCGGAAAGCGAATCTGGTGCCATTGGTGCTGGGGATTCTGTTGCTGGCACCCTCGAACCAGCTGCTTGGGGTGCAGATCGCGGTCGCGGCGGTGTATTTTTCGGCCGGAATTGCCAAGCTCCAGGTTTCGGGGTGGCGGTGGATGGACGGGGTTGCGCTCCAAGGGTATTTCGTCACTGCGTACATGTGGCATGAGCGGCCTCTGGCGCTTTGGCTTTCGAGGTCACGCAGCTTGTGCGCATTGCTGAGCACGGTGGTGCTGATTTGGGAGCTGACATTCCCGGTCGCCATCTTTTTCCCCTCGATGGTATGGGTTTGGGTGGTGGTGGGGGTTGGATTCCACTTGGCGACGTCGCTTCTGATGCGAATCCACTACTGGGTCTACTTTGGACCTGTGTATTTCGTTTTCGTGGCACCATGGGTGGCGCAGTGCGTAGCTTAGATCCATGCATGATTCCAGTGGGCTTGGAACCGGAGCCGGATGGTACCGTACTGGTGCACTGGGAGGACCTTGGGTCATACCACTGCTACCACGGATTCTTCGATGACGGCCTCGCGATGCTGCAGGCTCTGGTAAAGGGCCACCTTCCCGGCATGCAGACGCCATTGGCGGATTTGCCCCCGCTCCCGCCCGAACAATGCGTCTCGCCGACCGGGTTGATCTTCCATTCTGCTCGGTGCGGCTCCACGCTGCTCGCCAAGGTGCTCGCAAGATCGCGGAAAAACATCGTGGTGGGGGAGGCCGACGTCCACAACACCTTTTGGAGGCTAGTGGAAGGTCGGGGAGCCGGTGAAATCGAACTTTTCCGCCGACTGGTGCTGGCGATGGGGCGGAGGCGGTTGCCCGGTTACAGTGGCCACATCGTGAAGTTCACTTCGCACAACGTGATGCGGTTCCGGTCCATTCGGGAGGCTTTTCCCCATACTCCTGCGCTGTTTCTCTTCCGGGATCCCCAGGCGACGCTGGATTCCTACCATCGGGGCCTACCTGGCTGGATGGGAAAGGACTGCGGCGACGGCCTGCGGTGGCACACACCGGAGGCTGCGGTGGAGGACTTTTGGGAAGCCGCCCTAGCCATCAGGGAGCCCGGTTTGAGGATGCTCGACTATTCCAACCTGACCCCGGCCAGCGTGCCAAGCATACTGGAATGGTTCGGCCAGAAGCCCGATTCGACTGAACTACGCCAGATGCGGACGGAGTTCGGCTGGAATTCGAAGAGCCGGGTGCCAAAACCATTCGTCCGGGAGGTTCGGGCGAGGCTGGGCACCGTGTCGCCAAGGCTGGCGGAACTCTACACCGCGTTGCGGGCTCGCGAAGCTGCGGATTGGCCGGAGCTTTCGAGCAACTCCGAAAGAAAATCAACATAGGTTCGGGCCACAATCCGGTGGTTGAAATGTCCCTCCACCCGGGCGCGGCCAGCGCGGCCCATTGCCCGTGCACGGTCCGGGTCGTCGAGGAGCGCTTCGACGGCGGCGGCGAAAGCGGTCGCGTCCCTCGGTGGGACCAGCAAACCAGTTTCCCCGTGCACAACCGATTCGCGGCAGCCCCGAATATTGGTGGCAACCACCGGAAGGCCGGCGCTCATGGCCTCCAGAATCGAAATCGGAAAGCCTTCGCGGTACGAGGGCAGGACAAAAACATCCATCACCGGGAGGTATCGGGCCACCTCGTCGGTATGCCCCATAAACCGGAACTGCCGGGACAGGCCGGCCTGCTCCACTTCACGGCGGAAAACTGGGCCGTAGTTGTCCCGGTCGCTGGCCAGACTTTCGCCCAAGACCAAGAAGATGGGACGGCGCCCGCGGGAGAGTTCGCGCGCCATGTGGAGGAATTCCGGGAAGCCCTTTTCACGGACGATCCGCGCCGTGATCCCTACAACGGGCTGCGACCCATCGATATCCAACTCCTGCCGTACCGCGGTGGTTTCCGCCTGGCGGTGCTCGCGCGGCTGGAATTCGGAAGGATCCACACCGTTGTATAGGGTAATGTGCCGGGCACCGCTCCGCCCGAGGCCAAGGCGGTCGGCCAATCGGCGGTCTTCGTCGGAGACAAAAGTCAGATGGTCCGTAATGCGCCCCAGCATCCATTCCAGTGCCTGGTGGGCGACCCGTATCGCGCCGGGCATGTTTTCGTGGAACAGGAAGCCGTGGACTGAATGCACAACGTGCCCGGCACCCGTGATCCAAGCTGCCGGGCGACCAACCAATCCCGCCGCTGGTGCGTGGGTGTTGACGATATCGAACTTCTCCCGCGACAGCAGCTTCGCCAGTTGGATCAAGGGTCTCAAGTGTTTCAATGGCGAAAAAGTACGGCTAAGATCCACGCGGTGGACGTGGAAACCGCTGCCCTTGAGGCGCCCTACATAGGGACCGTCCGGGCACGCCACATGGACTTCCCAACCGGCGGCCCGCAAACCGGCCAAGTGGTGCCGCAGCAGGGAAACAGCCATGATGTCAACCGCGCAGACAATGAGAATGCGCGGATGGCGGTCGGAAATGGCGGACGGCGGCATCGGACGCTTTTTCTCCATGGTACCTTTGGGTGAGGGCATGCAACCGTTCCAGTCAGCCAGAGTACTGGCCGCAGTCCTCGGGGACCCCGCCGCCCTTCCGGTCGATGCCGGTCAACGAACAGAACTTTTCAATCTGGCCGTGCAGGAGGGCTTGGGGCCACTTCTGGCGAAAACCATCCGCCCATTCGTCTTCGACGAGGACCGTCGGCGATGTGATGCAATCCTCGGCAAGAGTTGGATCTGGCACGACCGCATGCTTTCGGCTGCGACGTCGGTGGCCGGCGCACTGGAAGCCAGCGGTGTCAAGGCCTTGTCGCTGAAGGGCCCGGTACTGGCGCTGAGGCACTATAGGCCGCCGTTTTTGCGACGCCCGTCAGGCGATTTGGACATCGGTGTTGCCTTTGCGGACTTGGAGCGCGCCTGCGCAGCATTGGGCAGTCTCGGCTACGTGCTGGAAGGGTCGTTGGCAGCATCCATGGCCACCACACACCACGCGGCTCTGGTACCGCCCCAGTCCGGCGGGCTGCCATCCATTGACCTGCATTTCCGTCTCACCCAGGGCACTTTGGGAGTCCCCATCGCCAACCTCCTGGAAGCAGCCATACCTTTCGAGCTTCCTGGAGGCCTGGGCACCTGGGTGCAGGACCCAGCGGATGAACTAATGCATTTAGGTCTGCACGCCGTTTATGGGCGCTTCTGCCCCCTCTTCCATCTCTTTGAGTTCCACCGCCTTTGGCGCGCTGCCGAACCCGCCGTTCGCGAGCGGGCCGTCAGTCGGGCTCGGGAGTTTCATCTGGTCGGCGGTCTACGCATGCTCGATGTGGCATTCCACTGCATCTGGAACGAACCACTCTTGAACAACGGCATGGAGCTCCCGCGAACGTGGCTCGATTCGCGCATCGATGATCGACTGCTTAGGGACTTTGAAAGTTGGAAAGTAGCGACCGAGGCGGAGGGCGGCCATGGCGGCAGTTTTGGCAGTCGTATCCAGGGCCGGTGGCTTGACTTTCAATTGACAGACCGGCCAATCGACGCGCTGCGCCTTTGCTGGTCACTCTGCCAATTGATGATCGTTCGCCTAAAGCGCGACGTCAAATAGCTCCGCGGTACGAGATGCCGGGATCGAAACCGACAAGCACCAAAGATGCGGCGTACCCTTCCGGGGCCTGCAGCGTCACCAAACGGAAATCCCCATGGGGGACCCGCATCAGCGGAGCGCCAAGAGCCTTCGTCCGAGCCTCGCGCCCGGTCCACACCTGGTAGAGATCCTCGCGGGACTCGGGGAGGTTGGTTTCGCCGATCCGGCGTAGCAAATCAGCCAGGTTCAAGTTCGGCCGCATGAATTCCAAATCGATGCCGACCTGCGCGTCGACCGTGACAGCAACCATCGCGTAATCACCCGCGTGGGAGATGTTGAAGCCGATGCCGGGGAAATCCCGAAGAGCAGGTTTTCCATGCTCGCCATAGGTGAAGACCAGCTCCGCGGGACCGACCTGGACATAGGTGGCAAGAATCGTGCGCAGAATCGTCCGGGCCCGGGCCCACTTTTCCCGGTCGCGGTCGAAGATGAAACGGGCCGCCCGCGCCTGTTCGTCGGGCGACAGGATGGACGGACGCAGGATCTCCAGCGAAACCGTCCAAACATCCACCGGGTGGGTCATCCCAGCAACCCCCTCACGGCCGCGGGCAAATCCGACCCACCCAAATAGCGTTCCAAGCCGCCCTCCGACAACCAGGCCTCGAATTCCGGCCCCGGCTTCAACCCCAGCAGCGCGCGCACCGCAAGCGCATCGTGGAACGAAGTGCTCTGGTAGTTCAGCATGATGTCGTCGGCTCCGGGCACCCCCATGATGTAGTTCACCCCGGCCGTGGCCAGCAGGGTCAGCAGCGAATCCATGTCGTCCTGGTCGGCCTCCGCGTGGTTCGTGTAGCAGACGTCGCAGCCCATCGAAAGCCCCAGCAGCTTGCCGCAAAAGTGGTCCTCCAACCCCGCCCGCGCAATCTGCTTCCCGTCGTAAAGATACTCCGGGCCAATGAAACCGACCACCGTATTCACCAGCATCGGCCGGAAGTGCCGCGCCAGTCCATACGCCCGCGCCTCGCATGTCTGCTGGTCCATGCCGTTGTGCGCGTTGGCCGAGAGCGCGCTTCCCTGCCCCGTCTCGAAATAGAGGATGTTGTCCCCGATTTCGCCGCGCCTGAGCTCGCGCGCCTGCTGCCACGCCTCCTCCAGCAAGGCGATATTCACCCCAAACGACCGGTTCGCCCCCTCCGTACCAGCAATCGACTGGAAAACGAGATCCACCGGCGCCCCCCGCCGCATCGCCTCCATCTGCGTCGTCACGTGGGCAAGTACGCAGCTCTGCGTCGGCACCCGCCAGGTCTGCCGCACGCGTTCGATCAGCCGCAGCAATGTTTCCACCGACTCCACCGACTCCCCCACCGGATTGATCCCGATCACCGCGTCGCCACTTTCCAACAGCAATCCGTCCACGATGCCGGCCGCAATCGCAACCGGGTCATCCGTCGGGTGGTTCGGCTGCAACCGTGTCGAAAGACGCCCCGGCAGACCCACCGTGGTGCGGAAACGGGTCACGACGTGGATCTTCGACGCCACCGCGATCAAATCCTGAACCCGCATCAGCTTCGACACCGCTGCGGCGATTTCCGGCGTCAGGCCGGGCGCGATCGACGCCAGAACCTCGCCCGTCGCCCCATGCGAGAGCAGCCAATCCCGAAACTCGCCCACAGTCAGGTGCGAAACCGGCGCAAAGGCCTCCAAATCCTGCTCGTCCAGAATCAGTCGGGTCACTTCGTCCGCGTCGTAGTCCGCAAGCGGCTCTTTCCGGAACGCGGAAAGCGGAACATCCGCCAGTGCCATGCGCGCCGCCACCCGTTCCTCCGCCGAACATGCCGCGATTCCCGCCAACTCGTTCCCCGAACACGGTGCCGACGCCTTGGCCAGCAGTGTTTTCAGGTCTCCAAACCGGTGGACGACGCTGCCGAATGTATGCGAAAAAGCCATGTGCGCCCTAACTTCATGTTTGCAGAACGATCCCTTCAGCGGAATTGCATTGCGCAAACGGCCTCCAGTCGGCAATCCTGTAAGTGTGAATCCAGAACAGATCCGCGCCGCAGTCCAGGAAGAACTGCAGGCGCTCCCGATTATCGACATCCATACCCACCTGTTTCAACCCTCCCTCGGGCCCATCGGCCTCTGGGGCATCGACGAGTTGATCACCTACCACTACCTCGAGGCCGAGCTTTTCCGCTCCTGTCCCATCACCCCCACCCAGTACTTTTCGATGGGCAAGCAGGCCCAGGCCGATCTCATCTGGAAGACCCTCTTCATCGACAACACCCCGATTTCGGAAGCCACCCGCGGCGTCGTTGCCGTCCTCAACGCTTTCGGACTCCCCACATCCGGCAGCCTCACCGAAGCCCGCGCCTTCTTCGCCAGCCGCAAGCTCGACCAACACATCGACGACGTCTTCCGCCTCGCCGGCATCGACCAGGCCGTGATGACCAACGACCCCCTCGATCCCACCGAAGTTCCCGCCTGGGAGGCCAACCCGGCCACCGACAAGCGCTTCCATGCCGTCCTCCGCCTCGACCGCATCCTGAACAAGTGGGCCCAGCACTGGGAAGTCTTGAAGGAGCAGGGTTACGACGTGGCCGCCGACGGCTCCGGCAATTCGGCCTCCGAAGTGCGTCGCTTCCTCTCGAAATGGTGCGACAAGATGAACCCGGTCTACATGGCCGTCTCGCTGCCCGATACGTTTGCCTACCCCGAGGACAGCACCAGGATTCTCTTCCTGCGTGAGGCCGTCCTACCGCTCTGCCGCGAGCGCAACATCCCGCTTTCCACCATGATCGGCGTCCGGTACCTGGTGAATCCCACCCTGAAGCTCGCCGGCGACGGTGCGGGCAAGTCGGACCTCCGCGCAGTGGAGCGGATGGCGCTCGATTTCGGCGACAACCGCTTCCTGATCAGCCTCCTCAGCCGCGAAAACCAGCACGAACTCTGCGTCTACGCCCGCAAGTTCGCCAACCTGATGCCGTTCGGCTGCTGGTGGTTCCTCAACAACCCGTCCGTTGTGGAGGAGATGACCCGCGAACGCATCGAAATGCTGGGCGCGAGCTTCATCCCGCAGCACTCGGACGCGCGCGTGCTGGAACAGGTGATCTACAAGTGGCGCAACACGCGCCGCACGCTGACCCCGATTCTGGCCGGTACGTTCCAGACCCTGGCCGAGGACGGCGGCATCGTTACCAGGGACGCCATCCGGCGTGATATAACCCGTATGTTCCGGGGCAATTTCGAAAACTTCGTACTGAGCCGTTAGTCCCGGCATCCAACCCGAGTCCATGTCCAACACCTCCCAAGCTGGAAAGAAGAGTATTTTTGGCGGCAACGTGCGGTGGGCCATCTGCGGCCTGCTGTTTTTCGCCTCCACCGTCAACTACATGGACCGTCAGGTCCTCGGGTTGCTGAAACCAACGCTCGAAAAGGAGCTGGGGTGGAACGACAAGGACTTCGGCTGGATCATTTTCACCTTCCAGCTCGCCTATGCCATCGTGATGCCCTTCGCGGGCCGTGCCATCGACTGGCTCGGAACCCGCGTCGGGTATGCGGTGGCCGTAATCATTTGGAGCCTGGCCTCGATGTCGCATTCGATCGCCGGGACCCCCATCCAGTTCGCCATGGCGCGCTTCGGCCTCGGATTCGGCGAGGCCGCCAACTTCCCCGCAGCATTGCGGACCGTCGCCGAGTGGTTCCCGAAACGGGAGCGGGCCTTTGCCACCGGGTTGTTCAACAGCGGGACCAACATCGGGGCGCTGATCGTGCCAATCCTGGTGCCATTCGTGGCCCTGCATTTCGGCTGGCGGAAGGCGTTTCTGGTCACTGGCGGGCTGGATTTCGTCTGGCTGGCTTTGTGGCTGAGTTTTTACCGGAAACCGTCCGAGCACCCGGGGATCACCGCAGCCGAGCTGCAGTTGATCGAGTCGGACGGGGTCGACAGGCCGAAGGGTCCCGCCCCCAGCTATTTCTCGCTTCTGGGCAAGAAGGGTGCATGGGCGTATCTCGTGGGCAAGTTCATGACGGACCCGGTCTGGTGGTTCTACCTCTACTGGGTGCCCGGCTTCCTGCATGACAACTACGGGCTGGATCTGGCGCAATCGCGCTTGCCCCTGGTGGTGATCTATCTGGTGACCGATGTGGGCTCCATCGGCGGCGGCTACCTGTCCAAGATGTTGATTTCGCTCGGTCTGCCCCACTGGAAGGCCCGCAAGACAGCGATGCTGATTTGCGCGCTGCTGGTAACTCCGGTCGGATTGATCATGTACACAGGCGGCAATTTGTGGGCGACCGTCGGCCTGATCAGTCTGGCGGCGGCGGCGCACCAGGGCTGGTCCGCGAACCTGTTCACGATTCCGTCCGACACGTTCCACAAGGAAGCGGTCGGTTCCGTCGCCGGATTCGGCGGCATGGGCGGCGCGTTCGGCGGGATGCTGGTGGCCCCGGCGATCGGTTGGTGGCTGGATTATTCACACAAGTCCTACGGGCCGATTTTCATCGCGGCCGGTTCGGCTTACTTGATCGCGCTGACCGTGATCCATTTGTTGCTGCCCAAGGTGGCCCGGGTGGAGGAAGCGGCGTAAACCCAGGAAGGCCCCCCTGTTGGGTGAACGAACGGATGCTGAACTCGTGGTGAAAATCAAGTTTTCAACCATGGTCATGGCCGCCCTCGCGACCGTGACGCTCGCCGTGGGTGCGCTGCAGATGGCACACATCCGGCTCGGCGTCTTCACCGACCAAGGGGCCGACCTTTTTTGTCCGGCCCTGCTCTACATCGCCACGCGACGCAATCAAACACTAATGAAGCGGGTCTGGTCAAAGCGTCCCAACCCCGAACAGGCAGCAGGGTTGATCTTGGGAGCCTGTTACGCCTGGGAATTCTGCCAACTCCACAACTTCGAAGGCACACCGCTCGTGATCACGCGAGGCACGTTCGATACGCTCGACCTGCTTTCCTGCACGCTCGGAGTTGCAGCTGCATACGTACCCGACCGATTCATCCACCGGCGTTCCGTTGAGGATTTCTTCAAATCGCGATCAGGCTGAGTACGATTTGCCTGCGGCTCAAACTTCTGGGGCGTCCCTTACAGGCTTTGGGAAAAAAAGGGTCGAGGACCCGGAATTTGACATAATGTCCAATGTCGGAAGCGGCGGGGAAGCGCTGTTCCGCTCCGTGCGTCGGGGTGTATAGTGTTCGTCTCAAACTGGACCACTCTGGCTTTCTGTGTTGACAGAAAGCTGGCTTTCCCCTATACTTTACGAAGCACAACATTTCTTGCACAACATGTTCTCAGAGGAGCGGTGGCTGGGTATGGTCGAAGCAAAGGCATCATCGGCGCACAAGCTTAACGAGACGCCGTCTCGAATAGCGACTAACGCGGAGACCCTGAATTTTAAGGTCCATTCGGCCTTCAAAAAGGAATTCAAGGTATATGCGGTGAGCAAAGGTATCACGATGGTCGAATTGCTCAAGGAAGGTTTCGAGCTCAGCAAGCGAACTCGAAAGTAAATCTCCGGGGGAGACCGGGTGCTTCCCGCCGAGAGTTTGCGCGGAAGCGACCACGCGAGACTGCTAGCCACGCGCTGTTCATCTAATTTTATACGACCGGGGGCCCCAAGATATGTTCGATACCAGCACGTTCAAACAAATCGAAAGCTGGCAATCTGCTCTTGGCTTGCTCTACGTACCCTTGAAAGACAGCGTGGAAAACAATCAACGCTACGTCTTGATGAATGGCCTAGTTGGGAACTTCTGTCTGGATTTCGAAGCAACCTCCGATCCGACCACATGCCGCGCTGCGGCTTGGTCTTCAGACGTCGGTCATTATGTCTCGGTTAGCAGTGACGTCGTTACGGTCCATCGGTGGGATCGGCCCGCTCCAACAAGTCGTTACAGTTGGCGTAGTGTCGTAGATCGCATTCACGACTTTCACCGCTTCTTGGAAAAAGATGACCCTGACCGTTCGAAAAGCGTAGTTCAGCATGCTCTTCGCATTTTTCGAAGGATCAGAGCTGTTCTCGAAGAAGGCGACGATGCAACACGGTCATTGGAGCTTTTTCTTCACATGCTTGCATGCGGTGCCAGCGGCACAAGCAGAACGCAGCTTGATATAGACCAATGGGGCCTGTCTGCCACAGCCGCTCAACACGCCTCGGATTTACCCGCCGCTACGTGGGATTCCTTGTATTCTGATCTGACGGGCAGTGGACGTTACGACGTATTGCGCCCTGACTTTGAACTCGTGTTGCGCCATGCCGGGGGCACCCTATTTCAGGAAGCTCACATTGAGGCCGAGCTGCCCGCAAATCTATGGCTCCCCGGGATGGAACGGCCCATCACGCCGCTATCGGGAGCTCGGCCAGACACAGGCGTATACTTCACTCCTCCTGCTATTGCTCGCTCTCTAGCTGAAGAAGCGGTGCGAGCGATCTGGAATTCCACGAGCGAGGCAATCACAATTTTCGATCCGGCCTGTGGCTCGGGCGAACTATTGCGCGAATGCTTGAGGCTTTTGAAGATTCGACGTTACACGGGGCGCGTGACCGTGATCGGATTTGATCGCTCGGCAACATCAATTGCGATGGCTAGATTTGCGTTGGCCGCAGAAAAGCGACATTGGCCTGCCCACCAGATCGATATCATTTTGAAAGAGCAGAACTCTCTAACGACTGAATGGCCTACTGGTGTCAATCTTCTCATCATGAATCCACCATTCCAGTCTTGGCAGCAGATGGATCCTCCAACACAGGAGGCGGTAACTGACGTATTAGGCCATCAGTTGAGGAACAAACCCAATCTCGCTATGGCCTTTGCTTTGCAGGCTTGCAAATCCGTCGCCGATGACGCCGTGCTCGCAATGGTCGCCCCAAATTCGCTTCTCGAAGCGGATTCCGGTAAGAGTGTTCGCGAAGTTCTGGCAGAACGACTCACACCTGTTCTAATCGCAAAGTTCGGCAATCAGCGAGCGTTCGCTCACGCTCTGGTAGACGCTGGAATGTATGTCGGCGCAACTCGTCAACAGCACTACACTGGTACGGCGGTTCTGTGGGCTGACCCGCAGCCTGCTTCTCTCGGTCGTGCGCTACGTGGCCTACGGCGATGGCGCGGCGCTGAATTTGAGCCATTGCAGGAAGCCGGATTTGCTCTCTATTTACGAAATGACTTGGGTCGTTCCGGAGCTCCGTGGGCTGCTAGAAGCTTCGACGCATGGCAAAGTTATGAAATAGCGAAACGGGGCAAGAAGACCATCAGTGCTAAAAACATTTTTGCCATCAAACAGGGTGTTCGTCTCGGAAGCGACGTTTTTGTCGTGTCCAAAGCGTATGTAACTGGCTTGCGGGACGAGTTGGAGCGATCCTTCTTTCGCCCGGCAGTGATGAACCCGTCGATCAAAGACGGGCAACTGGATGATATTTACTATGTTTTCTATCCGTATTCAGAAGGCCTGCCTGCAATAGAAACCGAAGATGACCTCCGCAAGAGTGTTCCGAACTACTATGAGGCCATTCTTCTACCGGCCAAAGACCATCTAGCAGCGCGGAAGAGCCTGACGCGTGAGAAGCTCAACTGGTGGGACTTGATTTGGCATCGCACGTGGCAGGAGCATAGGGCACAACCAAAGATTGTTTCGAAGTACTTTGGTGGAAAGCGTTCGTTCGCGTTTGATCGGACTGGCCAGTACGTTGTCGTCGTAGGACACGCATGGCTCTTGAAATCTCCCTCGGGAATGCCGGGATCCGGCAGCTCTTCGCGCCGCGTGACCAAGGGCAACACAAACCTAACGACCGAGGAAATTCAGCTCGCTACGCTGGCCTACTTGAACAGCTCAGTTACCGACGACCTTTTGGAATACACGTCGGTGCAGGTGTCTGGCGGACAGTTCGACCTCTCAAATAAATATGTTGAAGACCTTCCCATCCCGAACTTGGAGAAGTTGGGCAGAGCTGTCACAAATCAATTGGTTGTGGTTGGTAGCGCTATCGCCGACGGCACGCTCGATAGCTGGCGAGAGGTTGATGCTCTGATTCGGTCGGCGCTAGAGGGGTAAGGTGGACGTCCCGAAGATTTATTATACAGACTCGCTAGTGCAAGCGTTTGAGCGGTCTCTTCGCGACGCCTTTAACCCACGTTACGTGCGGCTCAGCAGGAGAAGCTCTAAGGCAGTCGGTCGCTTTAATGTTGTCTTGGAAGTTGGCGACCGCGAGTTTAAGGCTGCCGATGCTGATGAAGCTCAGAATGTGATTGCAATTTGCCATACCCGTGTCCCGCAGGAATTGTTTTGGCTAGCGTTCAAGGCTAACTTCGAATTCTGGGAGAGTGGAGGAAAGCAGAGTGGAGGAAAACACTACTTGGAACACATCAGTCTTAGCGTGTTGCAGAAAGCGCCGACAGGGGATTTGGTCAGAATGTTTCGGGCTGACTGGGATAGCAGAGCTGCCTCAGATTCGGCGTCCACGCATGCCCAACCGCATTGGCATTTTGCCATGGAGGAAGATGACTTTCTCGCTGTGTTTGACTCAGGAGGGCCGCAGGACGTTGATTTCACGGATCTAATCGAGTTTGACCCAACTACGCCATTTGCATCGCAACTCGTCGATTTCAAAGGCTTTCACTTTGCGATGAGCCCACTTTGGCATGAGGGGGAGGCTTCTTGCCATAGGCAGGTCTTCGAGTCGGAAGACGTGTTGACCTCGTGGTTTTCCAATCTCTCAAGGTACATCGCTGAACAGCTCTTATACGTAAGTGAGAAAGTGGGCGCGAGCCCCAGCGTAAGCGACTTCCGGTAATTGGAGCTCACTCACTTCGTCTGATAAAACCTGTTATCAGCCGAAAGCGCGGATGGGGCGCTCGTTCTGGCCGACCAACTTCGCGCCTGGTCGATCGGCTGCGTTGAAAACTTGGCCCGACAGTTCAAGGGGTTGGCCCTGCGTCTCGGAAACTTCCCCTTTGGCCAACAACGAATGGCCCTCCGGCGTTCGTCACAAGCTCGTTCCGCCCTGACATTCCTCGCGCTGGCTCTATCGCGTCGCGGAATTGCCCATGAGCGCTTCATGCAGCAGCATTTTGATGTAGGTCTGGTACTTCAGGCCTTTCGCCTCGGCCTGCTGTCTGGCCAAGGCAAGTTCGCCGTTACCCAGTCGGATCGTGATCTGGCGCGAGCCGGATGCCAAGACGGCCTGCGCCTTTCGGTTGATCGCGGCACGGTCCCGATAGATATCTGCGGCGAAACTCTTTTCCGCCTCAATGCTGCTATCCATTTTCTTCATCGCGTTTCCTCTGGTATGCACTGCGGGTCTTGCGGTTCGCGTCGAATGCCGTGACGGGGCGTCTGAGTTTGCCACGGGGAGTCCACGCCACGAACAGAATGCGTCCGCCATTGGTATGCCCCAGTTCGAGAAACCGTTCCTCGCCACTCCGTGCGTCCACCCGCGTCTCAATGTGGATCGGATCGTTTTCCAAGACCTCCTCAACTTCCGGCGGTTCGACTTGGTGTGCGGCAATATGACCCCGGTTATGTTCATCCCAGTCGTACCCCGCCCGAGGCTCCATGTAAATACATTATACAGACAACCAGGCGGACTGCTTCACCAACCTCCACGGGATTGTGGAAAGCACAGGACCCCGTAGCCAAGCGCCCCGCGACAACGCCGCGCTACATCGGCCCCTTCGAGCAGAGCGCCGACCGTCGCGAAACGCAAGACCTTTGACACGTGGTGCAAACGTCCCGTCTCAACACAGGCCCCCCGCCGCCCGGACGCCGATATACAATTGACTTCCATGGCTCAACTTCTCGTCTTGTACGGCACTCCGGCAGACCCGGCTGCCTTCGAACAGTACTACCGGCAGACACACATGCCGCTTGCCCAAAAACTGCCCGGCCTACGCAAATACACGATCAACAAGGGCCCTGTGCAAGCCTTGTCCGGTACCGCGCCACACCTGGTAGCGACCCTCGACTTTGATTCGCTGGCCGACATCCAAGCGGCCCTGGCATCGCCGGAAGGCCAAACGACCGCTGGCGACCTGCCGAACTTCGCCGACGGCGGCGTCACCCTGTTGATCTACGAAAACACAACGGTATAGCCCATTTCCCGGATCGCGGCCTTAGGCCCTTTCTTGTCGCAGTCTCGCGGGACGAGGGCCACCATGGATCACGATCAGCGGCACAGCCAACCAGGAACCTTATCCCGACATCCACAGCGCGGGCGGCGGGCAAAGGCACAGAGACGATACTGTCGTGAAGTGGTATAACAGAAGCGCCAGATGCGATTTTCCTTCGACCCGCGAAAAAGCAGGCTGCTACGGGAAAACCCCAAGCGGGGTATAGGTTTCGAGGAAGCGCAGGAACTGTTTTCGCGTCCGTACTGGATGGACCGCCGGTCTGATGTGCCCGAGCAGTACGTGGCAATTGGCTGGGTGGCGGGAAAACTTTATTCCATCATATTCGAAGTGCGGGAAGACCACGAGGGAGAAATCCTTCACCTCGTGACGCGCTGGAGATCGACGAAAGCGGACGGGCCGTGCGTTGTAGGGCATCGGGTTCGGGAGAAACGGATCGCGGCCAGGTCGTCCGCGAGTTCATCAAGAGAGGAAACGTAGTTGTATGCGGAAAACTCGTAAGACCACGGAACCCGTGGGTGCCGAAGAGATTGCCAAGATGGCCGACCAGGGGCAAGATGTTTCCCGATTCTTTCAAGGCAAGGGTCGAATGGTTCAGCCCGTTCAGCGTGTAAATGTCGATGTGACGGCCGGCATGTTGGAGGAACTGGACAGGGCCGCCCTGGATTTGAACGTGAGCCGACAAGCAGTCATCAAGACGCTGGTTCGGCAGGCGCTCGATCAACATTACCTAGCCCAAAGTGCCCGACGTCCGCAGGCCACTTCGTAGAGTAGGTGCGGCACGCGCAAGGGCCACTGCAATCCGGTCCCTGACCGCACGGGTGAACCAAACAGGAATGAACCATGAGCTGCGGACAGGTATTTGCAGGCTTCGCGCACGAACCCAAGCTGACGACCAATCCAGACCGGTCAGAGTTCCTGCTCGCGTGGTCTCTCAGGCGCGAAGGGGCCGCGCGGGGCACGGCTCCAAGTGCGGAAGAAACTGATCGCGGCCAGGTAGCCCGCTTGTTCCTGAGAGGATACCAGGCCACACACGCACTTGCCCCTGGAATGCCCGGGTTGGGATAATCAGGACTCATGGTGCAAAAACTGGCGTTCGCCAGCGACGCATTCGACCAAGCCGTGTACCGAGCCGTCGACGGCGCAATCGCGGAAACGTTGGCTGCTGGGGTCCCCGTGTTTTACATGGACGGCGGCATCGACATCATGGAACTGCCCGACCACCGCAAATTTGAGATCCGGCTGATTCCGGGCGCTCCCCGCGGCAAGAACTACGAGGTGCTGCGGGAGCTTGTCTTCGCGGGTCCAAACGGCTCGGGCAAGAGCACGCGACCGGTATAGGATTCCGCGACAGCAGGAAAAACCGGTCGGTGATTGACTCAATGAAGCGATCCGCCCTGTCTGCGCTGCCGCCTTCCCGCACCACGTAGCACCGGATGTCATAAAGATAGGAATCGGCGTTAAGCGTGCGCTGGGGTGCCATCGTGGACGCGTTTACTTCTTCTGTTCCGCAGCAAGGCGGGCGCGACCGCGTCGCCCCACATCGTGGGCAAGCTGCTGCATGGATTCTTCCGTGATGATCCGCCCCTCACCGCAGACCAGGGATGCCTCTGCCATGTCCACGGACGCCAGAATCTCCTCGCGACGACGCTCACGGGCTTCCCACAATGAAAATGCTTCCCTCGCCGCCTCTTCGGGACGGCCTAGTCGGCCCGTATCGACAGCCCGCCGGACGAGTGCCTGTTGGTCGCGGGTGAGTTCAACTTCCACGCCTCAAATGTATGCCGTTTACGGGTGCGTGTCAACCGACGGGAACCATCGCCGCACTGTCCGGGGGACGCGGCCACGTCAAGGAGAACGCCCCTTGGTGTCTCCTCCGGGCGCGTGCACGCAGCGCAGCAGACAAGGAGGGCAACGGTCGATACGAACCTGCATGCACGCGTCATAAGGTGAGGTTTCCAGTAGCATAGACCACCATGCTTCCCGTTAAGTTCCACGGTCGGCATGTAGTCAATGAACAGCCGGCTCCCCTTGCTTTTTGCTGTCCCCATCGGTGCGACAATGACAGCATGGCGGGAAATACATCCACGCATGGGAAGCGGACGACCGTGACTTTGCCCCCCGAGTCATTGGCGAAGGCTCAGGGTATTGCTCGTGCACGCAGGGTTGGCTTGGGCGCTGTGATCCAGGAATGGGTTGCGGAAGGATTGCGCGCCGACGCAGCGCGACACCGTCGTGATGAGATTCTTGCGAATTACCGGAAAGCCTTTGCGGGATTTTCCGACGACGACCTAGCCGTCCTCGACGGCATCATGCTCCATCCTGTTGACGCCCCGGCCGCAGCAGATCAGTAGCGATTCGGCCATGATATGGCTACCGTTCCGGGCCCATACCTGTTCGATACCAGCGCCGAGGGCTGGCTAGCAAGGAACCGGTCTGCCGACATCGAGTCGTGGTTGGACTGGTACCTTGCCCATCACCGGATCACCGTATCTTCGGTCACTGTAACAGAACGGATTAGAGGGTACAGTGTCCTGTGGCACCGTTCCACTCCACAGGCGCGACTTGGGATTGAATCGGCGCGGCGTGCCTATCTGTCCAATCTAGCCGACGTCGTACCCATGGATTCAGCTATTGCCATTGTGTCTGGGGAGGTCATGGGGTTGCTTCCCGACCCTCCGTCACCGCCCCGGAGATCTCACCGTAGTGCCGAGACTCGGCATGATCGTCTTGCGAGATGGCGCTTTGATACCATCATCGCCGCGACGGCGCTGGTTATCGGTTTGCCGCTCCTTCATAACAACGGCGTCGACTTCGAAGCGATCGCCCTCGCAATCACGGCCTATCCCGAGCGGTTTCCGGGTCTAGGTCGGCTGGACTTGGTTGCGTGCTCCGAGATTCCCTTCGGACGAACGCAGGTTCCCGCTTGAGCGGCTCCCGTTGGAGTCCTCAACTTCTCGAACAATAGACTGCGCGAATTCGTCAAAGCCATTACGGGCTTGGACGTTTGGCCGCGGAGCGGGGGACCCTCCAGCGTGAGGGCTCCATCGCCGCTATAATTCGACAAGAGGCGCTGATCATCGGCGAGCAGGGCTTCCGCGTAAAGCTGGGCGCCCGAATCGTAGTGGATACGAACCTGCGCTGCCGGGTGAACCCGGCGTTGAATTCAGACCCGTCGGGACCGCTCCAGCTCGGCCAGCAACTTACATCGCAATATACCGCGACTGAGGAGGTGCTCGTCGGCAATGTTCGATGGTATCGAATGAAGGGTACCCACTGCTGGATTTATGGCCCCTCCACGTTTCTTTGGAATAGCAGCGACCACGAACTTGTTGCATTCGCGATTCTGGACCGATTGACGAAGAAGGACGTCAGATTCGAGGACTTTATCGAGGCTGAGAAAGTCATGCTGAACACTTTCGGCTGGACGTTTGGATGGTCGGAACGAGCACGTCAGCCCTCGGCTTCGCTTCAAGATTCTTCAAATGCTCGACAGCGCTGCATTGTTCAAAGACACTTCCAGTCCCGATTTCCAGACTTGGCAGAATCTCCACGGAAGCCTGTTGAGCAATGCAGCGGAGCCAAACCAGAACGCCGTGACCGTACCACCCGAGGAATACTGGAAGCTGTTTCAAGCCAACAGGAACGAGCTTTGGGCGGACGACGCCGCATGGGCCGCCTCATCGTGGGGGCCATATTCGGATGAATGCGATTCAGGGTGCCAGTTTTCCTGGATCGGACGGCGGGATGCGGAATATTGGAAAGAGCTCCCCAAGGGTCGGCATATAGGTGAAGCCCTCGCACGCGCCAACGCGGGCGTTGCAGATCTCGCAAAGACCGCTTGCGACTCGCCCCGAAACTCTCTCGATCACAAGGACATCATTGCCATGCGCGACAGCCTGTCGAGGGTAACCCATGTGGCGAAACTGAAGCTTGTCAAGGCACTCGACGAGATCGCCAGAAGATGTCCGAATTAACCCGGCGGGCGGCCTTCGGAGCGTATTGCTGCGGTCAACCGGCAAGCGCCGGTCCAGCTTGGAGCGACCCAAATTCACCATGTCAGCCAACAGTTTTATGCGGAAAACTCTTGAGACCACGGAACCCGTGGGTGCCGAATGATGGTCCATCAAAAAGCGGGCCAACGTCCGGGGCGTGCCGTGGTCGAATAGAACTAGCATCACGATTGGGGGGACGGCGCTTCGGTACTGTGCGCCGCGAATTGAAGGACGGCCTGAACCTGTTCCCTCGTGCCGCCGAATTCCTCGACCAACTCATCAACATTCATGTCCTGAAGATTTTCGAACACGCTCGCAACCGGCATACGCGTTCCACGGAACACCCACGCGCCGACGCCGTTGGGAAGTGCACAGTGTTCAATATCGGCGGAGATAACTTCCGCCTCGTTGTGCAGATCGATTTTGAGACTCAGGTGATTTACGTGAAGAAGGTGATGACGCATGCGGAATACAGTCGAAGCGGACGGGCCGCGCGAGGCACGGCATCGGGTTCCAGAGAAACTGATCGCGGCCAGGTCGTCCGCGAGTTTCTTAAAAGGAACGGAGCTATCTGGAAGCAAGCTTGCGGTTGTTGATTTGCAGTATGCCAGGTTGCTGAGCGACTTCGCTCCGGTCGCGATCAAGACCGATGCGGAGCACGCACGGGCGCTGAAAACAGTCGGCGAACTGATGGAAAAAGAGAGACGGTCACAGGCCGAAACGTCGCTGCTGAAGCTGCTCGCGGTACTGATTGAGGGTTACGAACAGGATCGTTTTTCGATGGGAGAGGCAAGCCCATTGGAGTCCTTGCAGGAACTGATGCGGGCCCGGAAAATGCGGCCTACCGAACTGTGGGATGTCTTCGGATCCAAAGGGGTCGCATCGGAGGTACTCAACGGCAAGCGGGGAATCAGCATGGCCATGGCGAGAAAGCTGGGCCGACTCTTTCATGTTCCGCCAGCGGTATTTATCGACGCGACGGGGGGCGGGCCGGACTCAAGCGACGACGGCCCGGTGATGTAGCCACCGTCCACTCGTACTGGATTGTTCACCGGCCCGACTTGAAGCCGTTGGATGTCGTAGCCATCCTGCATGGCTATCGCGGTGTGGAAGGAATTCTCAAGACGTTGTAGCGGGTAAGGGGTGAGCATCCCAGCCTCGGCGGCACGGACCACTCCGACAAATACCCCAACGCGTCGGAGTTCCACCCTGCCATCAGGCTTGCATTAGCATTCCGGCCACCGAAAGGCTCGCTTTCGAAACGCCAATGCCGCGAGTCTGGCTCCGTGGCCAGCTGGATGCCGCCCCAAGGCCAGTCCAGCCGACGTTCCATGATCCCAACGACCGCGTGGCTCTGAACGTGCGGGCCGAATGCTTCCCGGATCGGAAGGTTGTGGGCATCAGTTGAGTGGAGCTGGTCTGGGGGTTGGGGACGCTGCACTGCATGAGGCAGCAACAGCCAAGTTCGGTATTCTAGGAGGCGAGAGGATCCAATGGCCACAAATCCGTTTCCATTTTTGACGCCCCAGCGATACTTGGAAATGGAGCGCGAGGCCGAGTTCCGCAGTGAATACATCGATGGGCGGGCCTATGCGATGTCCGGGGGCAGCCGCAACCATTCGTGGGTGATTGCCAATACTCTGGGAACGTTGTTCGAACAGCTACGAGGCAAACGCTGCGGGGCGACCAGCAGCGACATGCGGCTCTACAGCGAGGAGTTCGGCATCTACACTTACCCCGACATCGTGGTCACATGCCCGCCGGAGCAGTTTCTGGACAATCACAAGGACACGATCACCGATGCCGTGGTGGTGGTGGAAGTCCTGTCGCCCTCGACGAAGAACTACGACCGTGGCGAAAAATTCCGGTTCTACCGCTCCTTGCCGTCGTTTGCAGAGTACTTGATTCTTGCGCAGGATACGGTTCGGGCCGAACACCACGTCAAGCAGGCAAACGGCTCGTGGTTGTTTCACGAGTACAGGTCCCCGGAGGATGAACTCGAGTTGGAGTCCATCGGATGCCGGTTGATTTTGGGTAGGCTGTACGAGCGGGTTGAGTTTGAGAGCGCCGAAATCCCGTATCGTGGCTGACACGACAACCTGGATGGAAGGAGCCCGGATCATGGCAACAGCAGACCTTGATTGGTCACAATGCCCCGCAGTGGAGAGCATCCCCGGCAAAGTTGGCGGTGCGTGGATTTTCCGGGGAACGCGGATGCCGGTGCAGATGGTGTTCGAAAATCTTGCGGCCGGAATGTCGGTGGGTGAGATCACCGAAGTTTTCGACGTGACACCGGAGGAAGTAAAAGCCGTCCTGCGCTTCGCCAGCCAGAGCCTGGCGCAAGCGCCCGCGTTCGGCGGATGAAAATCCTATTCGACAACGGCACCGGAAGCCGATTGCCCGTAGTCTAGCCAGCCACGAAATCACCTTTGCGCGACAGATTGGCTGGCACGAGTTGGAAAACGGCGATCTGATTCAGCAGCAGGAAGAAGTTAGCAAATAACCTTGGATCGCCGCCACCAGGACAAATTGGACGAGGAAGCGAGCACCCTCCGTGTCACGTTCGATGAGTCGGCCTGTGTGACAAAAATGAAAGTACAGGGCGGGAAAGGCAAGCCTGAATATGGCTACAAACAGTCTTACCAGCCCGGTCCCGGTTCCGGCCGGTACGGGAACATGCAACGCGGTGATGAACGACTTGGACGGGTCTCCGGCTGGCGGCTCATTCCTTGCACCGGGACAAAACGCCGATGGGGACTACCTCCGCCGGATGAAAGCCAAACTCGGACCCGCGCGGCAAAAACTACGAGGTGCTGCGGGAGCGTGCCCGGGCGGCTGCCTAGCCTGTGCCCACCCTGACTGTCTTCGCGGGTCCAAACGGGTCGGGCAAGGTCACGATCACCCGCAGTCTGGACTTCGAAGGCAGCGACGAAGGGCTGGCGGCCGCCACCCGCTCTTCGCCAGTCACAGGAATTTTCACATGCCGGCATTTTTCTGCAACCCAAACAAATCAAACGCCAAACAGCCTACACTACCAACGTAGTATTGATAGCCCTCGGTTCGTTTCCCACCCCCCTCCGCGCTAATCTCGGCGCGCGATGGAAAACACAACCCAAACCACGGAAACTACACCGAACCCGGCTCCCAAGCCCCGCTCCGAAGCCCAAATAGCCGCCTCCCGCGCCAACGGAGCCAAATCCAAAGGCCCCGTCACCGAGGAAGGAAAGGCCCGCGCCGCCTTGAACGCCACCCGCCACGGGCTCCTCTCCACCCTCACCGTCGCCTACGGAGAACGCTCGGACTCCTTCATCCGGCTCTCCGCCACCCTCTACGACACCTTCGACCCCATCGACGAGCACGAACGCAACCTTGTCGACACCATGGTCAGCGCCATCTGGCGGCGCTCCCGCTGCCTCTCCATCGAAACCGCCGGCATCAGCCACATCCACGCCAAACAACGCGCCGCCGGTCTCCCGCCCCTCCATCCCGAACTCCAGGGCTCCTACGACCAAATCTTCCGCGCCCTCGTCGCCAACCCCGCCGAACAGCACACCCTCGACCTCCTCCACCGCTACGAGGCCCGCCACACCCGCTCCTACGAACGCGCCGTCAAAGCCCTGTTTGCATACCGCAAACTCTGCCAATCGAACCCAAACCCCCAGCCTGAAATCGAACCGGAGCCCCCTGCCGCGCCACCATTACCCGAACCAGCCCCGGAACCGCTCCCCGCTACCCCGGAACCCGAACACAAATCGGTGCCGAACGAACCCAAGCCGCCAGCCTCCACCGCCGCCAACCACCGCACCAATCAGAGCCCCAAGCCGCAAAACAACCACCCTGCCCGCACCAATTTCAAGAAGAACCAACGCAAAAACAAGAGGCGCAAATAGGAGGAGGAGATCGGGGGAGGAGATAGGAGGAGACTGCACAGCTTGACTCCGCTCCCAAAACCCGTCACAATGAACACTGTTCAGGAAATGGTCACGGCGAGAAGGGAACGGCTCAAACAGGAACTCCGGGAGGACATCCTCAACGCGGCGCGTGAGCTGTTTGTCCGCGAGGGCTACGAGAGCGTCAGCATCCGCAAGATTGCGGATGGCTGCGGATGCGCGCCGGGAACCATCTACCTGCACTTCGAGGACAAGGACGCCATCCTCGCCGCCATCTGCATGGAAACCTTCGAGAAGCTCGACCGCCGGATGGAGGCCATCCGGAATGACCAAGGGGACCCGTTGGACAGACTCCGGCGCGGCGGGCGGCAGTACGCCCAGTTCGCGTTGGACCACCCTTTCCACTACATTGTGACGTTCGGCGTGGCACCCAGTGCCAAACACAAGGGCGGCGACGAGGCAATGCAGGCCGGTCTTCGTTCCTTCGAATGCATGCGGGACTGCGTCCGCAAGTGCGTCGATGCCGGACAACTCCGGTTCGACGACGTGGAGGCTGTCAGTCAATCCCTGTGGGCGGCGATGCACGGCGTCGTGATGCTGTTGATCACCAAACCGGGCTTCCCGTTCATCGAACACACGCGGCTGGTGGAGACCACATTGGACATCGCGATGGAGGGAATCCGGGTGCGCTGATTCCGTCTATTTTTTTGCAACTTTCATGAACGACGTTCATTAAATAAACGTAGATCAAGACAGAAGGAAGGAAACGGAAGCATGAACTTTGTAGCGTGGAAGATGTTGACCGGGGACAAGGCCAAATACCTCGGCCTGATCTTCGCAATCGCGTTTTCCACATTTCTGATGTCGCACCAAGCGTCGATCTTCTGCGGCCTGATGAACCGAACCCGCAGCCAGATTCTGGATGTCCGCGACGCTTCGATTTGGGTGATGGATCCGAAGACGCAGTACTTGGATGAGGTGAAGTCGCTGCCGGACCAGGATTTGTACCGGGTCAGGGGCACTGAAGCCGTCGAGTGGGCTGTGCCCTTGTTCAAGGGGTTGGCACGCACGCGGGTGCACCGCGATGGCAGCTTCCGGGGCACCATCCTGATGGGCGTGGATGACGTTTCGCTGGTCGGCGGTCCGCAGGACATGGCGCTGGGCAAGCTGGACGCCCTGTTGCAACCGGATTCCATCATTTTGGACCGCGTCGGGTACAAATTCTTCTTCCCCGGCGAGCCGCTGGAGCTGGGAAAACAGGTGGAGATCAACGACCACTTGCTGACGGTGGCCGGGATCTGCAATTCGTCGGCCCCGTTTGTGAACCTGCCTGTGGCGTATGCCCGGTATTCGATTGCGATCAAGCTGGTGGGATCGGAACGGAACCTGATGTCGTTCATCGTGGCGCAGCCCCGGAAGGGCTTGTCCGCAGACGATGCCGCGCGCCGAATTTCGGCGGCCACCGGGCTGAGGGCGGAAACGGCCTCGGACTTCGGTTGGCGGACCATCTGGTACTACATCCAGAACACGGGTATCCCGATCAACTTCGGCATCACGGTGCTGATCGCCTTGATTGTGGGCACGGTGGTGGCGGGCCAGACGTTCTACCTGTTCACGCTGGAAAATCTGAAGCAGTTCGGGGCATTGAAGGCCATCGGGGTCACCAACATGCGGATCACGGGCATGATCCTGATGCAGGCGGCGATTGTGGGGAGCATCGGGTACTGCATTGGAATCGCCATGACGGCGGCCTTCTTCGAGGCGACGAAAAACAATCTCGACCTCCGGGGCTTCTATATGCTGCCGGAAATCATGAAGGGCGTGGCGGTCACGGTAGCCGGGATTGCGTTCCTCGCGAGTGTGGTGAGCGTCCGCAAGGTAGTGGTCTTGGAACCGGCTGTCGTATTTCGAGGTTAGCCTGTGGTCCAGGTCCGTGTGGGCCAGGCATTCTTGCCTGCAGCCGCCTTTTAGGCGGCGGTAACCGGATGCCGGGGCCACGGTGGCTCTTTCCGCAGGGAGATTAGTTTTCAGGGGGGAATCGAATGAGCAAGCATGCAGTGGAAACCCAGGGATTGTCAAAGGACTTCGGCACCGGCGACTCGGTGGTCCGGGTCCTTCGGGGGGTGGATTTCGAGGCGCGGCACGGCGAGATGACCCTGTTGGTGGGTCCAAGCGGCTGCGGGAAGACCACGTTGATATCGGTGATTGCGGGGTTGCTGGACAAGACGGGGGGCGCGATGGCAGTACTCGGGACGGACACGGCGGCCCTGTCGAGTTCGGAAGCCGTGCTGTTCCGGCGTCGGAACTTGGGTTTCGTGTTCCAGCAGTACAACCTGTTGCCGTCGCTGACGGCAGCGGAAAATGCGGCGGTGCCGTTGCTCGCCGCCGGGATGTCGCGAAAAGCGGCAGTGGCGAAATCCTCCGAGCTGCTGGAGCGGCTGGGGATGGGGCCGAGGTTGAACGCGCTCCCCAACACGCTTTCCGGGGGCCAGCAGCAGCGTGTGGCAATCGCCCGCGCTTTGATCCACGGCCCCAAATTGGTGGTCTGCGACGAGCCGACTGCCGCTCTGGACCACGAGTCGGGCCATTCCGTAATGAAGCTCCTACGGGAAACGGCCGTTGGGCCCGACCGCGCGGTGATCGTGGTTACCCACGATTCCCGTGTATTTGAATTCGGTGACCGGATCGCCCACATGGACGACGGCCAAATCACGCACGTTGACACGAAGGGCAATTAAAGAGGACTAAGATCATGCTCACGAAATTCGGAATACCCTTGTTTGCGCTGTTGTCCATCGGCTTCGCCGCCATGAGTGTTGCTCGGCTGACACCGAACAATCCACCGGTGGCCCCGTACGCGCCACCGCCCACGGCCCCGTTTGTGAACAAGGTGGGGGCGGTGGGGCTGGTCGAGTCGTCGAGCGAGAACATCTCGGTCAGCCTTCCGGTGCCAGGCCTGGTGGTCGGAGTCGGGGTGACGGCGGGCGACCATGTCGCGAGGGGTCAAAAACTGTTTTGGCTCGACGACAGGGACCTGCGCGCGGAATTGGCCTTGCGGGAGTCGAATTTGAAGTTGGCAAAGGCGCAATTGACCCGTTTGGAGGGCTCGCCGCGACCCGAGGAGATTCCGCCAGCCGAGGCGCGGGTGCATGAGGCCGAGGCCCAACTATCCGACGCCCAGGTGCAACTGGATTTGATCGCAAGTGTTTCGGACTCGCGTGCCATCCGGCGGGAGGACTTGGAGCGGCGGCGGCGCGGCGTCCAGATTGCAACTGCCAAGGTCGAGGAAGAAAAGGCCGCACTACGCCTGTTGAAAGCAGGTACCTGGTCCAAGGATTTGGATGTTGCCCGGGCGCAGGTGTCGCAGGCTGAGGCCCAAGTGGCCAGAATTCAGGCCGATCTCGGCAGATTGACGGTCACCAGTCCGATTAGCGGCGAGATCCTGCAATGCAAGGTCCGGGCCGGGGAATACGCGGCGGCGGGTCCTTTGGCGCAGCCTTTGATTCTGCTGGGGGCGTCCGGGCAATTGAATGTCCGGGCGGACGTCGACGAGCGGGATGCGCCACGGGTTGCACCCGGTGCGGCGGTGTACGCGTCGGTTCGCGGGGATGCCTCGCGACGCTTTCCCTTGAAATTTGTGCGGTTCGAGCCCTTTGTGGTGCCCAAAAAGAACCTGACGAACGACGCCACCGAGCGGGTGGATACCCGTGTCCTGCAAGTGGTCTACGCGTTGGACCAAGGGGTACCGGTGCGTCCGGGCCAGCAGATGGACGTGATGATCGAGGTGAAGTAACATGCGGATAATTCTCATGGGATTTCTTGCAAGCGGCCTGTTGTTGGCAGCTTCAAAACCTGCGGAGCCGAAACCGGTGGTCGAGGTTCCGGCTGCGTTCCAAAATGCTGTGCCCGGACCGGCGGCAACCGCTGAGTGGTGGAAGGCATTTGGGGATCCGATGGTTGGGGAACTGGTAACCCGTGCGGTTGCGGCGAACCGTGATGTCCTCGTCGCGGTGGAAAGACTGCACGAGGCGGAGGCCAGCCGCACAGGCACACGGGCGGCACTGGCACCGTCGCTCGACGCCAATACCTCGGCAACCCGGCTGCGGGGCGGCGCGAACCAGGGAGTAATAAAGGTGCCATCGACGGCCGCGGGCCAGAACGGCGGCACTTTTGTCTCGCCGTTTGAAACTTCGGTCGTATCGGGAGGCTTGACGATGCGGTGGGAAGCCGATCTGTTCGGCGGCCTGCGCAAACAGGACAAGGCCAGCCAAGCCGACGCGAGGGCCGCACAGGATGCGCTGGCGGACGTCCGCCGGATCGTGGCGGCAGAGGTGGTCCGCAACTATGTGGAATTGCGCGCGGCCGAGGACCAGATGGCAGTCGTCCGCGCCAATGTGGCGTCGGAACAGGACCTTCTGGAACTCATCTCGGTCCGGGTGAAGGCAGGTCTTGCGACCGGACTGGATTTGGAGAGGCAGGCCACCCAATTGGCCGTCGCGAAGGCCCAACTGCCGGGCTTGGACGCGCAACGGCTGGCTGCGGCCTACCGGCTGGGCGTTCTGGCAGGCCAACCGCCCACGAAACTTGTGGAAAAGTTGGAGAATAGGGCCGCAGAGTTGGCGGTGCCCCCGATCCCGGCAGCTATCCCCGGGGATCTGCTCCGGTCCAGGCCGGACCTCCGTCGGGCGGAAACGCAGATTGGGGCCGCGTTCCTGCGGGCCGGTGCGGCGCGCGCGGACCTCTATCCAAAATTTGTGATCACTGGCCTCGGCGGGCGGCAAGCCACCGATGTGGCTGGATTGACCCTGGGCGGTGGAAACTATTTCTCGGTCGGGCCAGCCGTGACGCTGCCAATCTTCAACTACGGCAGAATCCGGGCCAAGATCGCGGTGCAGGACGCGCAGCTGCAGGAGGCGTTGCGGAACTACGAGAAGGAGGTTCTGGCCGCCTTCGAGGAGACTGAAAACGCCTTGGTGGGTCGGGACCGCGCCATGCAACGGCAGCGGGAACTGGAAGCGGCACGAAATTCCGCCAACACCAGCGTGGAACTGGCCAGAGAGCTTTACACGAAGGGCCTCGGGGATTTTCTGGCCGTGTTGGATGCCCAGCGCCAGCAATTCCAGATCGACCGGGAACTGGCTGCGGCCAGGTCCGACGTCTTGCGGAGCTCGGTCGGCGTGTTCAAGGCCTTGGGGATGTAGTGGAACGCACGCTACCCGACTAGACTATTGAGTATGAGAATTGCGGTCCTTTCCCTTGTTGCCCCCCTTGCGGCCCTACTGCTGGCTTCCTGCAGCAAGACCCCGGACCCGGTAAAAACAGCCGACGGACAGATTTCGGCGGACACCCTGCTGGCCGATATCAAGACGCTGGCTTCGGACGAGTTCGAAGGCCGGAAGCCGGGTAGCGCGGGTGAGGAGAAAACCGTCGCGTACATCGAGAAGCAGTTCCGGGACATGGGGCTGAAACCGGGCAATCCCGACGGCACCTATATCCAGAAGGTGCCGTTGGCCGGCACGAAATCCACCCCCGAAGCCACATTCACGGTGAAGGGGAAGAAGATGGCGGCGGCCGTCGACAAGGATTTCGTCGCCGTTTCAACCCGGTTCACCGAATTGACCGAGGTGAAGGATTCGCCGGTTGTGTTCGTGGGCTATGGCGTAGTGGCACCGGAGTACGGATGGGACGACTACAAGGGCATGGACGTGAAGGGCAAGACCATCGTGATGCTGGTGAACGACCCGCAGATTCCGGATGCCGCCGACCCCTCCAAATTGGACGACAAAATGTTCCATGGCAGGGCCATGACGTACTACGGCCGGTGGACGTACAAGTACGAAATCGCGTCCGAGAAGGGCGCGGCCGCCGCGATCATCGTGCACGAGACGGCCTTGGCTGGGTATCCCTTTGAGGTCGTGGTTTCGGGCAAGATCGGCGAGATGTTCAATATCCAGCGCCCCGACAACAACATGGGCCGTGTGCCGGTGGAAAGCTGGATGACCTACGACAAGACGGCGGAGATGTTCCGGCTCGCTGGACTGGACTTGGCCGCGTTGAAAAAAGACGCGCTGAAGAAGGAATTCAAGCCCGTCGTATTGCCGGGGACCACAGCCAACTTCAAGATCCAGAACACTTTGCGCAAGGCCGACTCGCGGAACGTGGTCGCCAAGCTGGAGGGCAGCGATCCGGCGCTGAAGGACGAATACGTGGTCTACACTGCGCATTGGGACCACTTGGGCCGGGATCCCGAGATCAAGGGCGACCAAATCTACAACGGCGCAAGGGACAATGCGTCGGGTACCGCGGGCTTGATCGAAATCGCCCGAGCCTATTCCAAGATGCCGACGCCGCCGAAGAGGTCCATCCTTTTCCTCAGTGTGACCGCCGAGGAGCAGGGATTGCTGGGAGCCAAGTACTACGCGGAAAATCCCCTGTATCCGCTGAAGAAGACGCTGGCGAACATCAACATGGACGAATTGAACACGTTCGGCAAGTCGTCCGACATGGTGATCGTGGGGTTGGGAAATTCCACCTTGGACGACATTGTTACGGACGTACTGAAATCGAAGGGCCGGACTGTAACCGGCGATGCCCAGCCCGAGAAGGGCTTCTACTACCGCTCGGACCACTTCGAATTTGCAAAACAGGGTGTGCCGGCCCTGGATCCGGAGGGCGGGGTCGAGTTCCCCGGCAAGCCGGCCGGATGGGGCAAACAGAAGCGCGAGGAGTTCGACGAGAAGGATTACCACAAGCCGTCGGACGAGGTGAAGGCCGATTGGGACTTGTCGGGTGCGGTGGACGATCTGATGGTTTTCCTGGAAACCGGCTACCGCGTGGCACAAGGCGACAAATTCCCGGAATGGAAGCCTGGGACCGAGTTCAAGGCCAAGCGCGAGGCAAGTCTGAAATAGACCATGTTGAAGTAAAATTGAAAGTATGGCGATTCATAGCCGCGTTTACCACAACGGTCGGATTCGCGGATCTTCGGAGGCGCTGCTCTCCCCCGGTCAACTCGGCTTGTTGGCTGGCTGGGGCGTATTCACGACGTTGCGCGTGAAGGATGGGGCACTGTTCGCGTGGGACCGCCACTGGTCGCGCATGTGCCGTGACGCCGCTGGAATCCATTTGGAGATGCCGTCGGATCCGGACAGCCTGTACAGGGACTTAGTCGGCTTGGTGGAAGCCAACGGTCGTGAGAACTGCACGATGCGGCTTGTGATTGTCCGCAATACTGGCGGCATGTGGGAAGCCGCGACGTCGGGGACTGCAATCGATGTGATCGCGATGACCGCCGAATCCAAGAGTTGGGGGGACTCGGTCAGGCTGGACATACAGCCGAACGGACGCTTTGCTGCCGGGGAGTTCGCCGGAGCCAAACTGAATTCGTGGGCCCAGAATCTGACTTGGGCCGAGCGGGCGCACCGCCGCGGGTTCGATGAGACCGTGCTGCTGAACGAGCGCGGTACCGTGGCGGAATGCACATCGGCCAACATCTTCGCTGTTTGTGGAGCCGAGGTGCGGACGCCGCCGCTTTCCGACGGATGCCTTCCAGGTATCACGAGGGAGGCACTTCTGGGCGAAGTGTCCGTTCCCGGAATCCATGTCGTGGAGTCAAGTCTAACGCCGGAAGATCTATATAGCGCCGACGATGTGTTCATCACCTCGACCACGAGAGACTTGTTGACCGTCCGGGAGATTGCCGGTATTGACTTGAAGATGCAGGGGGATGTCCGCTCAAAGCTGTGCGCGGCCTTCCGGGAATTCGTCCAAGGGGACGCGGCGGCCCGCGTGCAACAGGAAAATCTTCGATGCCTTTAGAATGTCCAAAATGCGGTAGCCGCTATCTTCGCGAGTCGCAGCCCAGAACAGTCGCGGAGCGGGCTGGAAAATTGAAGTTTTTGGCACCCCTCAGGTGCATGGACTGCAAGACACGATTTGTAGCCCGGACACTGGTGTTTCGGGATATGTTCTTCGCAAAGTGTCCGGACTGCCTCAGGATGGATCTCAACTCATGGTCGGGCAAGACGTACGATCCACCGCTCATGATGCGGATCAAGATCAGTCTGGGTGGCCAAAGATGGCGGTGCGAGTACTGCCGCAAGAACTTTGTAGACTTCCGCCCACGCAAGGAAATCTTCAGCTTCAAGCGTTGGGAGAAGCGCGGTGCCGGGCTCATCGTGGCCGAGGGTCGGGCTAAATTCGCCGTAGACGAGTTCAGGGCTATGGCGCAGGCGGAAATCGCCGAACAGGAACAGCTAAAGTCAGCACGCGAAGCAGCACTGGCATTGGCCGCTGAGGAGGCCGAGGCAAAGGCCGCCGAGGAGGCCGAGGAGCAGGAGCGGCGCGAAGAGCAGGAACGGCGCGCGAAGAGGAAGAAAAAAGTCTCGCGGCTAGTGGGAGAACTGGAGGCCCCCGTCGCTCGGCGCGACAGCGTATCGGACAGGGAGGCCGCGCTCGCATATACGAACTCGCTCGTTCGGTCGACACAACCGACGACTCCACCCGAGGGTGGGCTGGTAGCAACTCCGGCAAGTTCGACGGGGTCCGAACAGATTTCCAAAATCAAAAAATACTCGGGTGCTCCCGAGCTGGTGTATCCCAAGCCGCGCCCCGTCCGGACGGAGACCACAGGGGAGCCGGAATCCCCGGTGAATTCAAATCCAGAAGAAGTGGACCCGGATTCCTACCAACAGTAATTCCGGTTGGAGTCCGCTTTACCTTGGCGCAAGATCCACGATTGCGTACTCGTTCATTGTGGACAAGGTAAACTCGGTGCCACCGTCGGATTGCACGATATCGAGCAGCTTGGGCTGATCCGCGCCGCTGCTTCTGAGGTCCACTTTCGGGAAAGTCCCCGATACACGAACACGGAGGCCATTGACCGGTCGCTGCGAATAATTGACTAAATGAACCCGGAGCAGGTTCCCTCTGCGGGTTAGCCGTGCAATCACAACCTCGCTGCCATAGAGGCGCAACGAGCGGTTTTCATCGCCCAGCGACTGTCGCACTGCATAGGCTTGCTTGCTGGGGTCCGGGGAGTTCCTATCCGGGGTCACATTGAGCTTCAGTGAACTGTCCGGGGACTTCACCACCTTGTACAGGAGATTGCGGCGCGAGAGCAGGTTCAGCATTTCGCCCGTCGCTGGCGAACCGTCGTCGTTGACCCCGATGTCGGCGACGGGTGCTTCGGCCTCAGGGGACCACGCGCCGTGCAGCAGCCCTTCGATGGCACCGAGTGCGGCGACTCCAGCGTCGTCGGTCTTGATATAGGCATCGACGCCGTATGCGAAAGCCTCGGCGGCGGCGAGCGCGGCAGACTTGCCCGGTGCATCAATGCAAAACTTCGCCGATGGGTTTCGGACAAAGCGCCACGAATTGGAATCGACCCAAGGACTGGAAGTGGCGCGGGCAACGTTGGCCCGCATGTTCACCTGGGGGGCAGGGACTGCCATGCAGGTGGCGGGCGCCAGAGCCCGTGCCGAGAAGCCGGCGGCCTTCCATGTGGCAACCTTGTCGGCTGCGACCGCAATCTCCACAATACCGGCAGCCTTCAGAGTTTTGGCGGTTTCCGGCGGCCGATCCCAAAGCAGGGCAGGCAGGGCGATGGCTGCGAGCAACATCATAGCCGGAAGGCCTTCGTTTGAATCTTCGAGATGTCATAGGTACCGAGCCCCAGGTTCCCGGCAAATTCAATATGACCGGGCTCCCGCACGAAGTTGTTCGAGTTCGGATCGTTCTCGAAACCCTTGTGGATGAACTTGTCGGAGCGCTCCCACACGGAAATGGCGCTTTCCGTCTTTCGCTTGGCCTCGATCACGTCCAAGAGCAGGCGGTCCATGGCGACAGGGTCCGTGCCGAACATCATTTCCTTTGGATAGAAGCGGAATTTCTTGTCATGAAGGAAAGGGCCTCCGTGCCAGACACCGCGCATGCCGTCCATCACATTGAGTACCGTTTTGGACTTCAAGGGCTCCATCGAAGCCAGTGTCCCGATGAACGAAAGGGTGTTGGTCTTGGAGTACTGGTGTGAACGCGCCACGTTGGAATAATTTCCGTAAGCGATGTTCTTGAGGCACCCGGTGACGCCGGACGCGCCGTGATCCTTCATGTTCGGGACATTGATGATCTTGGTGAAGCGCTCCGAGACATGGCGGACCAGCATGGATCGGGTGTCATCTTCGCCGAAAAAGTCGACCTCGACGTAGGTTTTTGGATCGTAGCCAAGGATGGATTGGCGCGTCTTTTCAATGCCGTCGACGTGGACGCCGGCGGGGACGTACTTGGCGTAGTCAACAGTGGCCATCTGGTCCGGGAAGCGTTCGTAAATCCAGATGTTGGATGCTTTGACTCCGATCGCGATGAGGTTTTGAACGATTTCGGCGACGACCTCCGGGCTGGACATCACCATGGGAGCGCCGGAACAGTTCACCTTGATGCCCACAACGTCCGAGGGCTCGAAGAAGGAGCGCCACGAATCGCGGGGGTCGCGGAGGCCCGTCAGTTCACTCATACCCTTCGCAACCATATCCTTGACGACCGGCCCGTTGATTTTTTCGGTCGTCGTCTCGATGGAGTTTTCAGCCGCCACGCGGACAACTTGCGCTGGGAAGCGGCCGGGCATACCGAAGAGACCGGATGCCGGAGGTGTGTGGCTGGTAACCTTCCGATATTTCGGCAAACCGGCGTAGGGCGCGCCTGGGATGGGCAGCGCCAGCATGGGATAGGCTGCGGCGGTAGCTAGAAATGTGCGGCGATCCATGTCCGAAGCTCCTCAAACGTAGGCAATGACGTCGATTTCGATTAGGGAATTACCGGGCAGGGCCGTTACCGCGACTGTTGTCCGGACTGGAGGCTCCTCGCCGAAGCGACCGCGAAACACATCGTTCATGGCCGCATAGTCCTTCAGGTCGGCTAGGAACACGGTGGCCTTCAGAACTTTTTCCATGGAAGAGCCAGCATCTTCCAGTTGCTTTTGAATCTGCTTGAGA
>CAIYDY010000305.1 GCA_903925015.1 uncultured Acidobacteriia bacterium
GGGGTTTGGGTCAAGTTTTCCATCGCGCGGTGATTGTAGCGGGCGCGGGGGTGGAAAACGAACTGCGGGAGCCTGGATCTACGGTTGTCGGAGGGGTGGTTTGATCTGTAATTTGTTGGGGTTGCAGGGAATTTCCGGGTGGGGCGAAAAAGTTGTGATCGAGGTTGGGCGGAACCGAATCGCGGGCCCTTGTTGCGCCGGTTGCCGGGTCCGGTCGCGATATCCTAGACATACCCGATGTCATTTCCCCAGCCCAAGGCCCGAACCTTTTTCAGCGACGAGGATTGGAAGCGGCTGATCCGGGATATCGTCTATGTCAATGTGAGTCCGATCATTGGCCCGGGTCTTTTGATCCATGGGGAGGATGCTACCCGGACTCTGCAGGACCATTTGCTCCGCCAACTTTGCCCTGAAGTTGGGTTGTCGGCGGACAAGCTGGAACCTGGCTATTCGCTGCTGGATCTTTGCAGCCATCATGAAATTGGTCGGCAGCGCTGGCACGGTGCGATTTGGGACCGGATGGTGGACCTGCAGTGGCCCGTCCCGCTCCCACTCCGGCAGTTGGCTGCGATCCGGAAATTCGACCTTTACGTCTCCACGACTTTTGACACGCTGCTGTTCGAGGCCGTGGAGAGCATCCGCGCCGGCGCGCGGGAGCTACTGTACGGATTCCGGCGGAAACCCAGCGATCTGGATCCACGGAATCCGTCTGCTCCCTCGGTTTTCCAGATTTTCGGGCAGTTGGATGGAACCGGCGATTGCGCGCTTTCCGAAGAAGACATCCTCGACTTCACCCAGCGGCTGCAGGACCCCGACTTGCGTCCCGAAGAGATCTTCCAACTCTTGGGAACCCGCAATCTGCTATTCCTCGGTTGCGGTTATTCCGGCTGGCTGGGACGCTTTTTCCGCCGTGTGCTGCGGGCAAACAGCGACCTGCGGGATAGCGGATGGATTGCACAGAAGGATCTCAAAGGGGATGCCGGGTATGTGCTCTTCCTCGAACGTCAAGGCGCGAAGCTTTGGGTGGGCGGGTCGGAAGTGGGTTTTGTGCAGGAACTCCATGACCGGTGGACCGCAGTGCACCCGGAATCGCCCGGCCAACGTCCCACCGTCTTTCTGAGCTACGCTCGGGAGGACGAAAGGATCGCAATGGAACTCCGGGACCGGTTTGCCAAGCATGGCATCGTCGCCTGGTTGGATTTGACTACGCTCCGTGCGGGCGAGGCTTGGTGGAGGAAAATCCAAGCGGCCATCTTCGAATGCCCCGTGTTTCTGCCCTTAATTTCAGAGAACAGTCACCCGGACAACGGCACTCGTACGGTGCACGAAGAATGGGAAGAGGCTCTGCGCGTCGGCCAGATTGAAGGCGCGCCGGGCGCTCGGCGCATCGCGCCGTTGAACTCTTCCGCACGGAGGCTGCCCGGGGAATTCCAGAGCCTCCACGTAGTGAACATTCAAAACAAGGACCGGCTGGTTGAGGATGTGGCCAATTTCCTCGCGAGGGGGGCGAAATGAGCAGCCCCAGCAACTTGGACTTCCGGACCAATCCTTGGCCGGGCCTGGAGTTCTATACCGAGCAGGACGAAGACTTCTTCTTTGGGCGAGACCAGGAAGCGGAGGAGTTGCTGCGGCTGGTGCGGCGGAACGTGCTGACAGTGGTCTTCGGCCCGTCGGGCACGGGCAAGTCGTCCCTGCTGCAGGCTGGCGTCTTTCCCCGCCTGCGGAAAGAGGGTTTGGATCCGGTCTGGATTCGGTTGGTGCACGGGCGGTCGCTCGTGGAGCAGGTGCAGAAGCACGGGGAACTCCAACTGGAGGGCGAGACGCTCTGGGAGGGATTCCACAAACTGCCCCGCATTTCGCCGCGGGTGGTGGTGTTCGACCAGTTCGAGGAGCTCTTTACCCTCGGGGAGGGCCGTAAGGAAAGCGAGGAGTTCCAGATCCAGCTAGCCGACGTCGTGCAGGGGTACTATCCCGAGTCGGTGCGCGAGCGCATTCGGCGGGGCGAAAAAATTGAGTTGCCGCAAGAGGAGCACCCGCACCGGTTTGTGATTGTGTTGCGGGAGGACTACGTCGGGCGGCTGGACGGGTTGCGGGCACTGATGCCTGCCGTGATGCGGGCGCGTTTTGCGTTGGAGCCGTTTTCTGTGGAGAACGCGCTGTTGGCCGTTGCTGGGCCTGGGCGGGAGGTGTTGGACACCGGCGTTGGGGATCTGATTGTCGCCCAAGTCGCCAGCAAGCGGGAACCGAGGGTGGTGGAGCCCGCTTTGCTGAGCCTGTTCTGTTCGGAGTTGAACAAGAAGAGACCGGATGGGGAAAAGATCACGGGGGATCAGGTAAGTGAGGACCCCGAGGGTATCTTCGACCGGTTTTTTGAGGAAAGCATCGAGGCGTTGGATGTAGGGGCCCGCAAACCGTTGCGGGATTTCATTGAGGACAAGCTGGTCAGCAGCAAGGGCAAACGGGAGACGCGGTCTCAGGATGACATTGGAGCCCTGGACGGGCTGGCGCGTGATGCCGCGATCGAGAAGCTGGTTCAGCGCCGATTCCTTCGGGAGGACCCCAGTCGGCAATTGCTGGAATTGACGCATGATGTGCTTTGTGCGGCGGTGGTGAAGTCGCGGGACGGGCGTCGGGAGAGGGAGCGGGCGGAGGAGTTTCGGCGGGAGGCACGGCGGAACCGGCTTGTTGCGGGGGTGTTTGCGTTTCTGCTCTTGGTGGCGGTTTGGGCTTTGGTTTGGGCGGTTCGGGCGCAGATGGGGGCCAACGAATCCAAGTGGTGGGCCGAGATGAATGTCATCGTCGCGCGGGACAATTTTTGGCGCGCGGTACGCGGGGACGTGAATTCGGAAAACTCGGCTGGTTTCGCGGCGGCGAGCGAGAAGGAAGCCACCGAGCAGCGCAGGGATGCGTTGCGGGCTGGGCAGGAAACGGCGGTGGCGTTGGCTCGGTCGCAGGTTCGGGATGCGGTGGATGCGGTGGAACGGGGTCGGCCTCAGGAGGGGTTGGGGTCCTTGGCCCGCGCTCTGCGGCTGGATCCGTTGGGGATCGGGGCGCGGAGCTGGTTCAGCAGTCTCATTGTGGAAACGAAGTGGTGGCATCCCGCAGCAGAGCTTCGGCATCGAGGCAATGTGAACGTAGCGGCGTTCAGCACAGACGGGCGGCGCGTCGTCACGGCATCGGATGACAACACCGCGCGGATATGGGATGCGGAGACCGGCAAACCTCTGGGCAGCACTCTCACCCACAACAACTCCGTCACTTCGGCGGCGTTCAGCCCCGACGGGCGGCGCGTCGTCACCGCATCGCGGGACGGGACCGCACGGGTGTGGGATGCGGAGACCGGCAAACCTCTAGGCAGCCCACTCTCCCACAGCAACACGGTCAATTCGGCGGTATTCA
>CAIYDY010000306.1 GCA_903925015.1 uncultured Acidobacteriia bacterium
ATGCCGGGCAGATCCCGCTCATATTCCGCGACCTCACGGGACCTGAAAAGCAGGGCATCGCCGCCGCCTACTACACTTCGGTGGATTTCCTCGACCACAACGTCGGCGTGGTTCTCGACAAACTCCGCCAGCTCAATCTGGAGAACGACACCCTCGTGGTCTACATGGCGGACCACGGGTACAGCCTTGGGCAGCATGGCCGCTTTGAGAAGCATTGTGGATACGACCCGGCGCTGCGGGTTCCGTTGATCATTCGCTGGCCCGGCAAGGTTTCCCGCGGCGTGGTCGCCAATTTCACCGAATCTGTGGACGTGCCCCCAACAATACTGGATCTGCTGGGCGCGGAACCGCTCCCGGTCCAACACGGACAATCGCTCCGGCCGTACCTGGAAAAGAAACGCGTCGCCGCCCCGCGCACGAGCATCTTCAGCGAGTATCTCGAAAACGAGGAGGCCGTCCTGCGCACTTCGCGCTGGAAGCTGATCCATTGCAGCGGGAAACGGCTGCGCAATGACGGCTACAAGACCGACAATCCGACCCCCGGACGCTACGTGCGGCTCTACGATCTCCGCCGCGACCCCGGCGAATTCCACAACGTTGCGGACTCGAATGGGGATGTGGTGACGAAACTTTCCGCCGACTTGCTGGCGAGATTCCGGACGACCCATCCCGACTCGGTTTCCGAGCCGCAGAAAATGGATGTCGGCGAGGCACTGGATTGGTACGTGCGTCCGAGGGATGCAAAACCGGCAATAGGCTAGAACATGAGGCTGATCACCGTCTTTACGGACAAGTAGAAGATCCACAGTCCTCCGACTGAGGACAAACCGGCCCAGTATTTCCATCCAGACACCTTAGCGATCCCAGCGGCCATCAAGCCCATGGCCAGGAAGACGAGCAGGTCCAAGGAGGCGAGCAGGCTGTAAAGGCCCTTGCCGAGGCTATCCGGATTCTCGAACACTGCCGGATTCGTCGGCAGCAGGTTCAACGAATTCAGTGTTCCGGGGTCGCTGGCGGAGGCAAGCACCGCAAAGGAGGAGGCCGATAGAACGGCCAAGTAGGCAAAAACGGAAAGCGACACCACCGCGAGAACCGGTCCAAACTCCGGTGGCCTGCTCGACATGAGGCAGAACGCGAACAATGCCCCTGCCAACACCAATTGGAACAAGACCACCTCCACGGCAAGAGCCGCGTAGCCGACCGCGATATTTCCAGGTTTTGTCAGCTGACGCACCAGCTGCGCCGTTTGTACCTCGTTCATTTTCGAAACACGGGCCGATTGGCGGACGGCCTTCTCGCGCCCGACATAGTGGGGCACCATCCACGCCAACAGAACCATCAGGAGCGCGTTCAGAATGAGCGGCACAAGCCACGGCGAAACGCCCTTCCGGGTAGGGAGACTCTCAAACAGTGCCACGGGGCGGAAGAATACTTCCAGGAGTTCCTTCATGCGATGCCAGAAGTGTAGCAACCGTGCGCCAGTCCTTTCTTCATCACTTGCAGGCCAGCCGCGTCCTGCTAAACTGGCGGCAGACTCTTGTAGCACGCTGCATGACGGAACTGGAAATCAAGCCCTCGCGGGCGGCGGTACTTCGTGCGACTGCGGTAGTCGCCGTTGCACTTGCCATTGGTGGCACGCTGGTGTTTCTATTGGCGGGTGGCGGTGCGGCCCTGTTCGAAAACAAGGTGAATATCTCCACCTACATGCCGGACGCCACGGGTTTGGGCTTGAAATCGCAGGTGCGGATCGGCGGCCTGGTTGTCGGCAAGGTTTCCAATGTGGAGATCACGCGTTATCTGGACCCGGCTCGTGCCGTCAGGGTCGACATGCGCGTCAGCAGTCGGTACCTGCCCTTCATTCCGTTGGATTCGTTAACCGGTATCCGTTCCGACACCCTTGTGGGATTCAAGTTCGTCTCCATCCTGCAAGGCAAAAGCACGTCCGTGGCCGGAGACCGCACATTTTTGACCAGCGAGCCCCTCCAAGTAGCCGACGACCGTGCCGACCTTGTCCGGACCCTTCAAAACGAACCCAAGGACGTGGACGCCCTGGTAGCGTCGGTGGCATCCCCCACCAGCCCCATGGGCAAGTATGTTTTCGGCGATGCCGAGTACCGCAACCTGATGGAGGGCACCAGGACCTTCAGTGCCGCCGTGCGCGAATTTTCCGACCCCTCCGGCTGGGCTGGCTCCATGGTCTTCCAGAGCACAATGTACGACCAAATCCGCAGCAAGGTCCTCGCGACGGAAAAAGACCTCGCCGCAGTTGCAAGCGGCGAAGGTGCCGCTGGACGCCTGCTCAATGATCCGAAGTCCTACGACGATATCGTCATCCAGATGAAGTCCCTGCGGACCGCTTTGCAGGATATCAACGACGGCAAGGGTGACATGGGGGCGTTTGTCGCAACGGATGCAGGACACCGCAAGATTGAAGCCCTGTTAAAAGCTACCGACAAGATGTTGGCCCCGCTGGATGCCAAGGAGGGCGCGGCGGCGGCCCTGCTGCGGGATCCCAAGCTTTACCAGTCCCTGAACAAGACCCTACACACAGTGGATGAGCTGATGAAGAGCTTCCACCAGAACCCGGACAAATTCACCAAGGGCAAGATCAAGTTTTAGGCATCGAGACACCTCTTATGGAGAGACCAGGGACCGGGCTTCGGCGGGAACTCGGCACGCGCGATTTGACGCTGTTTGCCATCGCAAGCATCGTGGGCGTGCGTTGGGTGGCGGCGGCGGCACATGCCGGGACGGGCTCCATCCTCCTTTGGCTGGTGGCGGCTTTGGTCTTCCTGATTCCACTGGCGAACGCGGTGGCAACGCTGACGGCCCGCGATCCGGGCGCGGGCGGAGTCTACCTTTGGGCCAGGCGCGATTTCGGGCCGTGGCACGGGTTCCTCGCGTTTTGGATCTACTGGCTGGCGACAGTGATTTGGTTTCCGGGCGCCGCAATGTTCTACAGCGGTGCCGTGATGTATGCGCTCGATATCCAAGCGGGTCGCTGGACCTTGGTCGCCGCATCCCTGGGAACGATCTGGCTGGCGCTCGGATCCAACATGCTGGGCGTTCGTTTCGGCAAGTGGACGGGACTTCTGGGAACTGCGTCCACTTGGACGATGGGAGTTGTATTCGCGGTCGCGGCGGCCTTGGTGTGGCGTAGGAACGGATCGGCGAATGTGTTCGTACCCCTGCCGAGCCTAAACTTCGACACGATGAGTTTCTGGGCCTCCATCGCATTCGGTATGACCGGCATTGAGCTGGCGGGCATGATGGGGGCTGAAATCCGTGATCCGGCCACCAGCATCCGGCATGCGGCCCGCATCTCCTCGATCTTCACTACGTTGTTCTATGCAGGGACGACTGCTGCGCTGCTGGTGATCCTGCCAGCTGGGAAGATCACGGAGTTGAATGGTTTGGGCCAAGCCGCACGGCAGGCGGGAAATGTTCTCGGGGCGGGGTGGCTGGGCCCGCTGGTGGCTGGGTTTGTCTTGTTTTCCGCAATCGGACAATTTGCGGGCTTGGGCTCCGCCGTCGCGCGGATGCCGTTCGCTGCCGGTGCGGACCACCTGCTGCCGGCAATGTTCTCCCTCGTGCACCCGAAATGGGGAACGCCACACGTCTCAATGATGATTTTCGGCACCCTGGCCTCCGGACTACTGCTAGCCATGCAATTGGGCGATACGGCACAGGCTGCCTACGAGACCATCGTTTCGCTGACCGTAATCGCCGGGTTCCTGCCCTTTGTGTACGTGTTCGGCAGTGCGTGGCGGGAGGGCCAGCGACTGGGCGTGGTTGCCGGAGGCGGCGTCACAGTGCTCGCAATAGGCTGCGCGCTGATTCCCGGCGCCGAAATCCACGATGTTTGGCTGTTTGAGGCGAAGTTGCTGGCAGGTACCGCAGCCCTGTTCCTCTCCGCAGCGGCCATCTACCGACCGGAAAAACTCCAATCGGCATCGGACTAGACGCCGGTAGTCATCGCGAAACTACCGGAGCAGATCTTCCAGCTGCACGCGCGTGCCGGTCTTTTCGTCCCGGTACTTCACGATCACGGGAGTATAGATCGAAATGCCCCAATCCTTGCCTGGACCATTGGTTACCGCACGCGACCCCGCGATGACAACCGCACCCTCCGGAACTACCAGTGGTCCGTCCTCATCGGCCCGGATCACTTCGCCCCGAACCAAGTCGTAGACCGGGGTCGAACGGTTGAGGATGGTACCGGTGCCGAGCACGGCACCCTTCTTGACCACGGTGCCTTCATAGACGCCGCAGTTGCCGCCGATCAAGACATCGTCCTCGACGATCACCGGGAGCGCCCCGACCGGCTCCAGAACACCACCGATCTGCGACGCCGCCGAGATGTGGACATTCCGTCCAATCTGCGCGCAACTGCCGACCAACGCATGCGAGTCCACCATGGTGCCGTCCGACACGTAGGCGCCGACGTTGATGTACATGGGCGGCATGCAGGTGACGCCCTTGCCCAGATAGACGCCGTCACGGATGCTGGAGCCACCGGGGACGATGCGCACGCCGTCGTTGGGACCCACCTGGCGAACTGGATAGGTCGACTTGTCGGTAAACGGCTGGCGGCTGGCATCAATCGACATGTCGACGATGCCGCCCAGGCGAAAGCCCAGTAGAATCCCCTTTTTTACCCAGCCGTTGACGCGCCAACCGCATGCTTGGGTGGAATCAGGCTCGGCGGCACGGATCTCCCCCGCATTCAGTGCGCGCTTAAAGCTGGCAAAAAGTGCGAAGTGGTCCGGCGTGTACGCTGCGGGCTTGTTGTCAAAAATATCTTCAATAGCTTTTTGCATGTCTATTTCTTGTTTGGATTGAGCCCGAACAGGGCCATCAGAAGCTTCAGAATGAGCGGGTTGGATTCCTTGTAGTCCACGCGCACAACGGGTTCCAGGATTCGGACCTGCTGAGCGACCGTGGGCACGACGGAAACTTCAGGTTCCCGCTCCACAACCTATACCAGCCCAACTTCCGCGAGTACCTGCTCGATCCGGGCCTTGCTGGCGGCGGACGGAGGCACCATCGGAAGACGGTATGCGGGTTCCAAGAGGCCCATTTTGTGCATCGCCCACTTGGCGGGACCGGGATTGGCCTCCACAAAGTTCACCTGCATCAGGGGCAGGAATCGGCGCTGGATGGCGCGTGCGCCGGCGTAGTCACCCTGGTTGGCCAGTCGGGCCAGCTGGGTCATCTCGGCCGGAATCTCATTGGAAACTACCGATATCACCCCGCGCCCCCCCAGGGAGATCAGCGGGATGGTGATCGAGTCGTCGCCGGACAGCATGTCGAACGCTTCGGGCATGTTGTGGACCACGTCGGCCATCTGCGAGATGTTGCCGGAAGCCTCCTTGACGCCCACGATATTCGGCAACTCGGCCAACCGCTTCAGCGTCGGCGTTTCCACGTTGACGCCGGTACGGCCCTGGATGTTGTACACAATAATGGGGAGCGAGACCGCGCCCGCGATCGCCTTGAAGTGCTGGTAGAGCCCTTCCTGCGTGGGCTTGTTGTAGTAGGGCGACACCGAAAGGATGCCATTTGCACCCACGGCCGCGCATTCCTTCGCCAACTCCATCACTTCGTGGGTGTTGTAGCCACCCGCGCCCGCCACCACCGGCGTACGCCCGGCGGATTCCTCCACCGTGATCGCAACCACCCGGATGTGCTCGTCCCGAGACAAAGTGGGGCTTTCACCCGTGGTGCCGCATGGCACCAGAAAATCAATTCCCGCGTCAATTTGCCGCCGGACCAAGGCCCGCAGCGTCGACTCGTCCAAACTCCCGTCCATCTTGAACGGCGTAACCAAGGCTGTTCCGCATCCCGTAAACATGTACCACCTCCACCTTTCCCACTGACGCTAAAAGAGAATATCGCCAAATTCGTGAAAGCCCTGCTTGCCCGCAACCCACTCGGCGGCCTTCACCGCGCCCAGTGCGAAACCGTCCCGACTGCGGGCGGTGTGGCGGAGAGTAATCGTATCGGCAGCCGAATCGAAGCCGATTTCGTGCGTTCCGGCAATCGTACCCGCCCGGTTGGAGCCGATATCGACATTGCGGTCGTAGCCGGCCTTCCGCATTTCCTCCACCAGTTTCAGGAGCGTGCCGGACGGCGCGTCCTTCTTGGCTGAGTGGTGGATCTCCCAAGCCCAACCCTCGTATTCCGGCGTCGCGGAGAGAAGCTTCGCCGCCTCGGCCACAATCCTGAAGAAGGCGTTCACTCCAACCGAGTAGTTCGGGCTCCAAACCAGCCCGACCTTGTTCCGCTCCACCACTTCGCGAACATGGTCGATCTGGCTGGTCCAGCCGGTCGTCCCGACCACTTGGTTGATACCCAGTGCCGACATCCGTTCAATGTTTCCAACCGCCGCGTGCGGCACGGAAAAATCGATGGCGACATCGATTCCAGCGAAGTTTTCCGCCGTCATACCCTCGTAGTTGGCGTTGTTGAACTCATCCAGCCGCAATCCGATCCCGTGGCCACGCTCCAGCGCGATCCGTTCGATCATCTTGCCCATCTTGCCGTAGCCAACAATTGCGATCTTCATGGATTTGCCTTGTTCGAATGCGATCTAGTCAAACACTGCCGGATCCAGCTCGGCAAAGAACCTGTTGTGCAGTGCCTCCACCGTCGCAGCCAAGTCCGCTTCCGCAACCACGAAGCCCAAGTTCAGCAACGAGGCTCCCTGCGAAACCATCCGGACATTGATATCGCCGAGCGCCCCGAACACACCTGCCGCAACTCCCGGCGTGTAGCGGATGTTTTCGCCAACCAGGCAAACAATCGCCTGCCCCGGCTCGGTCGAGACCTCGGCAAACTCGCCCAATTCCCGGCAAACCGCTTCCAGCCGGGCCGGATTGTCTACGGTAAGCGAAACGCTGACCTCGCTGGTGGCAATCATATCGACCGAGGTTTCATGCCGGTCAAATACCTCAAAGATCCGTCTGAGGAACCCGTGCGCCATGAACATCCGACTGGAAGCGATATTCACCAGCGTGATCTTCTTCTTGCAGGCAATGGATTTGACGGGATTCTTCGATGCCACCGTCTCACGCGAGATCCGCGTGCCTGGAACTTCGGGACGCCTCGAATTCAGGATCAACACTGGGATGTCGCGCTCGATGGCCGGAATCACCGTCGCCGGATGGAGCACCTTGGCACCAAAGTAGGCCAGTTCGGCCGCTTCGGCAAAGGAAATGGTCTTGACGCGGTGGCCACCCTTGAAAACGGTGGGATCGGCGGTGAGCATTCCGTCGACGTCGGTCCAGATCTGGATTTCCTCGGCGTTGATGCCCGCGCCAACAATCGATGCCGTGAAATCGGAGCCACCCCGGCCGAGCGTGGACGTAACACCCTCCTCGGTGGAACCGATAAAGCCTCCCATCACGACTACGCGCTCTTGGGCGAGTGGTGCGACCGTCGCCTCCAGACGCCGGTAGGTTTCGGCATACTGGGGTGCCGCCTGGGTATGGCGGTTGTCGGTGACGATCACTTTCCGCGAGTCCGCGTGTACGGCATCGAGTCCGAAATGGTTGAACGCCTGGGCCACGATGAGACTCGACAAGCGCTCGCCGTAAGCCGAAACAGCATCGATCGAACGGGGTGTTAATTCTCCAAGAACACCAATCCCTTGAACAAGTTCCGAGAGTTCCTGAAAGTGTTCGTTGATGGCCTCGTCCAGCCCTCCGACCAGTGCAGCCTCAGCCAAGTGGAAGTCCCGCAATTCACCCAAGAGCCGCATCGACTCCTCGCGGCGACCTTGGATTGCGGCATCGGTGATCGCCAGGAGCTTGTTTGTGGTCTTGCCCATCGCCGAAACGACGACGACGGGCTGCCGGTCCCGGCGCGCCCGGACGATGCCCGCGACGCGCTCAATGGCATGGGCTGATTCCACGGAGGTTCCGCCAAACTTCATCACGATCATGGCTAGTCGAGCAACCCCTCGGACTGCATGAGTTCAGCGTTCAGGACAGCTGCCCCGGCGGCACCCCGGACCGTGTTGTGGCCCAACGCCACGAACTTCCAATCAAACACCGGGCACGGGCGCAGCCGACCGATAAAGGCGGCCATGCCCCGCTCGCGTTCCACGTCTTTGCGTGGTTGCGGGCGATCGGCTTCCGGCATGTACTGCACCGGGAATTTCGGAGCACTGGGGAGATTCCGCTCCTGGGGGATAGCCCGGAAAGTGTCGAAAGCGTGGCGGATATCGGCCTCGGTGGGCTTGGCCGCCAATTCGACCGAGATGGTCACCAAGTGGCCATCGATAACGGCGACACGGTTGCAATGCGCGCTGACCTTCGCGGCCAACGGCAGTACCCGCCCGTCCACAAAGTCACCCATGATCTTCTGGGTTTCCTGCTGCATCTTCTCTTCCTCGCCGCCGATGTGGGGGACGACGTTGCCGAGAATATCCATGGAAGGAACGCCCGGGTAACCGGCTCCCGACACCGCCTGCATGGTGGTGACGACGACGCGGGTGATGCCGAACTGGCGCAACGGGGCGAGGCCCATGGTCAGCACGACGGTGGAGCAATTCGGGTTGGTGGCGATGGCACCCTTCCAACCGCGCGTTTCGCGCTGGCCGGGGATCAGCTTGAGGTGGTCGGCATTGATTTCCGGCACCAGCAGCGGAACATCCTCGTCCATCCGGTGATTCTTGGAATTGGAGACCACGATGTGGCCGGCGGCGGCGAAGGCCTGCTCGATTTCAGTCGCAACCGAGGCGTCCATGGCCGAAAACAGCAGCTTGGGGGCATTGCCCGGCTTGGCCTCCTCAACGGTGAGACCGGCAACGGCCTCCGGCGTGACCCCGCCCAAATGCCATTTCGCGGCTTTATTGTAAGGCTTTCCGGCGGAACGCTCGCTCGCGCCCAGCCACGCGGTCTTGAACAACGGGTGCCCGTCGAGGAACTTGATGAAATGCTGGCCCACCATGCCGGTGGCGCCTAGGATACCGACTTCGATTTTGCTCATTGTGCTTGTAGTTGCCTGACCAGTTTTTGATAGATTTCCACGGCTTCCAGCAATTGCTGCTTCGGCACGCGCTCGTCGAGCGTATGCGCCACGTGGATGGTTCCGGGTCCGAAGAGCAAGGGCTGGCCCCACTTGCCTCCGAACGCGGGAATGTCGGTTGTATAGGCGACCACGGTGGTGGGGAGTCCCTCCACTGCGGTCAGCCGGATTGCCGGAATTTCCAGCACGAAGTTCATTTCGGCCTTGTCGCCGACTGCTTCCTCCACGGCCTTGCGGGTGGAAGCGGAATCGCACACCAGGCGGATGAAGATTTCGGCGCGCGCCTCGTCGGGAATCACGTTCGGAGCACGCCCCCCACGGATCGTGCCGATGTTCAAGGTACTGGGGCCCAGGACATCATCGACCGGCAGTTGCACCTTTCGAATGGCGTCCAACGCGTCCAGAAGCTTTTCGATGGCCGACTCGCCCAGTTCCGGATAAGCCGAGTGCGCCATTTTGCCCCGCGCCACCACTTCGTAGCGCAGCGCCCCCTTGGAACCCAGTGCAAGCTGGTTTTCGGAGGGCTCGCCGTTGATGATGAACTTGGATCCTCGGGGATTGGCAGCAGCATGGTACGCACCGGCGCTGTTGCGCTCCTCGCCGACCACGAACAGGAGACCGAAATTGCGTGTCCCCGCGTCCAGCAACGCCTCTGCGGCCTTGATCATGGACGCAATGATGCCCTTGGTATCGCAGGCTCCCCGGCCCCAGATATTGTCCGCATCCTCGCGGGACGGAATGAACGGAGGCACCGTATCCATATGGGTGGAAAGGGTAACCACGGGTTCTCCGAAACAGGCGAAAACGTTCCAGCGGTTCGGCTCCACCTCGGTCTTTTCGACGCAGCCGTCGTGGTCGCGACAGAGCCGGTGGAGATAGTCGTAGAGATACTGGCCGACTTCGGCTTCCTCGGGCGTGACGGAGGGGATGTCGATGAGTTCGCGCGTCAGTTGGAAAACGTCCATAGTCTCGGTACCTGCTATGGGCGGAAGCTTGGGGGGAGACGCGGGCGGACTGCGGACGCGCTTGCGGCGCAAGGCCTTGGGGCGCGGCACAATCCGGTTAGCGCTCCACCCGGGGCTTGCGCCCGGATGACAGTGGCAGGGATTTAACCCGCGCCACCAACCGTTCGGGTCGATCCACCCGATCCGATTTCGGCGGTAGGCTCCTCCCATACGCGTCCCCTTGACCGAAGGAACTTGCCGCGTAAGCTCTAAGCCACCGCACCTCTACCAGAAAGACTTAGGATAGCATGTGGGTCGGTGGGGTTCCGGTGGTTGCTGTTCCGGTGGCGAGCATTATGTCCGTACAGGAGAAATCATTACCCTTGAAGAGCAGGGGCTCGTTGAGGCGGGCGGCCAAGGCGTAGGAACACGTGTCCAGGATATTCAGCTGCGCTGGATGCCCCATCCCTTTGCCGTATCGAGTGTCTGCCGTGATAGCAGTTTCCGCATCCGCCTCCGTGAATGATTCCACATTGATCCGAAACGTGTCGATCAAGACCCGCAAGGCCCGGACACCTTCCGGCCCCTTTGCACGGAGCATCACAACGGATGCCTCCAAAAGCGAGGCCGCACTCATCCTGGCGGAACTGCATTCATGGATTGACCGGGCGTAGACCGCCCAGTCTGGCTCCCCGTTCAAGTTCGCGACGAGGGCCGAGGAATCAACAACCATTTACTCGGGGAGTCCCCGACTATCGTATCCAAGAAGTTCATCCGCAGGACGGATGTCCAAGCGCGGCAGTGCCTGGCATTCCCGGATCACTTTCATGGCGCGCTCCCACCGCTCCTCAGTATCATCGGGAGTTGGATCGCGCGGTCTGGGTGGCGCGAGGTGTTGTTCAACCAGCTTGGCAGCAAAGTGGGTGACGGGAACGCCGCTGGATTCCGAACCTCTTTGCGAGGTGCCCCCGGTGATCGGCGGAGTTTCCAATAGGATCGCCATAATGCGAGTATAGCCGGATTTTAGGGATGCAACCTTCTTTGGCCAGTCAACCCTTGAGATTGTGGTCCTGATCGACTCGGGACACGCCGGGAGTGGCCTAAAACCGCTTCAAACGAGTGCGGGTAATTGTTTTCAGGATAGAATTCAGGTATGGTCATGCGGATCGCTCTGCTCATCGTCATATTCGCGCTTTCAGTGCGCGCGGACATTCGTTAGTATGAAAGCTTACCAACGTGCTGACTACACCACCCAGTGAAGGATTCCGGCTTTCTGCGGACGAGAGGCTCACATGAAGTACGTCACCGGGAAAGGCGTCACGCAAGACGACGAGGACGCTGTACGCCGGTGCCGCCTCGCGGCCAACAAGGGCGACGCGGCGGCGCAATTGAATCTAGGCCTCATGTACGAAAAAGGGCAAGGTGTCACGCGGAGCGACAAGAAAGCCATGCGCTGGTACCGCCTCGCCGCCGACCAGGGAGTCGCGGAGGCGCAATTGAAACTCGGTATGATGTACGTCACCGGGAAAGGCGTCACGCAGGACGCCAAGGAAGCGGTGCGCTGGTTTCGCCTCGCCGCCGACCAAGGAGTCGCGGAGGC
>CAIYDY010000307.1 GCA_903925015.1 uncultured Acidobacteriia bacterium
ACTGTGATGTTGTAAAGGAGAATCGCGGAAAATACCACCCAGCCGATCGGGAACAAGCCCTGGGCCGCACCATAGGCGATCGAGCTGAGCATCGGGCCCACCGGCATCCCGTACGCGAACAATGCCACCACGATGGCGGCCGCCAAACCACTGAGGGACGAGATCCACGCCGCCTTTTTCATCTTGGCGATCATGAACAGAAGGACGAAAATCGGCAGTGCTGCGACCAGGGTCGAGAGCGCCAGGTTGTCGGCGATGGGAGTGTAATTGTGTTGCCACATGAGCGAAGGGCATCATATCAGGGCCTCCTTGTTGGCGCGTCATCCGGGCCTTGGGCACGTGAGATACTCGACGCAAGGATGCCCAGCGGAGGAGCAGGAGAAAACTTGGACGAATTGGATGCCGACAACCCGGAGGCACCCTTTACGTTTCTTCCTGCGCGTTCCGAATTCTTCCTTTTGGCCCTGTTTCTGCTCATCGTGGTGGAAGCGTCGTACCTGGTTTCCCTTCCCGCGGTTGCAGGTTGGCTGATCGACCGTGCTCTAAACCCGAAAGCCCGGGGCGAATTCTGGAACGTCCTGATCTTGTTTGGCGACGGTACGGCCGCCGCGCTCTTGGCCGGCGTTCTGCGGGATTACTTGCTGTCGAAGTACCACGCGAAGACCATCGCGCACATCCGCGATGCGATGTTCGAGCAGATGCAGCGCATGCCCCTGGAAGAGGGACCTGGCCGGGAACTCGGCGAGGGTCAAACCAATCCCGTTGTGGACAAGTTCGCGAGCGATCTGGTGACAATCGAGGAAGCCACCTCCATGGCTGTTCCATGGGGATTGCTGCCGCTGGTTTCCAGCGCCCTTTGCTCTATTTCGATGATCGGCATCAGTTGGCGGCTGGGCATCTTCGGGCTGCCGCTGTGGCCTTGGATTCTGCTTGCCTCGAGGCGGTTTGCCCATCGCGCGGCAGCCGCCGGCGATGCCACCGCACAGGCGGAGGAGAAAATTCTCGGTACGGTGGAGGAGGCGTGGAGCGCTCACGCGCTGATCCGGGCGCTGGGACTGGAGAATGCCGGGATCAATCGGTTCCGGAAACGCAATGAATCGCTGTCTCGAAAGACGGCAAAGGCTAGCTGGCTGGCCGCCATGCTGGAAAGATTCACTGGTACGGGGACGCTGGCTGTCCAGGTGGGAATTTTGGTTGCCGGCTCTTTGCTGCTTGCGGCGGGACGGATGACTGCCGGTTCCCTGGCATGTGAACTGCTGCTCGCGAGCGTGCTCGGGAACTCCCTGCAGTACCTGGCCGAATTTCTACCGGCCTTGGCCAACATGTTGCGGGCGTGGAGCCGAATTCGCGAGGGATTTGCGACCCGCGACACCGATCCGGGCGATAGTCCGGATGCCCGGATTCTCCCGGTGTTGCGGGAAGACATCGTGGTTTCGAATGTTTTCTACGGTCCCGCCGGGGCGCCGGAAATTCTCGGGGTGTCCTTGAGAATCCAGCGTGGAAGCCATGTCGCACTGGTTGGACCAAGCGGGTCCGGCAAGAGCGCGATGCTGCAACTCCTGATGCGCCTCGGCAAACCGACGTCGGGAATGATCACCTTCGACGGACATGACCTCCAGGCGGTGAAGCAATCCTCCTTGCAGGCCCAGATCGGCTTCGTACCGCAGCACTGCCATGTTTTTGCGGGCACGGTCCGCGAGAACATCCATTTGGGCCGGCCCGACGGATCGTTGGAAGCGGTGGACCACGCAGCATCCATGGCGGGCTTGGACCCCCTCAGTCCGGAACTGCCCCGGGGCCTTGAAACGGTTGTTGGGGAGGGAGGTCGAGAGCTGTCCCTGGAAACAACTCAAAGGCTCGGACTGGCCC
>CAIYDY010000308.1 GCA_903925015.1 uncultured Acidobacteriia bacterium
CACAGGTCCTAGTACCGGTCCCCGCGCCCGCTGCCCTCAATCCCACATCCAACTAAGAAACTGCTTGAACTGCTAGTCCAGACTTGCTACTATTCAAGAGGGTCTTGTGGTAGCAGGAGAGACGTCTTCGCCACAGGTCCAACAATAAGGAAAACAAACATGACATCACTTCGGAGACTTTTTATCGGTGTCGCCTCGCTCGTCGCGGGAGCGGCCAGCGTCGGTGCAACCACTATCACAGGCCAGATCGTCCTGGCAAACTCGGCAGCCTTCACGGCGCTTACGGCCGGCGCCGGTGGCGCTGCCTCTGAGAGCGTCAGCATCGCCAAATTCAACGCGGCCGCCGTCCAAGCAGCCCTCACGGCCAGCTGCACCACTGGACACACGTGCAGCAACGTCACCCTGACAGCCATTGACTTAACTCTCACGGCTTCCGTCACAAACAGCCTTACCGCTACCAACACCAACGCCGGCAACAAGACCGTCTCCAACAATTGGGCCGTGATCGCCGATCTTACTCTGGACTTGGCTAGCAATACGGGTTTGGGTTTGGCCTATGACGAAACCGTCCCGACATTGAACAGCACCGGGACATTTACGGTAGGCGGCAAGGTTGGCGCAGTGAATGGGACGGCACTCAAATCCACCGGTAGTAGCAACACCTCCACAACCTTCGGAATCGCAGGCTTTGGCAGTGGTGTTGTAGCATCCGGCAGTGCAGGCAAGGCGTCAGTCAATGTGAACTCGCCCTACGCCCTGACGACAAACGAGTTCTACAATCCCACGGCCTCGTCAGCGGGTGGTGCCACCACCCAAAATCGCAATTTGGGATCAACCCTCTATACCAGCGATTTCATCGGGACCGGATCCACCACCTACACGTTGGGCCTGACCAGCACCTTGAAGAGCCCGACCCTTCAGTCCGGCGTCAGCTATTCTGCCCAATCGGTCTTGGCCGCCGGTGGTACTGCCCAGATCCAGTACACCTATTCATACGACGACACTGTCAACGCTGCTGTTCCCGAGCCGACATCCATGGCTCTGTTCGGTTCCGCGTTGGTCGGCATCGGTCTCCTCCGCCGCCGCTCGCGCCGCTCGTAGGTGCCAGTACTCTTCGATTGATTGTCCCCTTGGGGGGCCGGAGCAATCCGGCCCCTTTTGGTGCGTTTGGGCCCTCCGGGATTTGCTCCCCAGCGAGCTGTGCTACCCTACGGATCAAGGAGCCCATTCAAATGAAACTATACACAATCGCTGCCTTGGTGCTGGCCTCCTGTGCCGTCCTATCGGCCCAGCAGGCTGCCCCACAGGCGAATGACGCCCAACCCCTCAAGGTTGGTGACGTCGCACCCAACTTCACCCTAGGCTCCACCATGGGCGGCAAGGTAACACTCGCCGACTTCAAGGGCAAAAACCCTGTAGTCGTCGCGTTTTTCCCGGCCGCCTTCACCGGTGGTTGAACGAAGGAATTCACAGCGTACCAGGCTGGTATCGCAAAATTCGAAGGAAATGAAACCAAGGTGTTCGGTGTCAGCACCGACAACACGCCCTCCCAGAAAGTCTTCGCTGAGCAGTTGAAGCTTTCATTCCCCATCCTGAGCGACTTCAAGGACAGATCAACGGCAAAAGCCTACGGTGTACTTAGACCGGACGGCATGGCCAACCGCGTCACCTATGTGGTGGACAAGGAGGGAAAGATTGCATTTGTCGATATTGGCAATACCGCGATTGACCCAACTGCCACCGACGAGGCTTGCAGCCGCCTAGCCCACCGGGTACAACAAGGAGCGGAAAAGAAGTAGGAAAGTGTCCAAGCCCCGGAGACGGAACCGAGTTCCGGCTCCGGGGCTTGGGTTTGTTCAGTAGGATTTAGCGATGACCACGCGGCGGTCCACTTCTTCGCCCGTGACAATGCACTTCCCGCCACCATCGTATTCATCCACCAAAGGAATATTGCGAACGGTTGCCTTGAACTCCTTGAGGCGCGCGTCGCACGCCGGGTCGTCCTTCAATCTGGCCAGAACGAACTTTCCCCCGCCTTTTTCGGCAGTCACAGCCTTCAGGATTTCCTCCACCTCGCCGATGGATTCCGCCGTTACGGTGTTGTCCTTCAGGCGCTTCCTCGCGGACTCCAGCAGGTCAGTCTGCATCGACTCCAGCACACCTGCAAACTTGGCGGCCAATTCGGCTTGCGGCAGAATCTCCTTCGTGCCAGTATCCCGGCGTTTCATCACGATGTTGCCCGATGCGATATCCCTCGGACCCAGTTCCAGAACCACGGGAACACCGCGGCGCTCCCAATGGAAAAACTTCGCACCCGGCGTCTGGCCCTCGCGCAAATCCACTTTCACCACGCAATCCCGCGATCCCAACTCCTTCGCGATCCGGTGGGCCGCCTCCAGAACCAATGCCTTCTCGTCGTCCTTGCGGTAGATAGGCACGATAACGGCCTTCACGGGTGCAAGGCGCGGCGGCAGGACCAATCCCTTGTCGTCGGAGTGGCTCATGATCAGGCCGCCGATAAGACGCGTGCTGACGCCCCAGCTCGTCTGCCAGACATAGTCGAGCTGGCCTTCCCTGTTCTGGAACTTGACGTCGAAGGCTTTGCCAAAATTCTGGCCGAGGTCGTGGCTGGTGCCGGCCTGCAACGCAAGGCCGTTCTGCATCATGGACTCAATCGAATAGCTGCGCAGTGCGCCGGCAAACTTCTCGGCCCGCGACTTGACGCCCTTGATCACGGGCATCGCCATCACGTTCTCGGCTACGTCTGCATACACGTCCAGAATACGCAGGACCTCCTCCAGTGCCTCGTCGTGGCCCGAGTGCGCGGTATGGCCCTCCTGCCAGAGGACCTCCGTTGTGCGCAGGAACATGCGCGTGCGCAGCTCCCAGCGGACTACATTGGCCCATTGGTTGACCAGGATGGGAAGGTCGCGCCAACTCTGGATCCATTTGGAGAAAAAATGACCGACGATGGTTTCGGAAGTCGGACGAATGACGTAGGGCTCCTCCAGCTCCTTGCCGCCCGCGTGTGTCACCACGGCGAGCTCGGGAGCAAATCCCTCCACGTGCTCGGCCTCCTTCTTGAGGAAACTTTGGGGAATCAGCAGGGGGAAGTAGACATTGCTATGGCCGAGGTCCTTGAAGCGGGTGTCCAATTCCTTTTGCAAGAGCTCCCACACCGCGTAGCCGTTGGGCTTGATAACCATGCAGCCCTTGACGATCTCGGCGGGTTCGGCCATGTCGCCCTGCAGGACAACGTCTTGATACCAGGCCGCGAAATCTTTGCCGCGTGGAGTGATGGGTGATTCAGCCATATGGGGTTGTAAACCTTCAGGTTAATTCACGGACCTGTTCGGCCAGCCTGCGGCGCATCGCTCGGAAAATATTTTTTCGACTGCCGGGCGCAGCTGCGTTGGGATGCAGGGCACAATTGGGGACCCATCTACACAAAACTGCTCCAGAACCACGCGCTGTGGCGTTGTCGGCGTTAGCGCCGAATACAGAGACTGTCGCCTAACCAGTGAATGCTCAATAGTTTAGGCAGGTGGGTGGCCAGCGGTGCAGGGAACGCGGGCGTACTGCGAATCCAGAACGCCATCCTGCGAGCGACCCGAAGAAGGAGCGAGCACGCTCCGCGAAGCGCCTTTTGCCTCGACGGAGCACTTTGTATACTGGGATTTCTTACCTCAGCGGGAACGTGACCCGACCCAAGTTTTGGCCCACCGCCGGAAACTTGTATTGCAGGGCTTTCGAAAACGACCGCTATGGGGCATAATATTCTCTTGGCCACCCGCACAGAGAATCCGGCTACACAAACCATAGAACACTTGGCCCCTAAAGCATTGAACGCGGACCGCGGACGGAAAGTTCCAGCCTCAGCAGAGCTTGTTCGATTTGGCGTGACCGACTAACCCATGGCACAGATCTTCAAACCCAGCGCGAATTCACTCGCCCGCACGAGCCTCATAATCACGGTGCTCGCTTTGGGTGGTCTGCTTGGAGCCCTTTATGAGCTCGGTGCGGACTCTACATATGCGACAAGGCAAGGCGATGCGAGGGAACAACCAATTCCATTCAGCCACGCGCACCATGTCGGCTCGATGGGGATCGAATGCCGCTATTGCCACACCGGCGTTGAAAATTCGCAACACGCGATGGTCCCGCCAACCAAAACCTGCATGAACTGCCACTCGCAGATTTGGATCAACAGTTCCACCTTGGAGCCTGTGCGAGAGAGCTACCGAACCAATGAGTCCATCAAGTGGACCAAGGTTCACGACCTTCCCGACTTCGTATACTTCAACCACAGTATTCACGTGAAGAAGGGCGTGGGTTGCGAAACCTGCCATGGTCGCGTCGACAAGATGGCTCTGATGTACCAAAATGCAACACTGGAAATGCGTTGGTGCTTGGAATGTCATCGTAACCCGGAAAATTTCGTTCGGCCCCGACAATTCATCACCAAGATGGGATATGATCCTGAAACGGACATGAAGACCTCGCAGGCTGAGTTGGGTCCGAAGCTGGTAAAGGAATACAACATTCAGAAGTTGGAGACCTGTTGGACTTGCCACCGTTAACCACACAGGGAAACAGCGATACCAGAATGAGCCGCGATAGCAGAATGAGTGACGACAGCGCAATGAGTGAACAACCCGAATTGAATCTGACCACCATTCAGAAACGGCTCGACAGCGCCAAAGGCACCGGCTACTGGCGGAGTTTGGACGAACTCTTCTCGACGGATGGATTCAAGGACTACCTTCACCGCGAATTTCCCCGGCAGGCCTCTGAGTGGATCGACGACCCCACCGACGATGCCAGTTCGGACAATGCCCGCCGAAACTTCCTGAAAATCATGGGCGCTTCGCTCGCACTCGCTGGACTGTCAGCCTGCACCAAGCAACCCGTCGAAGCCATCGTCCCCTATGTAGTCGAACCAGAGAAGCTGTCGGCTGGCAAACCTCTTTTCTACGCTACGGCATTTCCCATCTCCGGTATCGCAAATCCGGTACTGGTGGAGACGCACGAATTCCGTCCCACGAAAGTTGAAGGCAACCCTCAGCATCCGGCAAGCATGGGTTCGACGGACGTTCCAACCCAAGCGTCGATCCTCGGTTTGTACGATCCAGACAGACTCCAAACAGTAAACTACATCGGTGAAATCCGTTCCTACACTTCCTTCCTGTCCACTCTGCTGTCAATATTGGCGAAGCAAAAAAATAAGGCAGGTTCCGGTATTCGAATTCTCACCGAAACTGTTACATCGCCTACCCTCTACGCTCAGCTCCAGGACGTGCTGAAGGCGTACCCACAGGCAAAGTGGCACCAATGGGATCCGATGGGAAACGGTCGTCGCAATGGTTCGCAACTCGCATTTGGCCAGTACCTCAACACAATCTACAAGTTCGACCAAGCTGAGGTGGTGGTCGCCATCGATGCGAACTTCCTCGGGAACGGTCAGGGTGGTGTGCGGTATGCCGCGGATTTTGCTGCGAAACGGGGGGGCAAAGCGGGAACGGTTGGCAACCGCTTCTATGCCGTTGAAAGCACTCCCAGTTCTACGGGCTCCAAGGCCGACCACCGGGTCGCAATGAAGCCTTCCGAGATTGCTGCTTTCGCGCGTTCCTTAGCCACCGCGCTAAGCGGTGGCTCCGTATCATCGAAGTTCGTCGGAGCGGTCGCGAAAGACCTTCAATCCGCGCGCGGCCGGTCCATTGTTATTGCGGGTGAAGACCAGTCGGCCGAAGTACACGCCGTAGTCCACGCTATTAATCAGTCGCTCGACAATATTGGCAAAACTGTCACTCTGACCGCCTCCTTGGAGCAAAAGCCCGTCGACCAATTGGCCGATCTCAAGTCGCTCGTGGGCGGCATCGACATGGTGCTCGCACAACTCCGCGGCGCGCTTGCGAACCATGGTCTCAAGGAAATCAATCCCGCCGGCCAGCTGTTCGATCCGCACCAGCACGAATCCATCTCGCACCAGCCGAGCCCCGACGTGAAGGAAGAGCACGTG
>CAIYDY010000309.1 GCA_903925015.1 uncultured Acidobacteriia bacterium
ACGGCGGCCAGCTTGAACTCTTTCGTAAACAGCCTTCGAGACGCTCCCATAACTCAATTCTCCATTCTCTGAAAAATGAGCCTTAACCGGTTGTCTCAGTTTTGGGGACCACTCCAGTTTGCCTTCGGTATTCCGAATGCGGTAGAGACGTTCGACTGCATCCGGGCCGACCTGCACCGATTTCAGGGAGTCCAGTCGTGCGGCGACAAACTCGATACCATTGACCAACTCGCCATACGCCGCGTGCGGCTGGCCGGCCAAATACTCGTGGACTGCATTCCTAATCCATTCGGATAGATGCAGGATGTCTTGGTACGCATGCTTGATGCGAGAACTCAGACCGCAATTATTATCGAGACGGCAAATCTCTGCAAGGTAAGCCTCAAAAAGATTCTTGAGGTAGCGTTCAAAATCGTCGTCGTCCCGATCACGCGGCAGCTTCATGGCCGGGCTTTCGAAGAGCTCTCGGATCGTCATGCTTGTCCCAGTAGTATTGCAGACAAACGTCCCAAGATCAACCAATCCACGGTGCGGCATCGCCCTGCGAGGGCGAGGTCTTCAAACCGGGCACACTGGCCCAGCACGATCATCGTTGGGATCGGGAAGTGTTAAGCTAGACACTACAACGACAAAGTGAACATTCGGACATTCCGGCACAAAGGACTGCGGCAGTTCTACGAGGATGGCGTCACGCGAGGCATTCCAGCCGCAAGCGTCGACAAGATTCGCAAGATGCTCGCTTGCCTGGATGGAATCGAGAGCCCGGACGAATTGAAATCCCTCTCGTCGTGGAAGGCACACACCCTTGCCGGCGACCGGCGGGGCTCTTGGAGTTTGAGTGTGACGGCCAACCAGCGCCTGACATTCCTCGTCAACACGGTTGAACGCGAAATACTGGATGTGAATTTAAAAGATTACCACTAGCAGAGGAGGACCAATAGCTAATGCCTATGAAAAATCCACCCCATCCCGGCGACTTCGTCAGGACGGAGATCATCGAGCCGACCGGCTTGTCCGTAACAAGGGCAGCCGTAGCGCTCAAAGTATCCAGAACCGCGCTCTCCACGGTTCTGAACGGACGGGCGGACCTTTCCGGCGAAATGGCTTTGCGGATAGAGAAGGCATTCGGCGTCAAGATGGACACGCTCATGCGGATGCAGAGCGCGTACGATATAGCCCGCACCCGGTCGCGGGAACATGATATCCAGATCGACAGGGTGCCGCTACCAACGAGCGCATAGCCGTTCCGAGCGAGTGCATCCCCAACGAAAAGTCGGGCCCTGCGAAACGCACGGGCCCGACAAGGCATTTCCGATAGGTAGTCCCGGACTAGAAGCTCGCCAAGGCGTGCTTTTCTTCTTCGTGCACGTCGAACACCGTATACAGCTTGGTGATCTGCAGCAGATCCTTCACGCGCTTGGTAAGACCCAGCAGCTTCATCGCGCCACCGGCGTTTGCCACGTTCGTGAAACCCGAAACGAGTTCCCCGATACCGGAGCTGTCAATGTAGTTGACTTCGCTCAGATTGAGCAGAACCTTGATCTGACCCTTTGAAACCAGGTCCTTGATCAAGTCGCGCAGGGCGCTCGATCCCTCGCCGAGTGTGATCCGGCCCTCGACATCCACCACGGTAACGCCACCCACTTCGCGGGTGTTCAGTTTAACGCTCAATTGTTGCCTCCTGATCAGAAATTTTTGATTCAACCGTCGCGACAAAGCGGCGGGGTCCTGCACAAACAGATCCTACAAACGATAGCGACGCAATCACTGCGGCGGCGCCAAAACTTTTACCAGGACGACCTCGGTCCCCATCGGTTGGGCCTTCCGAACCTTGACTTCGTCCATGAACGCCCCCATAAGGAACAATCCGCGGCCCGAGTGGCGCAGAAGATTGCCCTCCTGCAGGGGATCTGGAACTTCCTGGACCTCGAATCCCTCACCCTGGTCCGTAATCCGAATTGTAAACCGGTCGTCCTGTTTGAAGACTCCAACGTGGACGAACTTGTTCCGGTTGTACCGGTTGCCGTGCACCACGGCGTTCACCATGCACTCGCGGACCGCCATTCCGATTCGATGTTCATCGTCCTCGTCCAGTCCCGCCGACTGCGCCGCCTTCAAAATCTCGGCCTCGGCCGCATCCACGCTGTCCAGCGTCGACGGATAGTCGTGGTCGAGCAATATCTGTGCGTTGTCCACTTTTTTCTTTGTACCCTTCCCACGCAGGGGAACCCCGTCTCGGGGAAAGGCCTACCGCGATTTGACACGGGAGGCGAAGAGCCACCATAAACCGATAGCACCCCGAATGTCAAGCGCGAACACGCCGGGCAACACGGTACGATGGAGTCGATGACCCCATCCCAGCCCCGAATCATCCTGCAGAACTCCGACGAGTACCGCGAATCATACGCCAACAGCGTGCAGTTGCGTGCCAGTCTTTGGGACTTCTTCCTACTCTTCGGACGGGTAGACCCGTCTTCGGGCGAGAATGTAAATATCCGCAATTTCCAGGGCATCTACCTGAGCCCGCAGCAGGCCAAGGCCCTGTTGGGCGTCCTCCAGCAACACGTGGGGCAATATGAGGCGTCGTTGGGCGAGATTCACCTGGAGGCCCGCTCGGGCTCCGGCTTTATCCAGTAAATACGCCCTATGCAACCGGCCCGGCTCCGTGTCCGCTACCAGTCCTATGTGGTCGCCTACCTGGCCATCCTCAGTTTTACCCTGCTTTCGCACGGGCCGCTTCTGCACATTCCATTCCATTGGGATGAGATGGGACAGTTCATCCCTGCCTCGCTCGATCTCTACCGCGACGGCAGCTGGATTCCGCACTCCACGCTGCCGAACGTCCATCCGCCAGGCGTGATGGCCTATTTGGACGTAGTCTGGAAGTTGGTGGGCTTTTCGGTGACGGCCACCCGGATTGCCATGCTGCTGGTAGGCACTTTCGGAATTTTGGTCACGTTCCTGCTGGCCATCGAGCTTTCACGCGGTTGCCCCGGCACACCGGCATTCGCAGCCGCTGCATTCACGCTGCTATCCCCCTTGTTCTTCGCCCAGTCGATGCTCGCCCAGCTCGACATGCCCGCGATGTGCCTCTCCACGTTGGCATTGCTCCTATTCCTCCAGAACAGGCTGCGGGATTCCGCCTTGGTTTGCGTCGGACTGGTGCTGGTCAAGGAGACCGGAATCATCGTGCCTGGAGTTTTTGGAATCTGGCTCGTGGCCGAACGCCGCTACCGCGCGGCCGCATGGTTTCTGTTACCCTTGGTGCCGTTGGCCGGCTGGTTGTCGATTCTTCGGGCATCAACCGGCCACTGGCTTGGCAACCAAGCCTTCGCAGACTACAATGCCGTTTATCTTCTCCATCCGGTGCGGCTGTTCGTAGCCCTCTTCCGTCGCCTCTACTACGTCCTTGTCTCCGACGGACATTTTGTCGGATGGATCGCGGTCGGCTGGGCTTCCCGCCGCATGCCCCAACTGAGGCACCGGGCTTGGAGGGTCTCAGGCGCGTTCGCCGCGGCGCACGTGGTCGCATTCAGTTTCATCGGCGGAGCGATCCTCGAGCGGTACCTTCTCCCCGTGCTGCCGGTGCTGTACTCTTTGTTCGCGGTCGCACTGACCGCAGTACCGGTCCAGTGGAGGCGACGCGCCACGGCCCTGCTGCTATTCGGCCTCGTGGGGTCTAACTGGATCAACCCGCCGTATCCGTTTCCATTCGAAAACAACCTGCTGTTTGCCACGTTTGCCGAGCTGGGGGCCAAAACTGCGGGTTCCATCGAGTTGCGCCAAGGCTCCATAGCCACAACATTCCCCATGTCCGCAGCCTTGAGGCACCCTGAATACGGCTATGTATCTCGGGAGCGGGAAGTGGTGGAGCTCGCCGGTTTCCGCGAAAAGGATATAGCCGGGCTCCAGGCAGACCGGCCCGATATGGTCGTTGTCTACGACACAACCTGGGATCCGCTCGGCATCCTCGATTCCGGTCCCGCCCGCTGGCTGCAGTCGACCTACTTCGGCTACGAGCCGCAACTGACTGACCGCGCCATTGCGGAAAGGCTATCCATGCGTGTGGTCCACCAATGGCGGCAACGGGGCCTCACCATGTCCCTCCTCGCGCGCGGCCCATTCCCCAGCTTCCGACTGAAACCACTCCCTCCGCCGAAACCTCCTGCTGCATTACCGATACCCCGTGCCTATTTTTTCAGGAAAATGGATTTCGGAATCATGCCATGCACTCCCTTTTTCCCGTCCACCAATTGCGTGATGGCGAAATCGGCGGCAACGCTTGACAACATGTAGGCCTCGTCGCGGCTCAAGCCTTTTTCGGCCACAAGGAAATCGATCATCTCGCGGACGGCCTGCTTGGTCGCATCCACCAGCTCCTCGTTCATGCCCATCGAAATGAAGTGGGTGGGAGTTTCCGCCCTCGGCCACTGGATGTGCAGGTCCTTGCGGACGACGAAGCGAAAAGTGCCGTTCAACGCAGTCTCCATGGCGGTGATATCCACCTCGCCATCACCCTGCCCGGCATGGCCGTCGCCGACTTGGAACAAGGCGCCTTTGACGTGGACCGGGATGTAGAGGGTCGTACCCTCAACCAGTTGCCGGTTGTCCAGATTGCCCGCATGCATCCATGGCGGAGCGCTGTTGAAGCGGCCAGCCCAAGCGGGAGGCGCAATGCCCATACTGCCGAAGAATGGGTGCAGGGGGAGTTCGATGCCCGGGGCAAAGAGGCCGACCTTGCGTGCCAAATCCAACCGAATCAATTTGGAGGCGGAATTGGGGAAGTCTTCGGGCAGAAATCCCGCCGTGGGACGGAAGCTGTTGTACGCCCACGGCACGGGAAGCTCGATCTTCTCGATGTGCACTTCCAGCGTGTCCCCAGGCTCGGCGCCGTCTATGAAGATCGGGCCGGTCAGGATATGGCCGCCGGGCCCGCGCTCACCGGGCTTGACACCAGCCTCGATCGCCATCAGAGCGGCAGGAATTTCGGAATCCTTCAGTCCCAGCTGACGGAGCTGATTGGAACTGCCTGACACGGTTTCGATGACGACCGTGTCGCCGGATTTTACACTCAGGACGGGCCGCGCATTGGCGCTGTAGTTCCCAATTACGACGGTTTCGGGTGTGGGACGCACGAACCAGCTGGCGGCGTGGACCGGCAAGGCGCAGCAGGCGAATCCAAGGAGGGAGAGGAACGCAGTTCCGGGAAACCTTTTCATTCAACAATTTTAGCCCTGGCCGGTGCCCATGACGAGGTGGCTTGGGTTGCAGCCTGCCGGAACAGTCGCAAGTCGGCTACTCTGGCTTATAGAACGCAATCAACGCAACCGATGCTGAAAAGTCCGAAAATCCTCGCAGCAGCCCTGGTTCTCTGTGGGCTCGAAGCCTGCAACCGCGCGCCGGAGCGGGATCCGGTCATCGGCGAGGCTTATGCGGGACCAGCGATCCTCAACCTGCACAAGGACATAGACCCCAAGTCGCCGCCGGCCGCCATCGCGCACCATGGTGACCGGCTCGAAATCCTGGCCCAGCGCAGAAGATGGTACCGCGTCAGAACGCCGTCCGGAGCCGAGGGATGGACCGACGACCGCGAATTGCTCGATTCAGCGCAGATGAAGCGACTGGTCGAATTGCGGCAACAGACCGGTGCGCTGCCGTCCCAAGGCGTGGCGACGACATTCGGCACGCTCAACGTGCATACGGAGGCCAACCGCTCCGCACCCAGCTTCCTGCAGGTGCGAGAGGGCGAGAAGGTCGATGTGATCCTCCACCGTGTTACCGGACGGGCTCCATTGCCAAAACGGCAGATTCTGGCCCCCAGACCCAAGCCCGCGCGGAAATCCAAGGGCAAGGAGAAGAAACCCAACAAACCCAGCCCGGTCGATTTGCCGCCACCACCTTCCCCGCCCTCGCCTCCCACGGACTGGGTGGCGCTTTCCAAGGAAAGAAGTTTCTCCGGAGATGAGCTGCCATCCACCGTGCCAGCCGCCGCACTCGACGACTGGACCTTGATCCGCGCGGCATCCGGCCAAACCGGCTGGGTCCTGACCAGCCGGCTCTACATGGCCATCCCGGACGCGGTTGCCCAATACGCCGAGGGGCACCGGATTACATCCTATTTCGTGATCGGAAAAACCAGCGATCACGGCGAAAGCCATGAAATTTGGCTCTGGACAACTGCGGAAACACTTGGGGAGGACCACGATTTCGACGGTTTCCGCGTCTTTACGTGGAGCACCCGCAGGCACCGCTACGAGACGGCTTTCATCCAGCGCAGGCAGCGGGGCTTTTTCCCCGTGACGGCAACCGACAGCGAATTTTCCGTTTGCCTGGAAAAGTCGGACGGCCTGCGAATTCGAAAGCGTTTCACTTTGACTGGAAATTCCGTTCGCGCCTCCGGTGAAGCACGCTGCGAAGTCCAGCAACAGGACGACGACCAAATACCGGATCTGCCGCGAAACCTGGTGGTCGGAACCGGGCACCCTCCACCTTCGAAGGATGGCTTCCTGGCTGGCGTTTGGAAGAGGTTGAAGTCCATGGTGGGATGGAAGGATTCCACCGGCACCCCTGCCCGCTAAACTGGTAGTTTGAGCAATCCGGCCCCCGAATCGGGCTCCGTAGCCGTAGTAGCCGAAAAGCCCTCGGTAGCCCGCGATATCGCCAAAGTCCTCGGAGCCTCCACCAAGGGCGATGGCTATCTGCATGGCAATGGATACATCGTCACGTGGGCCATCGGTCACCTGGCTTCACTGGCCCAGCCGCACGAAATCCGCCCCGAGTGGAAGTATTGGCGGCGGGAAACACTCCCGATGTTGCCCGGCGCATGGCCTCTGGTGGTCTACGACAAGACAAAGGACCAGTTCGAGACTGTTCGTCGCATCCTCCAATCGCCCAAAGTCGCGCGGGTGATTTGCGCGACTGACGCCGGTCGCGAGGGCGAACTGATTTTCCGATACATCTATGAGGCTGCCGGATGTTCGAAACCTTTCTCGCGCCTCTGGATCTCCTCCCTGACGCCGGAGGCAATCCGGAAAGGCTTCGACGCCATCAAGCCGGGCCGCGACTACGACCCCCTCGCGGACGCGGCCCGCGGTCGCAGCAGGGCCGACTGGCTGGTCGGCATGAATCTGTCCCGAGCCTATGCACTGGCCTACGGCGGCGAGCTGAGCGTGGGACGGGTCCAGACCCCGACCCTGGCAATGCTGGTCGAACGCGAGTTAGCAATTCGCGCATTTGTACCCGAGGATTATCTCGAAGTCCAGGCAAAATTTCGTCCCACAGGCTTCCCAAAAGCGGAGGAATATTGGGGAACATGGTTCGCGGACCTTCAGGATATCCAAAAATCCACGCGTCTGCCTCCCGACGGTGACGAAGCCAAGAAAATTGTCGCGCGGGTCAAGTCCGGCCAAGCAGTCATCGAGTCGCTCAAGGCCGAGCAACAGCGGATGCCGGCTCCCGCGCTTTACGACCTGACCGAACTCCAGCGCCATGGAAACCGGCTATTCGGTTTCAGCGCCCAGCGCACACTGGACATCGCCCAGGAGCTCTACGAGCGTTATAAGCTCATCAGCTACCCCAGGACCGATAGTCGTCATCTCTCGTCCGACGTTGCAGCGACATTGCCGCAGGTGGTGGCCGCCATTTCGCCCAACTACAAGGACTCGATCGCACCCGAAACGGGCCACCGTCCGCTAGGGAAAAGATTCGTGGACGATGCCAAGGTCTCCGACCACCACGCCATCATCCCGACCAATGTTTCCGCCTCGCGCGCCAATCTGCCGCAGGACGAAGCGCGCATCTACGACCTGATTTGCCGTCGGCTCCTCGCGGCGTGGCACCCGGAGCACATTTGGTCCATCACCACGGTGATCACAGCCGTTGTCAGCGGGTCGGTCACGGACCGGTTCCAATCGCAGGGAAAAACCATCCAGCAAGTCGGGTGGAAAATTCTCGACATCCAGACGTCGAAGCCACAGGCAGCAAAGGGGTCCAAGAAAGGCAAAAAAGCTGCTGAGGGCGATGCCGGGGACGGTTCCGGAGACGACCAGGCACTACCCGCCAACTTGGAAACCGGCCAGCCCCAGGATGTGCTCGAAGCGCAGTCGGTGCGCAAAAAGACGCGGGCGCCGAAGCGTTTCAACGAGGCGTCCCTGCTGACTGCAATGGAAACGGCGGGCAAGACCCTCGACGAAAAGGAATTGTCCGATGCCATGAAGGACAACGGGCTCGGCACCCCCGCCACGCGGGCGGCAATCATAGAAACGCTGCTGAAACGCGAGTACATCAGTCGCGACGGCAAGAACTTGCTGGCGACCGACAAGGGCGTCCATTTGATCGAGGTCGTCCATCCCGAGGTCAAGAGTCCGGCTATGACCGGACAATGGGAGGCCCGATTGAAGCGGATTGAGCGCGGACAAGCCGAACTGGGCCCGTTTATCGGCGGCATTGAGGACTACGTGCGGGACGTTGTTGGAAAAGTGGGGCAGCTTCCCCTTGCGCCCCGCACGGGTGCACCGGTTCGGTCGGCGGAGTTGGTTGGAGCACCGGTCGGGGCCAACAAATCTGTGCGTGGCTCCGTTCCAAAGGAGCCACCTGCGGCCTCCGGGACACCGCCGCACGTACCAGCCCCGCTGGGAGGCACTTCGATGCCACCCCAGATCGTAGCCGAGCCCGGCGAGCTCTTGGAGGGATTGCTGCACAGGGCGTTCGGGTTTCCCAATTTCCGGGCCAACCAAGAGGAGGTCTGCCGAACGCTGATCGAAGGCCGGGACGTGGTGCTGGTGATGCCGACCGGAGCCGGAAAATCACTTTGTTACCAGTTGCCTGGACTTGCCCGCGGCGGTACAACCCTGGTGATCAGTCCGTTGATCGCGCTTATGGAGGACCAGTCGACCAGGTTGCGGCAATTGGGGTTCGCTGTGGCCTGCATCCATTCGGGCCGGGACAGGGCAGCATCGCGACAAGTGTGCGTCGATTACCTGAACGGCAACCTCCAGTTCCTTTTCATCGCGCCGGAGCGGCTCAGGGTGCCGGGTTTCATCGAAATGCTGGCACGCCGGAAGCCTTCCCTCGTCGCCGTCGACGAGGCGCACTGCATCTCCCAATGGGGGCACGATTTCCGTCCGGACTACAGGCTCCTCGGCGCGTCGCTCGAACAACTCAGGCCTGCCCCATGCGCGGCGCTGACGGCCACAGCCACCACAACGGTACAACGCGACATCGAAGTCCAGTTGGGCCTCGATACTCCCGCAAGCTTCATCCATGGATTCCGTCGCTCCAACATCGCTATCGAGGTGGTGGAAACCAGTCCGTCCATGCGGCCTGGATTGGCTCAGGAACTTCTTCGGGACCCCGAGCGTCGGCCGGCCATTATCTACACCCCGAGCCGCAAACAGGCCGAAAGCGTTGCCGCACTCTTGAAAAATGACTACCCCGTCGCCGCGTACCATGCCGGCTTGGACGCCGAGCGACGCCAACGGGTCCAGACCGGATTCCTGACTGGGAAAATCGAAGTAATCGTCGCGACCATTGCGTTTGGCATGGGAATCGACAAGGCCGACATCCGATCAGTCATGCACACGGCGCTTCCCGGAAGCATTGAGGCCTACTACCAGGAAATAGGGCGCGCCGGACGCGACGGTCTCCCCAGCCGGGCCATCCTGATGCACTCCTACGCCGACCGGCATACGCACGATTTCTTTTTTGAGCGCGACTATCCGGAACCAAAGGTTCTCGATCAGATCTTTGGACGCCTGACTACGGAGGCGCGCCCGAGGCAATTGGTCGAAGCGGAGACCAAGCTCGGAGCCGACCTTTTTGAAAAGGCACTGGAAAAGCTTTGGATGCACAGCGGTGCCGTGATCGACTCGGCGGACAACATTACGCGCGGGACAACCGATTGGCGCGAGTCCTATTCCGCCCAAGGGGACCACAAGCAGCAACAGATCGAGCAAACAATCCGCTTTGCCCAAAGCAGCCAGTGCCGCATGTCCAGCTTGATCCAGCACTTCGGGGATACGGCGGACAGCAGGAAGCCCTGCGGGATCTGCGACTTCTGTGCTCCACAGGCCTGCGCGGCGCAGTTGTTCCGGGAGGCTTCGGTACCGGAGGAGATTATTGCGCGCAAGGTGATCGAAGCGCTGGAGGGGACCCCGCGTTCCATGGGGCGGCTCCACGCGGACTTATGCGGGGCCAACGGACTCTCGCGCGACGAGTTTGAGGAAGTGGTGGGTGCTTTGGCCAGAGCAGGCCTCGTCAGACTGACTGATGCCGTGTTTGAGAAGGACGGTAAACAGATACCGTACCGGAAGGCCTCGCTCACGCGGGATGCGGAATACCTTGACGCCGAAGGTACCTTGGGCCTCACGATCCGTGAGGTCGCACCAGCGCCCAAAACAGGACGGAAGAGCGCAAAGGCGGGTACCAAGCCCCATCGGAAGACCAAGCCGGCGGGGAAAATAGTCGAACTACCCGAAGCTGCGGTGGAAAGGGTATTGGGACCGGTGGAATTGGCGCTGCGGGAGTGGCGTCGGTCCGTCGCCCAGAAGAAGGGGGTACCCGCTTTCCGGATCATGACAGACCGGGTGCTGACCGCGATCGCGGAGGAGCAGCCTCGAACTGCAGCGGACCTGCTTTCGATTCCCGGTATCGGGATCAAGGCAGTGGAGCAATTCGGCGCACAAATCTACAGGATCCTGAACGAGACCCTGGAATAAACCGGGGTCCCGTTCGATCCGTTCTCTAGCTGCTGAGCGGCTTGTAGTAGCGGCTGTAGTACTTGCCGTAGTACCCGTAGTAGTAGTAGCGCTCGCTCATGTCGGCGCGGACTTCGTTCAGCGTCAAACCAATCACGTTCGCCCGCAGGCGCTTCAGATTGGAGATCACACTGGCTACCGCGGTCCTGTCGGTCTGGCCTGCCAGTGCCACCACAACTACCCCATCGACAAGAGCGGCGATCTGGAGGGATTCGGCAAAACCTAGCAAAGGCGGCGCATCGCAAACCACCAAATCGTATTCCTGAATCGCCTCGGCGAGGATATGGCGAAGCGTGTCGCCGATACCGTCGGCAGCGCGCCGGGAAGGCGGACCAGCGGGCAATACCTGCATGAATGGGAGATTGCTCGGGGTGATTAGCAAATCACGCCAATTTGCCCCGTCGTTGATGACATCCGAGAGGCCCTTGTCGTTGGAAACGCCCAAGTGGTGGTAGACGCCAGGACGGCGCAAGTCACAGTCGATAACCAGCGTCCGGCGTTTTTGCTGGCTGTGGACCACCGCCAAATGTACGGCGGTTGTGGTCTTTCCTTCGCGCGGCGTGGCCGACGTCAGCAGCAGGCTGCGGGGGCGTTTGTCAGCATTCGGGAGCAGGATGGAATCCCGAAGGGTGCGCACGGCCTCCTCGTACGTATTGGCGATGCCGGAGTGGCTGCCAAAGAATTCGCGTCTCTCGCCATCTTTCTTTCCTTGGTTCGGCAACTGCCCGCGCCAAGCTTTCACCACGGGAAGGGCTCCGAGTACCTCCGTTTGCAATTGGCGCTGGATCACATCGGGATCGCGCAGCGAGTGGTCGAGTCCTTCGGCGATGAAGACCACCGTTATTCCAAAAATCGTTGACACGAAGAACGCCAGAATCGCGATCATCCTGACATTCGGGTAGACCGGTGTCATGTTTGGGCGTGCCGGGTCTGCCATACGGATCGAGCTGCCTTGGAAACCGGCATTGATGCCGGCTTCCTTGACCTTTCGGGTCAATTCGTCGTACAGGGTCTTGTCCGCTGTCGCATCGCGCTGCAGAGCCTGGTACTCCAAGGATTTCGAATTGAGCTGGTCGAATTCCGCCTTGGTGGACGTGACGGCTTCCTGAAGGCTCTTCTCGCGGTCCACGGCTTCCCGGTACTCGGCATCAACCCGGCTGGCCACAGTGGATTTCATGGCCTCAAACTGCTCCAGAACCTGGGCCTGCCTAACCGCAGCCTTCTTGTATTCCGGGTGGTTGGAGCCGTACGTGGTCTTGATTGTGGCGAACTTTTCCGCTTCCTCGCTGACGCGGGCGGCTAGTTTTCGGATTTCCTCGCCCTGAAGGGAGGCTTCCAGTGCCTCAACCGAGCCGCTATGGACAGACTTGGCGGCAGCTTCCTTGCGGAGGCGGTCCGACTGGGTGTTCGTCCATTCGGTGTTCAGCTGTAAAAGCCTTGCGGAAAGAATATTGGTTTTTTCGGTCGGGCTGATGATCTTGAGGTCCTTCTCAAATTGGAGAAGCTTCGCCGAAGACCCTTCCATCTTGGCCCTGAGACCCTCCAGCTGTGCCGCGATAAAGGTTGACTGCTTTTCGGAAGCCTGGAGACGGATTTCAAAGGTCCGATCAATATACGCACGAGCCACCGCGTTGGCCACGTCGGCAGCCAACACACGGTTCGGGGACCGGTAGCTGATGAGTATGAGAAATGTCTTGGGCGGGCGGGTTACGGTCAGGCCGCCAAGGGCAACAGGTGCCTCGTCACGGGCCGCATCCTTGGCATTTTTGGCCGCAGGTTGCAGCTTCAGCTTTTGGACCACAGGGCGGAGAACCGAGTCGGACGTAACCAAGCGCATCTGGGTGGTCAGAAATGTGTCGGTATCCGCAGCACCCATGTTGCGGCTCGCAGCATTCGACTCCTGGCCCACCACGCCGCTCGGTGCCAAGCGATCCACGTCAATTGTCGCGGTTGCTTCATAGAGTGGGGTCAGGCGTGACGCGACTGCTATGGCTGAAGCAACCGAAATGCCAACAAACAGCAAAAGCCTCCACTTGTGGCGGCTCAACATCCACAAGTAGTGGGAGAGCGGCAGGGCCGTGGATTCAGGCTCCTGCTCGGGACCGTGTGCCTGATAGAACGCAAAACGTTCCATCGGCGACAGGGCCTGCTGGCTGGATTCAGGCGATTGAACTGCTAGCGCTTGTTTTTCGTTGGACATCAATTTTTATTTCCGTCAGGCGCGGCTCTGCGGACTGTACAATTAGCTCCAGTCTATAATTTAGCAGATTCCTATGGAGGAAGTGTCCTGAAACCGGGGGATGTTGCATCGCGCCCCACCCCCGACGAAAATACCCGCTAGGCTTGGGAGACCGCTAGCGCCTGGTCGAAATCCGCGATGATATCCGCGATGTCCTCAATGCCGACCGATACCCGGATGTACTCCGGCTGCACGCCCGCGGAAACCTGTTCGGCAGCAGTCAGTTGCTGGTGTGTGGTGGAAGCAGGGTGGATCACCAACGTCTTGGCATCCCCGAGGTTCGCCAGGTGGCTCGCCAACTTCACATTGTTTATGAATTTGACGCCTGCCGCCGCGCCACCCTTGACGCCGAACCCCACGATGGCACCGGGCCCGCCGGGCACATATTTCCTGGCGTTTTCGTAGTGCGGATGGCCGGGAAGGCCCGCGTAGTTCACCCACTCGACCGACGGATGTTTCGCCAGCCACTCGGCCAACGCCAAAGCGTTCGACGTGTGGCGCGGCATCCGCAAATGCAGGGTTTCGATCCCCATCAAGAAGAGGAAGGACGCGAACGGGCTCATGGCGGCACCGGTGTCGCGCAACCAGTGCGTACGCATGTAGATGATGTAGGCGATGTTCCCAATCGGCTTCAACGCTTCGGTGAAAACGACACCGTGGTACGAGGGGTCGGGCTCCGTAAACTCCGGCCATTTGGCGGGGTTGTCCGCCCACTGAAAGTTGCCGCTGTCGACCACAAGACCGCCAACATGTACGCCGTGGCCACCCAGGAACTTGGTGGCCGAATAGATCGTCACGTCCACACCGTGCTCGAAAGGCTTGAACAACGCGGGGGTCAGCACCGTGTTGTCCATCAACACGGGCAGGCCGTGAGCATGGGCCGTGTCGGAAATAACCTGGAAATCCGGCACGTCGTTCTTCGGATTGCCGATGGACTCCAGGTACACCAATCGCGTCTTGTCGTCGACAAGGGCATTGATCTCCTCGGGATGGTCCGGATTGAAGAAACGGACTTCAATCCCCAGCTGCCGCAACGTCTGGGTGAACAGCGTGTAAGTCCCACCGTACAGGCTGGTGGAGGAGATGATGTTCTGCCCGGAATGGGCGATTGTCAAAATCGCGGCGGTCACTGCGGCCGACCCGCTCGCGAAAGCCAAGGCCGCAGCCCCACCCTCAAGCGCCGCGATGCGCTTTTCAAGCACATCGTTGGTCGGGTTCATGATTCGGGAATAAATAAACCCGAACTCCTTGAGAGCAAAGAGGTTGGCCGCGTGGTCCGTATCGTGGAACACGAAGCTGGTGGTGCTGTAGATGGGCACCGCGCGGGCACCCGTCGTGGGGTCCGGCTCCTGTCCGGCGTGCAGTGCGAGTGTGCCGAGTCGGCGTTGGGCGGAATCTGACATTTCCTGCATCATACGACACGCGGCATACGTATGAGAAACTGACGGCTGAACTACTGACGGGTGAACTATGGCGAAGGCATGCTTGTTACTGGCGATCTGTGCTGTCTCCGGACTCAACCTGCCTCCGCTGCTGGCGCAATTGCCCACGGTCCCCGAAACATTGAAGTATGCGGTGGAGTGGCGCATGGTCCCGGCCGGTACCGCGAAGTTGAGCTTCGCGCCCTTGGCACGGACGGGCAATTCCCCATCGCAGCCGGTCAGCGAGGTCCGATTGCATCTGGAATCTGTCGGCCTTGTCTCACGACTGTTCCGCGTTGAGGACGACTACACGGCCATGCTGGGCCAGAATCTGTGTGCGCAAAGTGAGCTCGTCACGGCGCGCGAGGGCAACCGCAACAAAGAAACCCGTGTCCTGTTCGACCCCCAAGCCCGGAAGGCTACCTGGACCGAGAGGGATCTGGCAAAAAACGCCACATCGATCAAGGACGTGGAAATCCCCGCCTGCGTGCACGACCTGATCGGGGGCCTGATGCTGCTCCGAACGCTGCGCCTGGAGCCCGGCAAGACCGCCCAGATTCCGCTCAGCGATGGCAAAAAGTTCGTCCAGGCGCGCGTGGAGGCACAGGAGCGCGAGGATCTGAAAACGGAACTCGGCGTCCTGAAGACCATCAAGTACGAGCTCTTCCTTTTCAACAACGTTCTCTACAAGCGCCCCGGCCATTTGCACATCTGGCTGACCGACGACGAGAAGCGGACGCCGGTCCAGTTGCAAGCCCGGATGCAGTTCACCATCGGAACCATCACGTTCCGGATTCAGAAACCAGCGGAAACACAACAACCATGAAGAGTCTAGCCGCCAGCTTCCTCGCCCTTGCCATGTTGGCAAGCGCCCAAACCGCCCCGAAGCCCGCCAACCCGTTGCTAAATGCCAAGGATGCCATCGACTTGGCAACCAAGCTCACGCAATTGATGGAATCGACAGCAACCGCCATCCCGGGTCTGCCGAGTGCGACGGAATCCCTGCGGCACAGCGCCGAGGAGACAGCAACGGCGATCAAGGTCAAGCCCGCCGATACCGTACTGACCTACCGGCTGCTGAGTCAGGTCCGAGCCTATGAAGCGCTGACCCGTGCACTTGCAACCCCGGCACCCCTGCCCGCCGTCGCCGCCGACCAATTTGCACAGTTCCGCGAAGGGAGTTTCAAGCTGCAGGCCCATTTCGACGCATTGCTGGAATCCTCGGTCCGGACCCAGGCAACACGTGACGCCGACCCCAACACCCTCAAGCGATACTCACCGGCCAACGCGACCGTTACCCCCAATCCCAGGCTGCCGCGCGTCGTTTTTTACGGCGATTCCATCACGGACGGCTGGCGCTTGAACGAGTACTTTACGGGCCGTGACTTCGTCAACCGGGGCATCAGCGGCCAGACCACCACCCAACTGCTTGGCCGGTTCCAGCAGGATGTTGTGGCGCTGCATCCGCGTGTGGTCATTATCCTAATTGGAATAAACGACATCGCGAGGGGAATGGTGGCCGGGGCCATCACCGACAACCTCGCCAGCATGGGCGATCTGGCCAAGGCCCATGGAATCACGCCGATATTTTGCACGATTCTTCCGGTAAGCGATTACCACAAAGATGTGGACCCGCGCTACGAGGTAGCAAAATTCCGCCCGCCATCAGTGGTCCTACAGGTAAACGCGTGGCTCAAAGAGTACACCAAACGGGAGGGATTCACGTTGGTGGACTACTACGCGGCAGTCGCCGACGCCTCAGGCCAACTACCGGCGGACATGGGCGACGACGGCCTACATCCGAATGCGAAGGGCTACAGGGTCATGGCCCCGTTGGCCTTGGGCGCGATCGACAAAGTGCTTGCGGGCGCTCCCGCAGTTGTTCCGGCGGAGCAGAGGCGCAAGTCGGGGAAGTAGTTCAGCTCAAGGCGTTCGGACTCGCTCCGACACGATTGTGACCTGCAAATCGCGGATTTGGTTCACCAGTGGGATCAGCTTCGGGGTGAAGCGGGTCACTAGGATCTGAGTCACACCCCGTGCCCGGGCATAGGCGGCCAAGGCGCCTTGAGGGTCCACGCCGGGAAGTGCCCGGGTCTCGATTCTCAGGTTCGCGCAGAAAGCAAGATGTTGGCACACAGCGTCGGCATCAGACTCGTTGTAGGCCGCAATGCAGGGACAGCCCAGATAATTCGCCACCCTGCGACCACGCCGGATTAGCATTGCCGTGGCAGGGTGCGGGGTGAGCCAAAGAAGGATGCATTCCGTGCCGGTGGAAACCGCTGCAGAGTCGCCCTCGAAGATCGGTGCCTCTGCCCGCTGCTCCTCCACTTGGTGCGCGGTCTGCCGCAGCGCCAACTCCCGCAAGGCTGACAGATTGCCCTCGTTGAAGAAGTTTTCCATCGCTTGGCGGGCCTTCTCGGGCGAATAGACGACGCCACGTTCCATCCGATGCAGCAGTGCTCGCGGGGTGACATCCACCATCACGACTTCGGCGGCCTCGTCCAGAAGCCAATCGGGAATTGTTTCGCGGACCCGGATCCCCGTTACATGCCAGACCTGGTCATTCAAGCTCTCGATGTGTTGGACATTCAGACTGGTGAGGACGTCGATGCCGGATTCCAGAATCTGAACAACGTCCTCCCAACGCTTTGCCCGCCGCGAACCCGGAATATTGGTGTGGGCAAACTCATCGACGACGGCAACCTGCGGGCGACGTGCGATTACGGCGTCGGTGTCCATGTCTTCGAGCGTGGTCCCCCGGTATTCCAGACGAAGACGGGGTACAAACTCCAAGCTGTACGTCTTCGCAATGGTTTCGACCCGGGCGTGGGGCTCGAAATAGCCCACCACGACATCAATTCCGCGTGCCTTGAGTTCCTGTGCCTCAGTGAGCATCTGATAGGTCTTGCCCGTCCCGGCCGCGTAGCCAAGGAAAATTTTCAGTTTGCCCTTGGTCATGAGCGTTGGTGCGGGAAAAGGCGCACGTCCATTCCTTCGGATGCCTGTATGAGTCGGTCGATGTTGCTGGGAGCCCAGAAGCGCCACCGGGACTGGCGGGTGTGGCCGGCAAAAAGTTGGGTTGCGCGGTGCTCGCGGGCGAACTGGATGATGGCACCAATCGGGTCCCCCGCAGGCGGAAGCATATGCACTTCGGCGTCCAGGCGGCGTGCGTAGTCCAAGTAGCCTTGGAGCGTTTCTTCGGCAGCTCGGTTGAGGTCCGGCTGGAGCACGGTGACGGCAAGCAGATGGCCGTGGAAGCGCTTGGCGGACCGGGATGCGCTGTCCAACATTGGCCGGGCATCACCGCCGGCAGTGATACAAACGAGAATCCGCTCCTGAATACCCCAACCCTGGTGGATGCCATGGTCATCCATATAGCTCTGGAGCTGGTGCTCTACAACATCGGCTGCGACCAGAAGGGCGAGTTCCCGGAGCTCCGATATTTGGCGCGGGGGAAGGGTTGAGCGGTCCGGCGGGATGTCAACGAGCACAATCTCGTCGGCAGCTTGGATAAAGGAAAGTGGAACCGAGTCTGCTGCCCGACGGCCGGTAATCTTTTCGACCGCGTCCTGGTATTCGGCAATGTGCTGGAGATTCAGCGCTCCAATTACCGTGATACCCAGTTCAGTCAGGGCAAGCGCGTCCTCCCAACGGTGGGCCTTGGATGCCTCTGGAGAGTTTCGATGTGCCATTTGGTCGAAAAGGCAGATTTCCGGCTTCCGGCTGGCGATTTGGTGGATTGGAAGATTCGGGAGAATCTGGCCGCGCCCCCGGTCCGGACCGTGATGGGGCTTCGTGGCGTTTCCCCAATTGGCAACCACAACCTCCTGCCCCCGGCTTCTTCGGCGGTGGGCCTCGTCGAACATGCGGTCGGACTTTCCAGCATTCGGGGCGTAGCCCAGGAATATCTTGAGCCGGCCACGCGCCGCAAGGCGCTCCCGCGACTCGATTTGCCGCAGGAGTTCGTCAGGATTGGGCCTGCCCTGGATCATTTTCCGTCCAGTGCTTTTCCGTCCAAAGCAAGATTGAGCTTCAGGACGTTGACCCGGGGTTCCCCCAGGAATCCCAAGTCCCGGCTTTCGATATGGGCGGAAACGATGGCCCGGACCGCGTCGGGCGAAATCTTCCGCGCGGCGGCAACGCGGCCGACTTGGGCGTAGGCTGTCGCCGGGGAAACTTCAGGGTCCAAGCCGCTGGCCGAGGTGGTGATTGCATCGGCCGGGATCGCACCGCTGAAGGCGTTGTCGGCGCGGAACGCGACCGCGTCCTTCGTCAAGCGGTCCGCCAACGCGGAGTTCGTCGGTCCGAGGTTCGTGCCGCCCGAGTTCGCAGCGTCATAGCCGTTGCCCGCGGCGGAGGGTCGTGGGTGGAAGTACTCTGGCTTGGCAAAGTTCTGGCCAATCAGGGCGGAGCCTATGACCTTGCCGTTGCGTTCGATGAGGCTGCCGTTGGCCTTTGCGTGGAACAGCGCCTGGGCCGCTCCAGTGATGGCCAGGGGGTAGAGGATGCCGGTCAACAGGGTGAAGACGAATGTGATGAGAATAGCCGGTTTCAGTTCGGAGAGCATGGTGTTTTCCTTTTTTCCTATGCAAGGTGCAGGGCTGCCAGCAGTTGGTCGATGAGCCAGATTCCGGGGAACGGCACCAACACCCCGCCCAAGCCGTACACCAGCAGATTGCGCCGCAGCAATGTTCCGGCCGACAGTGCCCGGTACGCCACACCGCGCAGAGCGAGCGGGACCAGCGCGATGATGATGAGCGCGTTGAAGATGACGGCGGACAGGATGGCGCTTTCCGGCGTGTGCAGTCCCATGATATTCAGCTTGCCCAGTTGCGGGTACGTCACCGTGAACAGCGCCGGGATGATGGCGAAGTACTTGGCCACATCGTTGGCGATGGAGAAGGTGGTCAAGGCACCGCGCGTGATCAGGAGCTGCTTGCCGATCGCCACAACCTCGATCAGCTTGGTCGGGTTGCTGTCCAGATCGACCATGTTTCCGGCTTCGCGGGCGGCCACGGTACCGGAGTTCATGGCAAGGCCGACGTCGGCCTGGGCAAGCGCGGGTGCATCGTTGGTGCCGTCGCCGGTCATGGCAACCAAGCGGCCGCCGGCCTGTTCCTTGCGGATCAGGTCGAGCTTGTCCTTGGGAGTCGCCTGGGCGAGGAAGTCGTCGACACCTGCCTCGGTGGCAATGGCGGCGGCGGTGAGCGGATTGTCTCCGGTGATCATGACGGTGCGGATTCCCATCTGGCGGAGTTGGGCAAACCGCTCCTTCATCCCGCCTTTGACAATGTCCTTCAGATGGATGACACCGAGCACCCGGGCATCCTCGGATACGACCAATGGGGTACCGCCGCTGCGGGAGATGCCGTCGGAGGCGCTGTCGACCGTTGGAGGGAAGGTTCCACCAAGCGCCACAATGTGGTTGCGGATGGAGCCGGTGGCACCCTTGCGGATCGCGTGGCCTTCGAAATCGATGCCGCTCATCCGGGTTTGGGCCGTGAATGGAATGAACTCGGCGGCGCTCAGGTCGTGGACCTGATCGGCGATGTCCCGCCCGCGCAGGCCATATCTATCCTTTGCCAGCACCACAATGCTGCGGCCTTCCGGGGTCTCGTCGGCAAGGCTGGAAAGCTGGGCTGCGGCTGCCATTTCGGCCTCCGACACGCCGGGTGCCGGAATGAATTCGACTGCTTGCCGGTTTCCAAGGGTAATCGTGCCGGTTTTGTCGAGGAGCAATGTATTGACGTCGCCCGCCGCCTCAACCGCCTTGCCGCTCATGGCGAGCACGTTGTGCTGCATCACGCGGTCCATTCCGGCGATGCCGATGGCGGAAAGCAAGCCGCCGATAGTGGTTGGAATCAGGCACACCAGCAGCGAGACGAGCACGATGACGCTCGGTATGCTCCCCGACTTGGCCTGTACGGCGCTGAATTGGGCGAACGGTGCGAGTGTCATCACCGCGAACATGAAGATCAGCGTGAGACCGGCGATCAGGATGTTCAGTGCAATCTCGTTCGGCGTTTTCTGGCGTTGGGCGCCTTCGACGAGGGCAATCATCCGGTCGAGGAACGTTTCGCCGGGGTTGGAAGTGATCCGGACCTTGATGTAGTCGGAGAGAACCTTGGTGCCGCCTGTGACGGCGCTCCGGTCTCCGCCGGATTCCCGAATGACCGGGGCACTTTCGCCGGTGATTACGGATTCATCCACGCTGGCGATGCCTTCGATGACTTCGCCGTCGCCGGGGATCACGTCATTGGGCTCGCAGAGGCAGATATCGTCCTTGCGCAGCGAGGAGGACGCAACAATCTGGACCGTGCCATCGGCGGTGAGCTTCTTGGCATCGGAGTCGGACTTGGTCTTCCGGAGGCTGTCGGCTTGCGCCTTTCCACGGCCTTCGGCCATTGCCTCGGCGAAATTGGCGAACAGAACGGTGAACCAGAGCCAAGCTGCGATCTGGGTTTCGAACATGGTGCCATGTGAACCCGTAAAGGCGGTTCGCAGGGCGAGCCCGGAAACAAGAATGGCACCGACTTCGACAACGAGCATGACCGGATTCTTGGCCAAGGTGCGGGGGTTGAGCTTGACGAACGAGTCCAGGATGGCCCGTTTCGCGAGGGGTGGGTCGAACAAAGGTCTGGGTGTTTGTGTGGACATTCTTAAGCTCCGTTACTGCATCAAGTGCTCGACGATTGGCCCGAGCGAGAGGGCCGGGAAGTAGGTGAGTGCTCCGACGATGATCACGACGCCCGCCAGGAGTCCGACAAACAGGGGTCCATGGGTGGGGAAGGTTCCCGCCGAGACCGGGATTTGTTTCTTCGCGGCCAGGGATCCGGCGATGGCCAGCAACGGGAGCAGCATGAGGAAGCGTCCAGCCAGCATGGCGATTCCCAAGGTCATGTTGTACCAGGGCGTGTTCGCGTTCAGACCGGCGAAGGCGCTGCCGTTATTGCCGGTGGCGCTGGCATAGGCGTAGAGGATCTCGGAGAAACCGTGCGCGCCGGGATTGTTGATGTTGGCGGCTGCCGGACCGGGCGGATTCCAGTAACCGGCCTTGGCGAAATCGGCCACGGCGGAACCGGCGGCGAAGAAGAGAACGCTGGCTGCAAGCACCAGCATCGCCAGCATCGCCATCTTGACCTCTTTCTGCTCAATCTTCTTGCCGAGGTATTCAGGCGTTCGTCCCACCATCAGCCCGGCGATGAAGACGGCGAGAATCGCGAACATCAACATGCCGTAGAGGCCGGACCCCACGCCACCGAAAACCACTTCGCCCAGTTCGATATTGAAAAGCGGGACCAGACCGCCCAAAGGGGTATAGCTGTCGTGCCAGGAGTTGATCGCGCCGCAACTGGCATCGGTGGTGACCGTCGCGAAGAGGGCGGAATCGGCGATGCCGAATCGGGTCTCCTTGCCCTCCATATTGCCTCCGGCCTGGGAACCGGCAGTTTCATTGAGTGTGGCCGATGTCTCGATGCCTGCTTTTGCCAGCATCGGGGTACCCTTCTGTTCAAAGTGGTATGCGGCCAGAACTCCGCCGAACCACAGGAGCGTCATCGTTGCGAACAGTGCCCAGCCCTGCCGGGTGTCGCGCACCATCTTCCCAAAGGTGTAGGTGAGAGCGCCGGGGATCAGGAAGATCAGGAATGTCTGGAACATGTTCGTGAGGGGCGTCGGGTTCTCGAACGGGTGTGCGGAATTGGCGTTGAAGAAGCCTCCGCCATTGGTGCCGAGCATTTTGATGGCTTCCTGCGAGGCCACCGGCCCCTGCGCGATCAGTTGCGTTGTGCCTTCGAGGGTGTGGGCCGCCGTGTACTGGTTCAGGTTTTGGATCACACCCTGGGAGCACAGGAATAGCGCCGAGATGATCGAAAGAGGCATGAGGATGTAGATCGTCGCCCGCGTGAGATCCGCCCAGAAGTTCCCGATGCCGGAGGCCGAGTGACGCGAGAAGCCCCGCACCATCGCTACGGCAACCCCGAGTCCAGCGGCAGCGGACAGGAAATTGTGTACGGTCAGTCCCGCCATCTGCACGAAGTAGCTGAGGGTGGTTTCGGGGACGTAACTCTGCCAGTTGGTGTTGCTGACAAAGCTGACGGAGGTATTGAATGCGAGGTCCGGGCTGACGTTGTTTTGGCTGAAGGCCCGGGGATTGAATGGGAGCCAGATCTGGAGCCGCTGCATCGCATATAGGAGGAGGGCGCTGAAGCCGCTGAAGGCGAGGAGCGCGGCGGCGTAGCGAGTCCAGTTCTGGTCCTCGGGTTGCCCGGTTGCATCCAGTTTTACGCCGCAAAGACGGTAAAGCAGACGTTCGAGCGGACCCAGAACGGGAGAGAGGAAGTTGCGCCGCCCCTCCATCACGATTGCCATGAAGGTGCCCAGAGGCTTGGCGCACAAGGCGACAAGCACGATGAAGAAAGTGATTTGGAGCCATCCATTGATGGTCATGATTAGAATTTCTCCGGTTTCAGAAGTGCGTAGAGCAGATAGCAGCACAGTGCGATGGCTGTGACTCCGGCGATGACGTAGTCCATTTTTTATCCTTTAGAGCTTGTCGCAGGCCTTGGTGAAAAGCCAAGCTGCGGCGAAGAAGCCGATGATGAGAAGGGCGTAGATGATATCGGGCATAGTGTTGTCCTTTTGGAAATTCAACAGGGGATCAGGACGACCGAATAGCCTTCGGCCGTGAGAGTCCTGGCTAGGCGCTGCTCGCGGGTCCTCCAAAGTCTGCGGGCGCTTGCGATCACAACCAGTGAGCGTTTGGTGATGGCGTCGCGCAGACAGGCATCGAAGTCGCGGGCATACCGGATCTCCCGGTGGACGGGGACGTCCAGGGTGTCGAGCTCCAGCAGTTGCTGTTCGAGGAAGCCGACCGCAATCGGGGATTCGCCCATCTGCAGTGGAAACGGGACAAGCTGGATTTTCAGCAACCGGATGGTGGTGTCGAGACCGCTCCCGAGTCTGCCGGCGGCGGCGATCGCAGCCTTGGCGTTGGTGATGGAGGTGACGGGAACGACGATCTCCAACTTCCGCTGTCCGTCAAGCACCTCTGGAGTTGCCGTTCCGGAACCCGCTAATTGTGTCGCAGTCTTCATTTCATACCGCTCCGTTCAATTGAAGGGTAAGGTTGAAGGCGTAAGAAAGCCGTAAGAAGTTTGTTGGGAGTTTGTGGCGTCCGCGCCGCGCCTTGATGGCGCGTGGCCAGCTCGGCGAGCTGGCCGGAGGGTGCCACCCGGGTGCCACCCTGCCCCACATTGGAATTGCCAATGCAGGGTGATGAGTAGGTCCGGAATCAGGAGTGGGTGTGTAGGTTTAGGGTTGCCTCTAGGGGTTTTATGGTTGGGTCGATGGCGGCCTTGATGAGGTCGCGGGCGAAGACCGAGGTGCCGTTGTCGACGAATTCGGCGAGGTATTCCTGCCGGAACCACATGGGGGCCATGTTTCGGCGTTCCCGTTCGAGAAATTTTGGCGCTATGCGGGGGTATTCGGTGGCGGGGGCGGAGATCCGCTCCCAGTCGTCGCCGCCCAGTTCCCACGCTTCTGGGGAACCCGCGCGGATCACGCCGCCAGAAGCGTCTGAACGGGTGGCTCCTCTGCGCATTGCAACCGATAAAAAGGTCCCAACGTCGCTGGCGTTGATCCGGCAACCGGTAGGATTGTTCGCCTTTACCATCCGCGAACCGACCGATGGACGGACCACTTTCGATGGGAGGGAGCGCAGATTGGGCCCGCGAGTGAGATCGGGGCCGCGACAATCATCGCGTTGCGGATGAACGATCCCCAGTCGGTTTTGCTGCGGGAAGCCTTGGACCGGGAACGGACGGGTATTGGACCGGCGGAGATCAGCCACTCGTCTTAGGGAGCTCCGGCGCACCACCCAAGGCCCCTCGCGCCGGTTCGCTAGGCTGGACATAGGTCCCGATTGCAAAACAAACCCAAAAAACCCGAAGTGATGAGCCCGGCTGGCTACTGGCCGCAACTGCGCGCAGCTGTGGAGGCCGGGGCGGACGCGGTCTATTTCGGACTCAAGCACTTCACGGCCCGAGCCAAGGTCGGATTTTCGCTGGAGGAATTGCCGGATGTGATGGCCGAGTTGCGGTCGCGCGGTGTCCGGGGCTACGTCACGTTCAACACGCTTGTGTTCCAGCATGAACTCGAGGCTGCGGCGCAGACGATCGCCAAAGCGGCGACGGCCGGTGTTGACGCACTGATCATCCAAGACCCCGGCGCCCTCCGGCTGGCTCGGAAAATCGCCCCGGAACTGGAACTGCACGCCAGCACGCAGATGAGTATCACGGATTCGGCCGGGGTGCGGTTCGCGCTCGGGCTCGGGGTGCAACGCGTCACGCTGGCACGCGAACTTTCCTTGGAGGAGATCGGGAGAATCCACCGGGAGACCGGCGCGGAACTGGAAATGTTCGTCCATGGGGCGTTGTGCGTGGCGTATTCCGGGCAGTGTTTCTCGTCGGAGGCTTGGGGCGGGCGCAGCGCCAACCGGGGACAGTGCGCGCAGGCTTGCCGGATGGAATACGAGGTGGTGGTGGACGGGGCATCCACAGATACCGGCAACGCCCGGTATCCCCTCTCGCCCGGCGACCTGCACACGTTGCACCACGTCCCGGCGATCATCGCGGCCGGTGTGGGCGCCCTCAAGATCGAAGGCAGGTACAAGGATTCCGACTACGTCGCGCTGGCCACCAATGCCTACCGGAAGGCTGTGGACGACTCGTGGGCAGGCCGGGTGCCGGTGATCGATCCCGCCGAGGAGCTGCGACTGGAACAGGTCTACTCGCGCGGCCTCGGAGCCCATTTCGTGCTAGGCACCGACCATCAGGCAGTCGTGCGCGGGCGCGGTCCCCGGCATCGCGGCATTCTGATGGGACGGGTTGTGGCTGTGGAGCCGGAATCGGTGGTGATCCGACCGTCCGATGCCCACTCAGCAGCTCCGCTCAAGGCCGGGGACGGGGTGGTGTTCGATGCGGCCGACTGGCGCAGTCCGACAGAGCCGGAGGAAGGTGGGCGCGTTTACGGCGTGAGTGCGCAGCGGGGCGGGAATTTGGAGCTAGCTTTCGGGAACCGGGCGATCCGGTATACGCGGATCCGGCCAGGCGATCTGGTGTGGCGGAGCGACGATCCGTCGCTGGCGCAGGCGGTGCGGCCCTTCACGGAAGCGCCAGCACCGCTACGCCGCCAGCCGATCTCGGTCCGGGTTGTTGCGAGGGCGGGCCAGCCGCTCGAATCGGAATGGTGGCTGGCGGCTCGGCCCGAGATTACGGTCGCAGTGAAAGGTTCTGCCGATTTGACACCCGCCCGGAATGCTGCGCCCGTCCAAGATGCCGTGCGCGAGCAGTTCGGGCGATTGGGAAATACGGCCTACGAATTGGCGTCACTTGAGTTGGACACGGACGGGCCTGTGCCGTTCCTGCCCGCGTCGGCATTGAACCAGATGCGGCGCGATGCGGTGGCGGGGCTCCGGGAATTGCAGGCGGCGCTTCCCGTGCGACGGGTCAACGCACCGGAACCTGTCGCTGCCGCCTTGGATCGTGCACCTCGAAGGCCAGCGACCAGCCCCGCGAAGATCCATCTGCTTGTCCGTACCGTGGAACAGCTGGAGGCTGCTCTGGACCTCCGGCCCGCCAGTATCACCCTGGACTATCTGGATTTGTATGGCCTCCGCCCGTCGGTCGAACGAGTCAAATCCACCCGAATCACGGTCCGGGTTGCAACACCGCGCGTACTGAAACCTGCGGAAGCGCGTATCGTCGATTTCCTCGTCAGCCTCGATTGCCAGATTCTGGTACGGGCCAGCGGCATCCTGCAGACGCTTGCAGCACGGCCCCACCCCGTTTTGATCGGCGATTTCAGCCTGAATACCGCAAATTCTGCGTCCGCCGACCTTTACCTCGCCATGGGTGTCTCCCGCCTGACACCCGGCCACGATCTGAATGCCGACCAAGTCTCAGCTCTCGCCCGCCGACTGCCAGCCGGAGCCATCGAGGCTGTGGCGTACCACCACCTTCCGGTATTCCACACCGAGCACTGCGTTTTCTGCCGATTCCTGTCCACGGGCACCAGCTACCGGGATTGCGGGCGCCCATGCGAAAAGCACCAATTGGAACTTCAGGACAAGAGTGGACGCCGCCATCCGGTGATGGCGGACGTGGGCTGCCGCAACACCGTGTTCGGTGCGGAAGCACAGGAGGCTTCAGCGCACATGGAGCACTGGATCGAAGCCGGCATCGGCGACTTCCGGCTGGAATTCGCGCATGAGACCGGCAAACAAGTACGCCAGGTCACGGCGGCTTTGGACAAGGCGATCACGGGAAAGATGTCTTTCCCCGAACTGGGCCGGGAACTGAAGAGCATCGCGCCCGGCGGGACGACACAAGGGAGCTTATTCGTGGCACCAAACTATTTGGAGTTGCCGATCCTTCAGTAAACACCGCAGTCGGAGTAGAAGATGAAGGATTACGATTCCATTCTGAAACTCCTCCTGACCGACCTCCGTGGTCGTGCGCCGAATACTGATGCGGTTGCGTAACCAAAGGGGGGCGGTGCGAACGATCGAAGAGCGGATCGCGGATTCGGAATCCGGCAGAGTTGGTGGACCAGTCATTCCGATCCGAATCGTTGGAAGGTCTATTCCAACAATAGGCCGAAGCCCGGGATCTCCTGAAACTCGCGCCAGACAAACGGCGCACGTCCGGGCACACATGGCACCGCGATATCCTGTCCCCAGGACACCCTACACATGCAACCCGTCAGAATCGCCATGCTCGGCTCGGGCTTCGTAGCCGACTTCTACATGCAAGGCCTCGCGAACGTCCGAGGGCATGAGGTCGTGATCAACTATTCCCGGTCCCTCGACCGTGCAAGGCTGTTCGCGGAACGCTGGGGGATCGGTGAATACACGAACCTCCAGGCGGTGGTTTCACGCGACGACATCGACCTGTTCATCATTGCCCTGCCGAACGAGGAACACCTGCCGGTTTCCCTGGCCCTTGCGGCGCTCAAGCGGAACCAGGTGTGCACGAAACCGCTGGGCCGTTCGCGGGAGGAAGCACGCCTCATGATGGAAGCTGCCCGTGGGTCGGGCGCGATCCACGGGTATGCCGAGACGGAGGTCTTCGCACCGGCGGTGGTGCGGGCCAAGGAGACGGTGGACAAGGGCGGTGTGGGTCGCGTCCTGTGGGTGCGTTCACGCGAATCGCACTCCGGCCCCCACAGTCCCCATTTCTGGGACGTCGACAACACCGGCGGCGGGGCGCTGAACGACCTGGGATGCCACTGCATCGAGGCCGCCCGCTATTTCTTCGGAAAGGAGGACCGTGTCACCGAAGTAATGGCGTGGGGCGCGAATCTGGTCCACCGCGACAAGACCCGCGGCGAGGACAACGCCTTGCTGCTGCTGCAAATGGCGTCGGGCGGCGTGGCGCATTGCGAACTTTCGTGGACGACGAAGGGCGGCTTGGACCTGCGGAACGAAATCCACGGCTCGGAGGGATCCATTTTCACCGATGTCACACGCCAGACGCCGGTGGCCGCGTTCACGGGGAAGTCGTCAGGATATGTCGTGGAAAAGGCGGATTTGGATTTTGGTTGGATTCGGCCATTGCCCGAGGAGGCCTTCGCCTACGGATACCACGCCGAAATGCGGCACTTTGTGGAATGTGTGCGGGACGGGGTGCAACCACGGGAAACCTATGAGGATGGCTTCGTGGTGAACTGCATTCTGGAAGCGGGATACCAATCGATGAACGAACACCGCTGGGTACCGGTCAGCTATTAAGGCTGACCGGCACCCGGCAGGGCGTACTACCTGTAGTCGGCCAAGCTGGGAACGTAGTTGCCGCCGTGGGTCACGTTGCACACCGGCAACGGGGGCCCATCGTAGGTCTTGCCTTCCGGCCACGGCTCGAAGATGCCGGACTCGCCCTCGGTCATGAACGTCTTGACGTCCCGGATTTCCGTGGTCACTCCGACAATCGCGTTTACGAGGTTGAAGAAGACGTTGCGCGGCTTCTCCTTGTCGAACTCGGTGGAGAACTGGGCGTTGGGTTCGTCGTAACGGACAAAGACGCCCGACTGGAGGTGAGTTTCACCGACCAGCTCACCCTTGGAGTAACGGCGGAACACCGGATGGATGAAGGCGGTGCAGCGGCCCCGTCCGGCCGGGTCGTTGGGGTGGATGAAGGACAACGAGTCGGTGTTCTTGGCGAACGAGTCGAACCCGAGTTCCAAGGTGACGGTCATCAGGTTTTCCGCACCCGCGAATTCCGGTTGGGCCAATGCGTACTTCATCGGGAGTTCCGGATACCACTTGACTTCGCCCTTGTCGAAAGCGAGAACCTCGCCCAGCACACCGAACATCTGGTAAAGCGCCGACGTGGTGCTGACGCGGGTCAACATCGCCGTCACGAACTCCTCCAATTCCTGGGGGGTTGTTAGCGGCATGGTGCGGACGGGCAGGGGCACATTGTTGTAGCGCTGCTCGGCCAGGTGGAAAACGGTCCTGACGTTGTAGCGGAAGCCGTGGATGAAGCCCGGAGTCGTCTTGCGGTCGTTGTTCGCCATGGCGGCACCGATGAAGAACATATCGGGCACGCTGCTTTCCCAGTTGGAGGCCATGACCGGGAACTTGCCCTTGGCGTCGGTTTCGGGCAGCACGCGGGGCGCGAAGATGGACTTGTCGATGTACTTCCAGCCTGTGGCACGAATCACGGCGTCGTATGTCGCCACACCCTTCATGGTGCCGGGTACGGCCCAGTGCGGAACTTCCTCTTCGTAGTACACCTTGAACGTGCCGTCGGGATTCTTTTCGACCTTGCGGACGCTCGCGCCACTCACCAAGTGGGGCATCTTGAGCTGTGCCATGTCGAGAATGCCGTTGTTGATGGCGCGCAGGTCGCCGACGAAGTGGGTCTGCCAAGCATGCTTGATCTGACGTCCACCAGTGTAGATCTGCACGGTGGCAGCGTACTCTGCCAAGCAATCGGCGATTTCGAAGGCCGTGTTGCCAATGCCCATGATGAGCACGCGCTTGTTGGTGAAACGCTCGGGAGCGGGGTCGTGGACCTCGTAGCCTTCGATATTTTCGATCCCCTCGATACCCATGGGGATGTTGGGCTTGACGGCCCCGTTGGCCATAAACAGGCAGCGGGAGGTGTACTGCGCACCGTTCTGGTCGGTGAGCACGAAGTTGCGGTCGCCTTCCGCCTCGCGATCGATCCAGGTGACGGTGGTGTTGTACTGGATCCGGAGGGCAAACTTCTCGGCGAAGTCGTGCAGGTACTTCACCAGGATGTCGGCGTTGGGGAAGATCTTCTTCGAATAGTCCGTGAACAGCAGGGAACTGTCGTTGGTGATCAGCGAGTTCCAGTCGTACCGGAGATTGAAGTCCGGTTCGCTGAACCAGTTGTAGACCTTGTTGATGGAGATGAGGGTGCGGTGGCGGGGAAACTTCGCAAAGAAGTCTCCAGCAGCCTCGGCTTTTTCGAGGACGACGTAGCTACGGCCGGCTTGTTCGAGGAAGTAGGCCATCTGCAGGCCTGCCGGGCCTGCTCCAACGATGATGTATTCGTAGTGGTTCATGGTGGTGGTTTTCTCGGCTGTGATTTGTTCCAAGCGATGACTATTGGGCTGACGCCGTGCCCGGCTCGTATCGCCAAGCGGTCTGGATGGCGGCGCGGTCGGAAAAGCGGCTGTCGGTATACTCTTCGAACTCGATCTTCCTGGTCAGGACACCGGTCTCGATCATGAGGTCGCGGACAAGATCGAAATCGGCCTTGCGCGGAGCAAGGTTGTTGTATTGGACGCGGGTCATGGGCTTGGTAAGCGCCCACTGCAACAGGGCAGGCTTCTGGTTGTAGTAGAAACGACCGACAAAATCGGCTGCATTCTCGCGGTAGGGCTTTCCCTTTTCCAGCCAAAGGCCAGACCGGGCAACGCCATCCACTAGAATTTGAACTGCTTCCGGACGGCTGTTGATGATGTCCTCGCGGACGACGAGGACGCACGACATGTAGTCCGGCCAATACTCCTGGGCATGGAAGAGCACCCGCCCGAAGCCGCCCATTTCAGCTTGGGACGGGAAGGGCTCGCCCATGGAGAAACCATCAATCGCCTTTGCAGCCAAAGCACCCGCAACGTCCGGCGGAGCCATTTCGACGATCTTCACATCCTTCGGATTGACGCCCCAGACCTTCATGGCCCGGAATACCATCAGACGCTCGTCTGAAAAACGGCTCGGAATGGCAATGGTCTTGCCCCGGACATCGGCGAAGGTCTTGATCGGTCCGTCCTTCCGGACCACGAAGGCGCTGCCGTAGCGATGGCCGAGGTACACAATTTTGATTGGAACTCCCTGGCTCTTCAAGGCAATGGCCAAGGGGGCAACAATGAACGCGGCCTGCATCTTGTTGGCGATCAAAGCTTCCTTGATCTCGGGGAAGCCTTGGAACATGCGCGGAAGGAATATCTCCCCGGCCTTGGAAAACTTGGAAATGTAGTCGGTGACCGGGCAGGCCAAGTGGCACGTCACCGGGATAAAGGCGACGTTCAGCTTCCGCTTTTCAGCAGGCGCATAGTCGTTCAGCACCGACGCCCACTCCACATTCAGGCAGGCATGTGCCGACGTAACCACGATCAGCCACGTCAGAGCACCTAGAAGAAAGCGGCTTTTCGTATCTAAACCTGTCCCTGAGAACTTGAACTTCGACGTGGACATACCCCTCGCATGCTTCGTGAGACCTGACATCTGGACCCAAAGAGCCCACTCACCAATCCATAAATGTAGCGGACAGCCTCAGAGTGCCGCAATAGTAGTTAGCTACTAGGGTCGACCGGCCTACGCGCCTTCCGGGAAGACCCTCGCGAAGATCGCATCGACGTGTTTGAGTTGGCGCTCCACGGAGAATGTATTTGCGAGGGTTTCCGGGCTGACGAGCGACGTAATTTCGGGCAGTGCTTCGATAGCCGCCCGGAAATCGCCTTCCTCATCCCAGGCTTTCATCGCCTGCTGCTGCACAATGGCGTAGGCAGTTTCCCTCAACATGCCGGCACCGGCCAAATCCAACAACAGCTGACCCGAAAACACGAGGCCCCGGGTGGAATCCAAATTCCGTCGCATGCGGTCGGGATACACGAACATCGTGTCCACCAAGTTGGACGTCTTTTCCAGCAGGTAGTCGGCAAGGATGGTCGAATCCGGCAGGATAACCCGCTCCACCGACGAGTGGGAGATATCCCTCTCATGCCAGAGGGCGATATTCTCGAAAGCGGCCTGGGCGTTGGCCCGGACCACACGGGCCAAGCCGCAAATCTGCTCGCTCACTATTGGATTTTTCTTGTGCGGCATCGCCGACGAGCCCTTCTGGCCGCGCGCGAAGTACTCGCTCGCCTCGCGGACTTCGGTCCGCTGCAAATGCCGCACTTCGAGGGCGATCTTCTCGCACATCGCAGTCAGCGTGGCCAAGGTCGCGATGAAGTGGGCGTGGCGGTCGCGCTGAATCACTTGGGAAGCCACCGGAGCCGGGTATAAACCCAACTTGGCGCAAATACGCTCCTCGGCGGCCGGTCCGATGTGGGCGAATGTACCGACGGCACCGGAAATCTTGCCAACCCGCAAATCCTCGGCGGCGGCTTCCACACGCTTCAGGTCGCGCCCCGCCTCCTCGTACCAGATTGCAAGCTTCAGCCCGAAAGTGATGGGCTCGGCATGAACCCCGTGGGTACGGCCGATCTGCACCGCATCCTTGAACTCCCAAGCCCGGCGCTTCAAGACTTTGCGCAGCTTGGCGATGCCATCCACGATGATCCGGGCGGCTTGGACCAGCTGCAGTGCCTGCGCGGTGTCCACCACGTCGTTCGAGGTCATCCCGTAATGGAACCAGCGGGACGAACTGCCGTGCCCGGCAGCCTGCATCGATTCAGCCACGGCCGTGGTGAAAGCGATCACGTCATGCCGGGTCGTCCGCTCGATCTCGAAAACGCGGTCCACGTCAAACGACGCATGCTGGCGCAGCAGGGCGGCATCCTCGGCGGGAACCACTCCCATCTCGGCCAAGGCTTCGGACGCGGCCAGTTCGACCTCCAGCCACTGCTGGAATTTATTTTGGTCGGTCCAAACGGCGCCCATCTCGGGGCGTGTATAACGGGCGATCAATACGTAAATACCTCTGTCTGTGTTTTCTGTTCCGCAATCACCAGATTGGGGGAGATGCCCCGCCGCTCCAACGATTGTTCAGCTCCGATCCGGACGATCTCCGGATGGTTGTTGTGCTCGCTCAGGTGGCCCAAGATCAGGGTTTGGACCCCCGAATCCAGATCATTTTCCAAATAGTCGCAGGTCACCGCGTTCGAGAGGTGCCCGTTGCGGCCCATCACCCGCTGCTTGACACTCCACGGATATGGGCCAACCTTGAGCATGTCGAGATCATGGTTGGATTCGATCAGCAAGATCTGGGTCCGGCGCAAGTGGTGGCGGACCGAATCCGGCATGTAGCCCAAATCGGTGGCAACTCCGATTTTCACGCCCTCCGCGATGAAGGTGAATCCCACCGGATCCTTGGCATCGTGGGGAATGGTAAAACTTTGCACCGCGATATTGCCCAGCATCCACCCGGAGCCGGCCTGGAAGCGCTCGATCACGGGAAGTTGTTCCGGTTGCTTGCCGTCGGCGGTGGACCAATCGATCAATGGGGCCGTCAGGCGCGACAAATAGACCGGAACCGGTTTCTTGCGCTTCTCCCGCCAGCGGACAAACCGCGCGAGGCCCGCCACATGGTCGGAATGTTCGTGGGTTATCAGAACCGCGTCGATCGAGTCGGGGTCTTCGCCGATCTCCGCCAAGCGCTTGTTCAAATCCTTGACGCTCAACCCCGCATCCACCAGGACACGGGTCTTCGACGTTCCCACGAACGAGGTGTTGCCCGCGCTGCCACTGGCCAGCACGCAGAACTTGACCAAAACAAATCTCCCTCGTCCTGTTTTAGCAGGTCGGGACGGAAGGTACAATGCTTCCGTCCCGAATCGGTACTATCCCTTGTGTTTTAAGCGGCTGCCGATTCTTCGGCCATTTTGGCTGTAACGATGTCGACCAGTTCCTTCACCGCTCCCGCGCTCTTGTGCAGTGCCGCCATCTCGGTTTCGTTCAGCTTGATCTCATAGATCTGCTCAATGCCGTTCGAACCCAGCTTGCAGGGCACGCCCACAAACAGGCCGTTGATGCCGTACTCGCCTTCGAGGTAGGCCGAGCAGGGGAGGACCTTCTTACGGTCGCGCAGGATCGACTCCGCCATCTCGACAGCCGAGGCCGCCGGGGCGTAGTAGGCGCTGGTACCCATCAACTTCACGAGTTCAGCGCCGCCGTTGGCGGTGCGCGAAACGATCTCGGCCAGACGCTCCGCCGGAATCAGATCTTCGAGCGGGATACCAGCAACGTTGGAAAGGCGGGTCAGCGGGACCATGGTGTCACCGTGGCCGCCGAGCACCACCGCCGTCACGTTCTCGACCGAAACATTCAGTTCCTGGGCGATGAAGGTGCGGAAGCGGGCCGAATCCAGCACGCCGGCCATGCCGATTACGCGGTTCTTGGGGAACTTCGAAACCATCAGCGCAACCTGCGCCATCGCGTCGAGCGGGTTCGTGACCAGAATCAGGATCGCGTTCGGCGAAAGCGCCACAATCTGCTCAGTAACGGACTTGATGACCGCGTAGTTCTTCAGGACCAAGTCGTCGCGGCTCATGCCCGGCTTGCGCGCGAGGCCGGCTGTGATGATAACGACATCGGAATTGGCCGTAGGGGCATAGTCGTTGGCACCGGTGACGGTGATGTCGAAGCCTTCCACCGGACCCGTCTGCAGCAGGTCGAGCGCCTTGCCCTGGGGAATGCCGGGGGCAATGTCAACCAGGACGACGTCGCCCAGTTCCTTTTTGGCCGCCCAAACCGCGCAATTCGCGCCGACGTTACCGGCGCCGACTACCGTGATCTTGTTTCGCACTTCTGTGATGGATCCTTTCGATTCTTGAGGAGGGGAAAGGACCATTATAACGGGCGGGTGAATTGGCCAAAGCTCTACTCGGTGCCGCCCTACTCGGTGCCTGTCGGATGGTCCGCGTCGGCCTTGGCGAAATCGGGCTTGTACTTGGGCTTGCGGTCCGCCTTCGGCACAATGGCCACCCCGGGCTTGACGATCCCGACGCGTTCGCGCGCGATCGCCCGGACTTCCTTGCCCGCACTGAACACGTCTTTCTTCTTGCGTGCCATGTCCCGATTGTCGCAGGTTTTGCGACCCTTCCGGCCTAGAAGACCAGCTTGAGGCCCAGCTGCGCCTGGCGCATCGGACGCGCCGTGGTGATCTTGCCGAACGTGCTGGCGGTGTTGGCGTTGGTGCCGGGATTCAGCAGGTTCACGATATTGAGCGCGTTGGTGGCCTCGCCCCGGAACTGCAGCGAATACTTCTCGGTCAACCGGAAGGTGCGGGCAATCGTCATGTCCACGTTCTTAAGCCCCGGACCATCAATGATGTTCCGCCCCGAGGTGCCGTCGTAGCTGTTCTTCAACTGCGTGGTCTTCGAAAACGCCGCAATGTTGAACCACTGGTCGACAACCTGGCTGCGCGGACGATGGGGGTCGAGGTACGGGTTGCCGATCAGATCGGCCCGGTCATTGCTGTTGCCGTCGAAATTGTTGTCCGTACCCGAGGTGATGGTGAGCGGTGTGCCGCTGCGGAAGCTGGTGATGGCGGCAAGCGACCAACCGCTCGCCAGCAACCGGACCGGCAGCGGAGCCTTCTTGAAATATGCCAAATCCCAGACGCCGGAGAAGACCGCGCTGTGGGTCCGGTCATTGTTGGCTCGGCCCCGGTCGAGCAGGATGTTATTCCAGTCGGTGGCGGTCTGAAGAGTACTGTTCTGGGTGTTCACCGCGTCCAACCCCTTGCCGAAGGTGTAGTAGCCCTTGGCCGTGAAATGGTGCGCCAAGCGCTTTTCACCGGTCACCTGCAACCCATGGTACGCGGAGTTCAGGATCGACTTGATCAACCCGATACTCGAAAGGGTATTCGGCAGGTAGGGGCGGCGGGCGTTCACGTTGGCAGTGGTGGCTGCGGCGGTCAACACGGGATAGTTCACATCCTGCACGGACGGAATCCGGTGCGTCAGATTGTTCACATAAGCGACCGTCAAGCTGGTTCCCGATACGATTTCACGCTGCACCGCGAAATTCATTTGGTAGGTGTAGGGGGACTGGTAGTCGGTGGAGATACCCACAGTGGCCGACGGGGCGATGAACTTCGGCGACGACGGCGAGTAGCTGTACGGGAACGGGCCGACCCCGCCCGGCTGCAGCCGGTACGGGTCCGACAACGTGTAAACATCGTTGAACTGCTGGCGGATGGCGAACGGCTGGTTGTCGGACGAACTGTTCCATTCGTTGCCGGAAATGCTGCCGTAGAAGATGCCGGCGGCGGCGCGGATGGCGGTCTTGCGGTCGCCGAACGGATCGAACGAAACGCCCAGGCGCGGGCTCACATTGCCCCAATGCGTGGAAATAATGCCGCGGCCGATGCCCTGGTCGCCGGGAAACAACAATCCTGCAGGCGCATTCGGCACCACCGTCGATTTGCGTCCCGGGATGAAGGTGAGGAAGCGATTGAAGGGGTCGGTGATGGGCGTCTGGATGTCCCAGCGGACGCCGAGGTTCAGCGTCAGGCGCTTGTTCACCCGGAAATCGTCCTGCAGGTAGAACGCGAAGTACCAGTCGTTGTTGATCTTGGTGGTGGGCGCATCCTGGTTCATGGTTGCCGCTAGACCCAACAGGTAGTCCGCGGTGGCGTTCTTTGTGCCGCGCGGGTTGGTGGTGGTGAAGCTGAAGGTGCCGTAGTTGTTCAGCAGCGTGTCGTGGATCATCTTCTCCAGCAAACCCTCAGCCCCGATGCGGATGGAGTGGCGCGACTGGGAGATGCTTACCAGGTCACGGATTTGATAGAGGTTGCTCCCCGCAACCGGTCCCGGAATCGCGCTGGTGAGGTTGAACCGGCCTGAAACCGAGATCTGCGGCAGGGATGGCGCGCCCTGAATTTTGTACAACGACCCCAAGTCGCCGAGCGAGATCGCAGGCAGGTTGGTACGGCCGCCGAAGTCCCGGATGTAGGCGGTGCGGAACTCATTCACCATCGTCGGGCCGACAATCCACGTGTCGCTGGCGTTCCAGTTGTATTGTCGCCAAGTGAAATTGCGGCTCACCCATGGAATGTTGCCCAGAAGGCCGACCAAGTCGGACCCGGAGGTTTGGAACAAGCTGCCGGTCAGGCGGTGGGACTGGCCCAAGCTGTGGTCGACCCTGACCGTAAATTCGTCCGTGTCCTTCGGATGGCTGACCTGGGCTTCGAACAATCCGCCACCCAGATTCGGCAACGGCAGGTATGTATCGTTGATCTTGCGGGCAACGGTGTCGATCCTCGACACGGGAATGATCTTGCCCGGGAACGCGGCTCCGGTGGAGGGGTCGACAGGCGCGGTGCCCGCGGTCGCGGAAAGATCGCCGGTGCGCTCCTTGGCTGTCAGCGGGGTGGCAGTGTTGTTGTAGACGCTGGTGCGGTCCCGGAGGCTGGACCAGGAACCGAAGATGAAAGTTTTGTCGCGCCGGATCGGGCCGCCGGCAGTTGCACCGAACTGGTTGCGGTGCAGCGGGTCGCGGAGAAGGGTTCCCTGCCCCGGCACCCAGCGGTTGGCATTGAGCTGCGAGTTGCGCAGGAATTCGAACACCGTTCCGTGCAACTGGTTGGTGCCGGATTTGGTCACCATGGTGACGGTGCCGCCACCGAAACGGCCTTCATCGGCGGGAAAGCTGTTCGTCTGGACCCGGAACTCCTGGATCGCATCCGGATTCGGCGCGACATTGCCCGTGTTCCGCAGGCCGCTGGTGTTGCTGCCGCCGTTGAGGGTGTAGTTGACCGACCCGATTCCGGAATTGGGGGAGCCGTTGACGATGGTTGCCTGCATCGGGGCACCAAAATTGTCGGTGGCGGCGTCGGAGGTATCCACCCCGGCGGTCAGGGAAAGAAGGGTGTAGATATCCCGGTTCACGAGCGGTAGATTTGTAATTTCAGAGTTCGTCACGACTTGGCCCAGTGACGGGGAAGTCGTTTCAACCACCGGCGTGGCAGCCTCGCTCACTTCGATCGAATCGGAAACCGCACCTACTTCCAGCTTTGCATCCACGCGGGCGTTGGTCCCGACCTCCAGCACGATGCCCCGGCGCTCGAAAGCCCGGAAACCGGCAGCGGTGATATTGAGCTTGTACGTTCCAATGGGCAGGAACTGCAGCGAGTAGCTGCCGTCTGCCAGAGTTGCAACTTGGCGGGCTGTGTTGGTCTCCAGATTGACCACCGCCACCCGGGCTGACGCCACGACGGCACCGCTGGGATCGGACACACTGCCTTGGATGGTGCCTGTAGTGCCTTGGGCAAGGAGGGTCGCAGTGCCAATGGCAAGCGAGAGGACTAGTTTGAACGAATTTTGAATCATCGGGACACCCTGTTCTTGCCCCGATGATAGCACCTTTACGAAGGCTTGATACCCGCTTCCCGCCTAGGCGACGGCCGCAATGACCTGCCCGTCATGCTCATCAAGGGAAACGATGTCATACAGGGAGGGATCGGACATGATCCGGGCAACCAACGCGGCGTGCATCGCGTGGCCAGCCCTCTCGGCGATCACGTGGCCGATCAGCGGGCGCCCGATGAGTGCCAAGTCGCCGATCAGGTCAAGCGCCTTGTGGCGGCAGCATTCGTCCGGAAAACGCAGTCCCTCGGGATTGAGAACCCCGGCCGCAGTGAAACAGACCGCACTGGCAAGGGTCGCGCCCCGTATGAGGCCCATCTCACGCAGTTGGTCCAGCTCGCGCTCGAAACCGAAGGTGCGGGCGGGCGAAAGCTCCTTGGCGTAGCCCTCAGGGGTAACGTCCATCTCGATGGATTGTTTGCCGATCGGATTCGGGAAATCGATGTCGCAGGTGAGCCGGAAGCAGTCGTGCGGAACGATGGAAATCTTCTTTCGGCCATCCTCGACTGAAACCGGACGCAGGATGCGGAGGAAGCGCCGCTTCCTCCTCAGTTGGCGGAGTCCGGCATCTCGGATGAGGTCGACAAATGGCTTGCCGCTGCCGTCGAGGATGGGGACCTCGAGGTTGTCCAGTTCGATGGTGACGTTGTCGACGCCGAAGCTGTAGAGGGTGCTGAGGAGGTGTTCAGTGGTGGAAATCAGAACACCTTGGCGCATAAGGCTGGTGGCGTAGCTGACGCGGGCGACATGCTTCCAACTGGCTTGGATGGGGAAATAGTCAAGGTCGGAGCGCCGGAAGAGGATACCGGAACCGGCCGCTGCGGGGGTCATCCTGAGTTTGACCGGAACGCCGCTATGGATGCCGACACCAGAGACTTCCACCGACCTTTGAAGTGTGGTTTCGAAGCGCACTTCCTACATGGTAAACGCAGGCACATTTCAAGGTGCCCGGCATTGGTTTGTAAAGCCCTGAAACAGCACGGTTAAGAGCACTCCAGGCGTGTCATTTGCGCGACACCATGAAGCCCGGTTGCGACGGGGACCACAAACGACCTAGAATTGGAAGACATGGAGACAGCTCCTGCTGACGACAACAACCGACTCCGCCTGTGGATGAACTTGGCGCTCGCCGCCATTGTGCTGATCGTTTTCGGCCAGACAGCGACCTTCCAGTTCATCTTTTACGACGACAACCTGATGATATTCAGGAATGAGCACGTCACCGGCGGGATCACGCTGGACAGCCTCAAATGGGCCTTCACCGGAGCGAGCGACTACTGGGACCCCATCACCCGGCTCAGCCACATCTTTCTCTACCAACTGTTCGGGGACAAGGCCGGGTTCCACCACGCGGCAAACGTGCTCATCCATATGGGCGCCGTCGCGCTCCTGTTCGATTTCCTGTTTCTTGCCACCGGCAAGCTCTGGCGATCTTTCTTTGTGACACTGGTATTCGCTATCCACCCCCTGCAAGTGGAGGGCGTGGTGTGGGCCACCCAGCGCGGCGCTCTCCTCTGCACTCTGTTCTGGTTCCTGTCGCTCCGCGAGTGGGTCCGCTATACGAGAACCGAGCAGCAGGGCCATTACCGCCGCTCCATCGTTTATTTCGCCCTTGCTATGTGCTGTAAGCCCTTGGCGGTCACCATGCCGTTGGTGTTGCTGCTGCTGGACCACTGGCCCCTGCGGCGGGGATTCTCACGTCAGCGCTTTATCGAGAAGATACCGTTCGGGGTGATTTCGATTGCCGGAGCGATCGGGGCCATGATGACCCAGTCCGAGATGGACGCGGTTCGAACCTTGGCGGAATATCCGGTCCAAATGCGCGCAGGCAACATCCTGATGACGTATGCCACCTTCGTGCACCAACTCTTCTGGCCCAGTGGATTGTCTGTGATTTACCCCTACCCAACGTCGTTTACGAGATGGCCAGTGGTAGGTGCGGTGCTGACAGTCGGACTGATGAGCTACCTAGTCTACAAGTTTTTCAAGCCGTTCCGTTGGCTCACGGTGGGTTGGGCATGGTTCCTGATAGTCCTGCTGCCGATGGTGGGAATTCTCCAAGTGGGAATCAGGGCCCGGACCGACCACAGCATGTACGTTCCGATCATCGGCCTGGCGATCATGCTGGCGTGGGCCGGACGTTACATGATTAGCAACCGCCCCTTGGCCGTCAGCCTGGCCTCCGTAGCAGCCGTGGCAATGGCCACAGCCTCCGTGACCCAGACACGGTACTGGAAGGATTCGGAAACGGTATTTCGACGGGCGGTAGCCGTCAACAACGCGAATTCAATAGCGTTGGAAAATTTGGGCTGGGTCCTTTTGACTACGCCGGACCATGTGAAGGAGGCCGAAGCGGTCTACCGCGAGGCATTGCGATTGGATCCGAAGTCCGTGGATGCATTGACGGGTCTCGGCAACACATTGAGTGTTCAGAAGAGATTCGACGAAGCCGAGACTGAGTTCCAAAAAGCGCTCGCGATCAGGCAGAACTCGCCCGCCACCTTGGAAGGACTGGGGGCACTGGTTGGCCAGATTCCGGGTAGGGAGCAGGAAGCGGTCGGGTATCTTACCGATGCGGTCGCCGGTAATCCCAACCTGAGACTCGCTCGCCGATTGCTGGGACTGCTATTGGTCCGGCAGGGGCGTCCGGACGATGGCCTGTTTTTGTTGGAGCCCTTTGTCGAGGGGAGCAAGAACCAGTTCGAGGTCCAGTACGAGGCCGGCCGGGCGATGGCCCGGATCCCGGAAAAGTTGGAAGCCGGCATTCGCGCATTGGAACTCGCGGTGCAAATGCGGCCTAAGTCAGCCGACGCCCAAGGCGCGTTGGGAGCCGCACTGCTCCAAAACCCAAAACGGCAGGCCGAAGGGGTGGAGCATTTGGGAGAGGCTGTAAAGTTGGCTCCCGAAAATTTCCGCGCCCACAACAACTGGGGCTCCGCACTGACCAAGGTCGGCAGATTCCCGCAGGCCATGGCCGAATTCACGGAAGCTTTGCGTCTGGAGCCCAGGTATATCCAAGCCCACATCGGCATTGGTGCCCTGTATGAAAAATGGCCGGGACACATGAGCCAAGCCTTGGGCGAATACCTGATTGCCTTCGAGGGTATGCCAATTCGCGGCTTGGCGCTGAAGATACGCTCTCTGGGCGGAAAGGCACCGCTGCCGGACGAGGATGAACCCTTGGCTGCCCCGGACGAGTTGCAGGATCTCCTCAACTCCACCGGCGGGATCAAGCCGTGACCACCGGGTTGACCACCGCCCCCAGAATTTTCCTCATCGACACTTTCGGATTTATCTTCCGGGCTTACCACGCCCGTGCCCGGATGTCGGCTCCACCCATGCGGACGGCTTCCGGCCTCTCCACAGAGGCGGTTTTCATCTTCAGCAACATGCTGCGGAAGCTAACCCGCGAGTTCCAGCCCGGGTACATGGCAGCTGTCTTCGAGGGCGAAGGGAAGACACTGCGCGAACTGGAGTTCGCCGAGTACAAGGCCAACCGGGCCGAGACGCCGCCAGAACTTCTGGTTCAAATACCGTATGTCGTCAAGCTGGTGGAGGCGCTCCGGATCCCCGCGATCCAGTCCCCCGGCTACGAGGCCGACGACGTCATCGGGACACTCTCCAAGCGCGCCACGGATGCCGGCTTCGAGGTCGTCATCGTTTCCAGTGACAAAGACATGCTTCAGCTGGTGAACGAGCATGTCTCCATGCTGAATCCAGCCAAGCCCGATGCGGGCAAAGACTGGACGTGGTACGACCCGGCAAGGGTCAAGGAGTTCATGGGCGTCGAGCCCGCACAGGTTGCCGACCTGCTGGCTCTCAAAGGCGACCCTGTCGATAACATTCCCGGTGCGCCGGGAATCGGCGAAAAAGGTGCGCAGGACCTGCTAAACCAATTCGGGTCCTTGGAAGCGCTGTTGGATCGGGCAGCGGAAGTCCCCAAGCGCATGTACCGGGAGAGTCTGCAAAACAATCGCGAACGCATTCTGATGAGCCAGCGTCTGGCGACCATCGAATGCGCGGTGCCGCTGCCATTCGACATCGAAACCTTCCAGATGCGGGATCCGGATTTGGAACGACTGCGTCCCCTGCTCAAGGAACTGGAGTTCTTCAGCCAATTGAAGGATCTGGGACCCACGGTCGACGACCGGATCAAGGATTTGGCGCCTCTACCAGACGTGGCGGCCACTGTGGAGTGGCTGCGACGGGTCGATGGACCGCTGTCGGTGGTCTGCTCGCCGGAACTGGCCGAGTTTGGCCTCGCATGCAGGGAAGCCGAGGCCCGCAGCCTTCCTGCCAGCCGCGTGGCGGAACTCAAGGCGGTGCTTGAGAGTCCTGATGTTGCAAAAGTGGCCTGCGACTTGAAATCGCTGACCCTGATGTTGATGAAGGCCCGAATCCGCCCTGCCGGAGTTGGCCAGGACATCGCCCTGCAGGCATTCCTGCTGGATGCCGATCCAGGCGGCTGCACATTGGAAGCCATGGTGGAGCGCCGCCTCGACCTCAAACCGGGCCCAAGGCCGGACGAACGGGCGCTCTATGTCCACGACCTCGACGGTCGACTACGGCCGCAAGTCGAAAACATGGGCCAGGAAGTGGCTGAACTGTACGCCGAGGTGGACCTTCCCCTGGCCGGAGTCCTCGCCCGCATGGAGTTCGAGGGTATCCGCGTGGACCCCGATGAGCTCGCAAGGCTTTCGGGAATACTGGAAACCGACATCGCGAGGTTGACGCGGGAAATCCACACCGCAGCCGGACGCGAATTCAATATCGCGTCGCCACAACAACTGGGCAAAGTGCTGTTCGAGGAGATCGGCCTGCCCGCGCCGCGCCCGGCAGCCAAGGGCAAGGCCGTTTCCACCGCCGCGGATATCCTGGACTTGCTGGCACCCGATTACCCCATCGTCCGCCAAGTCCTGGAATTCCGGCAGCTTTCGAAGCTCAAGGGAACGTATGTCGATGCGCTACCGGCCTTGATCGACCCTGCCACCGGCCGCCTGCACACCAGTTTCAATCCGACCGGTGCCGCGACAGGACGCTTGTCGTCGTCAAATCCGAATCTGCAGAACATCCCGGTCCGAACCGAATTGGGGCGGCAGATCCGGGCGGCGTTTGTTCCCAAGCTCGGTGCTGAGGGCGATCCGTGGCGTCTGGTGGTGGCCGACTATTCCCAAATTGAGCTGCGGCTCCTCGCCCACATGTCGCAGGACCCGGTCCTGCTGGACGCGTTCCGCAGCGGCGAGGACATCCACACCCGCACCGCCGCCGAGGTGATGGGCGTCCCCCCGATGCTGGTCACGAAAGAGGCCCGCAACAGCGCGAAAGCAGTGAACTTTGGTATCGTGTACGGCATCAGCGGATTCGGCCTGGCCGCGAATCTCGGCATTCCGCGCAAGGAGGCAGAGGCGTACATCAAGGCCTATTTCGAACGCTACGCCGGGGTCCGCCGCTACATCGACGCGACCATTGCAGCCACCCGGGAATCCGGCGTGGCAAAGACCCTATTCGGCAGGGTCCGGCCAATTCCGGACATGAACAGCCGCAACCCCAATGCGCGCGGGTTTGCGGAAAGGACAGCGGTCAATTCGCCGATCCAAGGCTCGGCTGCGGATTTGATCAAGATCGCGATGGTCCGGATCGACAAGGCAATTGCGGGTTGGCGCTCCAAGCTGTTACTCCAGGTGCACGACGAACTTGTCTTCGACGCGCCCTTGGACGAGGTGGAACGCCTGCGCGCATTGGTGAAGGCCGAAATGGAATCGGCCTGCGAGCTGAGTGTGCCATTGGTCGTCGAGACCGGAGTGGGTTTGAATTGGCGGGACGCCAAGTAGCTGGGCCTATCTAGACTGACATCGTAGTGGGCGGCACGGGCCATCCGACCTTCGAATGGGCCTCGATCATGTCTTCCATCAACGCGAAGGATGCAACCGGCCACGGTGCCGTCTTGCGAAAGTTGAGATCCACGAAGGCATTGATGCATTCGAAGATCGATGACAGCCGGTTCTTCGATTCGTTCACCACAAACATCAGGTAGTGCAGACGTTTGGCGTTCACCTCCAGCGCGCGGACGTAGACGGCAACCGACTCGCCGGGCATCACCTCGCTGACGAAATGCGTGTGGTGTTCCAGGTCCATCGTGCCGCTATTGCGCGCCCGGTGCAACTCCAAGGTGAGCCCGTGCATGTCATGGAGGACATCGCCCGCGTCGTCGTAGAGCACTGCGTACCAGCGGACATTCACATGCCCGTTGGTGTCAGCCCAGGAGGCCGGGATGGTGGTTCTGTAGATCGGTTCGCCGAGCTCGCGGATCTGTTCCGCCGATAGTTTAGGTGGTTTCACGGGAGTTCCGGGGAAGGAAAATACGGTCCGCAGCGTTTCGCGTGGCGTCCACGTTCACCTTGGACGCACACAAATTCATACCTTACGGTAGCATTTCGTGATCCAGCTGACGCCTAGGTGCAGTAGAATGCTGCTGGTTGCTGCAACGGTCCGCCGGCATCCGTATCACAGGCTTGATCGCGGCACCGGAGTCCAAGTCATCCATAGCTTGGCTGATTTGCTCCAGCGGGTAGAACTTCAGCAGCCGTTCGAATGGGAACCGACCCTGCCTGTGCTGGTCAATCATCCACGGAATGAAAGTCTGCGGGTCGCTGTCGCCTTCGACCACGCCCCGCACCTTCCGGCCCCCCGACAGCATGTGGTGGGCACGCAGAGTGATTTCGGTAGTTGGTCCGGCCGCGCCAAGGAGAACGCATTCGCCCCTCGGAGCGAGCGAATCGACAGCCTGCCGGATAACAGAAGGGACCCCGGTGGTGTCAATCGCGAAATGGACGCCAAGCGGTCGGATGAGCTTGATCTTATCCACAAGGTCCGGGCTGCCGACCAGTGCATGGGTCGCGCCCAAATCGATTGCCGCATCCAAGCGCGGCTGGTGGCGGTCAACCGCAATAATCGTAGCGGCCCCGACGGCCTTTGCCGCCATCACCGCAGCCAGCCCGACCGACCCAGTTCCGAAGACCGCAATCGATTTGCCCTGTCCGACTTTGAGTGCGTTCGCAACGGCTCCGGCACCGGTCTGCAAACCGCATCCAAGCGGCCCGAGCATCTCCAGCGGCAGATCACGGGGGACCTTCACGGCGTTCCGGCCATGGCAGATCGCATGGGTTGCAAACGACGACTGGCCGAAGAAATTCCCGTGGATCAACCGGCCATCTTGGGAAAGCGCCGACGTGCCGTCCCCGCGGGCACCCATGAAATTTCGTCGTGAGAATTCATGACAGTAGGTGGCAGCGTTCTCGACGCACGATTCGCAAACGCCGCACGAATTGTAGGTCATGACCACGTGGTCCCCTACCTCGAAAGCCGTAATCTCCGAGCCGACCTTCTCGATAACCCCCGCGCCTTCGTGCCCGAGGACCACCGGCTGAGGAACGGGGAAAAGCTGGTCCCGCATCGCGATATCGGTGTGGCAGATGCCCGTCGCAACCACGCGGACTAAGATCTCGTTCGAACGCGGCTCCCCGATTTCGATCTGCTCGATGGACTGCGGTGCCTGCGGGGCACGGGTAACGGCGGCGGTGATCAACATCGGAGCAATTCCGGTCAGGCCGGGGGGCCGAAAATCCGCTGGAAAAGGGACCGCGTATCCCGCCGGATCCGGTTGCTGACAGCTTCCAATGTGCCATCCAAGCCGCCCGGCATCCAACGGTTCACCAGTTCCGTGAGGATTGCCATTTGTGCGGGATTGGTCGGCAACCGACCATCGGCATGGCCGCTCGAAACTCGGAGACCATGGTCCACGGCACGGTAGAACGTGGAGGCCATGGTCAGGAAATCGACATCGTCGCGGTCCAGATGGCCCATCTTCTCAATGACTTCAATCCGCGCAGGCGTGTTCAGCACCTTGTAAAACATCCCGGCGCCGCGAAGCCGCAGGTACATGAGGACGAAATCGATGTCGTAATAACCGCCCGGACCGGCCTTGAACGGATTCCGCCCGCCCTGTTCGCGCTCCAGCCGCGCCCGCATATGGGCGAGTTCGGTGCGGGACCTGCCGCTCTGTCCGTACCGGCGCCAGTCGATTTTCTGCAGATCGGTGAGGAAACGGGTTCCGGCCTCCATGTCGCCCGCCACGGTGCGTGCCTTCATCCAGGAGATGCCCTCCCAAGCCTCGGCATCCTTGGCGAAATACTCCTGGTAGCAATTTTCGGACTGGACCAGCGCACCTTCCCGACCGTTGGGCCGCAGCCGCGTGTCGATGGTGAAAACCACGCCGTCGCCCGTATAGGCACCCACCACGTTGATGATACGCTCGGCAACTCCGGTCCAAAAGGGGATTTCCGAGGCCGCGTGATCCGGAATGACGAAGGTTAGGTCCGCGTCGGACGCAAGATCGAATTCCCGCATCCCCAACCGCCCCAGCGCCACAACCCACATCTGGTTGACGGGCCGGTACGAGGGATCGGATGGCGGTGCGGTTTCGACCGCATCCGCGACAGCGATATCGTAGGCGGCCGCAATCACGGCTTCGGCCAGATCCGAGGTTCGCTTGAGCGTCTTGAACACTTCCGCACGGTGGTAGACGCTGTCACTCTGGATGCGCACCATTTGGGCGTGGAAGAACCGGCGGAGTGCAAGCGGGTCGCGTGGAGCGGAAAATCCGGTGCGCCCCTGCCGCGTGCCGCAGGCCGCCTCCACTTCCCGCAGAAGTTCGGGGTGGCGCACCAATTGGTCGGCGAAATACTGGCTGTGCTCGAAAACGTCGATCGTGCAGCGCGTCAACTCCGCATTGTGCTCCATCAGATACAGAAGTTCCGGAATCTCCAGCAGCTTGTCGAGGAACGACTCCATGCTGTGCTGGCTCCGCAGGGTGCAGCCATTGGCGATCAGGCGGGAGAGCGATGGAGCCCGGAGTTCCAAGTAACGGCTCAGGTTGGCGGATGGAAAGTCGCCGCGCGCGGGCGCGTCTACGGGCGGCTCGGCGGGCTTTTCCGGGTACGAGGCGGGAGTTTCAGATTCCGCTGCGGGCTCGGGCGAGTAGAACATCGGCCGTTGCGAGTGGATCACGCGGTCGTACAAATCCTGAACACCCGAAAAGTGCCGGTCGAGTTCACGTTGGAGCGCCCCGGCACCAGGCAGTGCGGGCTGTCCCGGAGGCATCTTGCGCGCCAGCAGATCCAATTGCTCCTTCGTTCTGGGGAGGGAGTGCGTTTGGCGGTCCTCGTCGAACTGCAACCGGTGTTCCAGATGCCGTAGGAACTGGTAGGCATTCGCCAGACGGGAATACTCGAAACTGGAGAGCAGTTCCTTGTCGCGCAGCCTGGAAAGCGCCCGCAGGGTGCCGCCGTGCCGGACCCAAGGCTCGCGGCCGCCGTACAACCGCTGCAAGCACTGCACCAGAAATTCGATATCCCGAATCCCGCCACGTTCCAGCTTCACGTCGACGGTGCCGGGCTTGGCCTTCCGGGCCTGCTTTTCATGAATCCGGGCACGGGTTTCCGACACTCGTTCGACCGTTCCGAAATCGGTCGTGGTCCGGTAGATCATCGGCTCGACGAATGCCAGCAACTGCCGACCGGGCTCTGAATCCCCGGCGGCGATGCGGGCCTTGATGAGCATCTGCAGTTCCCAGTCCCGCCCACGGGCCGCGTAATACTGCCTGGTGGCTTCCAACGACTGGCATACCTCGCCGTAGCGCCCGTCGGGCCTCAGCCGCAAATCCACCCGGTAACACATGCCTTCCGGAGTGTAGGTGGAGAGCAACTCCGTCAACCGGGTTGCGGCCACCTTGAAAAACTCCTTGGCTGAAGCACCGGCATCGCCCTCGGCATCGGAATACACGAACATCAGGTCGATGTCGGAACTGTAATTCAGTTCCCTGCCCCCGAGCTTCCCCAGTGCGATCACCGAGAAGTTGGCTACCACATCCCCTGTTTCCGCCGCCAGCGTGGATCGCACCGACCGCCAAGCCACATTCAGAATGGCGTCGGCAAGATTGGATAGATCCTCCGCCGTCTCGGAAACGTCGGCAAATCGAAGGATGTCCCGCAGCACGATCCGCAGGATCTGGCGGCGACGAAACAAAGCCAAATCCACCGGACGGAGCGCCGCACCCGGCAGAATCGAGTTGGCAAGGGATTCCTCATACTCCTCCTGCAGGAAACCGCGGTGGAGATCTCCCCTCGATGCGATATCGAGGATCCAGCCGGGATACCGGATCACCGCATCGGCGAGGAACTGGCTGTAGGAGAAAATGTGGAGCGCATAGCGGAGTGCTTGGGGATCGGCCGCAATATGTTGGGCGGCCTCCGGGGACTCCTGCAGCAGCCTCTTCATGAAGCGCAGGGCGGATTCCGGGTCCGGCAGGGATGGCAGCAGCGCCTGCACCATCCGCACGGCGGCGGGGGGCAGGTTGAGGATGGGGGCAATCCCGGGATGCGCTCCGAGCGAATCACGAAACTGGATCTCTTCCAGGAGACTCAGCACTTGCTTCCATTATAGGGTGAAATGGGATCCGGAGGCACACGAAATGACTGTCGCACGTCTGATTGAGGGGGTAGTACGGAATGATTTGGCGGCGGTAATGGAACTACTGCAGGTCAAGCCTGAGCTGGCCGGGCTGGATTCTTCCGCTGGTGACGAGCGCCGTGCGCTCCACTTCGCGGTGCTTGGACGCTCGGCGGAAATGGTGCGGGTGCTCATGGAGCACGGGGCTGATCCGAATCAGGGCGTTTATCCCTACAGGCGGGTGACAACGCCGATGGCGATTGCGCTGGACCGGGGATACAACGAGCTTGTGGAAATCCTGCAAAGCACGGTGCCGCCGGTGGGAGCTGGTACTTCCGATCCCGAATTCAACGATGGTGAACTGTCGCACGCCGTCTCAACAGGCAACATCGACGAAATACGGTCGTTGTTGGATGCCGGGCTGGACCCGGATGAACGGCGACGGGTTGGAGGCCTGGAGGACGACGTCTACTCGTGGGGTCGTCCATTGCAAATCGCGGCGGGAGCGGGCATGCATGCGATTGCGGAACTGCTGCTGCAGCGCGGAGCGGACCCGAACGGCCATGTGTACGCCGCCGGAACGCCAGTGCACAAGGCAGTTGGACGCCGAGACCGGAGGATGGTGGAACTCCTGGTCCGCCACGGGGGTGTCGTGCTGGCGGAATCGACGGGGTATTTCCGTTCGCCGGGTTTGGCCAGGGAGTTGGTGGCGTTGGACGAAGCCGGACGGCTGCCGCGGCAGTCGTTGAGTCCGGGCTCAACGCTCGGCGCGGATTTTGTCGAGGGCGGGGCGAGCGGCGGATGTCCCGAGGTATTGAGGATGGGCTTGGAGCGCGTGGACTGGCCTCATTGCGACCCCCGATGGCACAAGGCCCTCCACTCGTCGATGGCCTTCTGGAACCACATCCCGTGGCTGGAGGACGCACATCCGGAGTTCGCCCGCGACACGTACTTGGAGTGCTTCCAGATGATTCTGGCCAGATCCGGGGGACGTACTGTCGGCGGACTCGGGCGGACCGTCCTGCACGACGTGGCTGCGATGCGGACCTGGGTGACGGACGCGGAAGTGGAGGCGTTCGCGGCGGCGGCGTTGTCCGCAGGGGCTAGTCTGGATGGACGTGACGAAATTCTGCGCAGTACCCCCTTGGCGTGGGCGTGCCAGTGGGGCCGGGCGGGCCTGGTGCGTTTGTTGTTGGAGCGCGGGGCGGACGGAATCGACACCGCTGCGGACGAATGGGCCAAGCCGCTCGCCCGTGCACGCAAGTCGGGCAGTGCGGTACTGCTTGCGGCATTGCGGGAGCACGGTATATACTGAAAGCGAACAAGGGCGGGAGTAATTCAGCGGTAGAATGTCAGCTTCCCAAGCTGAACGTCGCGAGTTCGATCCTCGTCTCCCGCTCCAACGTTCACCCTCCCCGGGGCTTTCGTCCCAAACCCATCAAAACACATCTTCCCGAGCATGGCCATTTGCGTGCATGGTGTTGGCGAAGGTTCCAATACCATGACAAACACTGAGTTCACAGGTTTCCAAAGATCACTTGAGTATCGTCGCGCCGAGCTGACGCACGGCACGCACAGCCGGGAAATTCTGGCCGTCGAGAGCAGTTCCGACGACCTAGACCGCAGCCAGCAGGCCAGCGAAAGGGACTTCGCCGTAAGCGGAATCCAGCGCAATGAAAGCCAGCTGCGGCTGGTCTTGGACGCTCTGGGCCGGACCAAGGATGGCACTTACGGGGTCTGCATCGCCTGCGACGGAGACATCCGCCTGAAGCGGCTGGCAGCTGTTCCGTGGGCCGCATTTTGCATCAACTGCCAGGAGGAGGCAGACCGGCTGGAACGCACCCCGGGCTCCGGACACGCGGCACATTTCGATATGGCTGCTTGAAGCCGATGCGCAAACCCCGATTCCGACCGCCCCACGTCGGTCGGTTTTTCAGGCAGTTGGGGCCGGGGCTGATCACCGGTGCCGCGGACGACGATCCTTCCGGAATCTCAACCTATTCGGTCACCGGTGCCGCTTTCGGATACGCGCCACTGTGGACCGCGCTGTTCTCTTTCCCCCTGATGGCCGGCGTGCAAATGATGTGTGCCCGCCTCGGGATGGTGACGGGGGAGGGCTTGGCCGCAGTGATCCGCCGCCAGTATCCGCGCTGGGTGCTGTGGAGTTCCTGCAGCATCCTCGTGGTGGCGAATACCGTCAATATCGGGGCCGATCTGGGGGGCATGGCGAAGGTCACGGAAATGATGACCGGTGTGCCGGGTGTCTATTGGACGCCGGTTTACGCGGTGGCGATCGGCTCGCTCCTGATTTGGTCCTCCTATTTGGCCATCGTTCGTGTTTTCAAGTGGTTGACGCTGATTTTGCTGTCGTACGTACTGACGGCGTTCTTTGCCAAGCCCGACTGGACGGCGGTGCTGTACGCAACCTTCGTTCCGCATGTGGTGTGGACCGGTGCATACTGGGCCACCTTGGTCGGCATCCTTGGGACCACCATTTCCCCCTACTTGTTTTTCTGGCAGGCTTCGCAGGAAGTGGAGGAGGAGCGGAGGCACGGATCGCTCACGGTGGCATCGCGCAGGGGAGCCACCGACCGCGAACTGCGGAAGTCCCGGACCGACGTCCTCACCGGGATGTTCTTCTCCAACCTGATCATGTACTTCATCATCCTGACGACAGCCGCGACATTGCACGCCCATGGCAAGACCACGATTGCGACGGCGTCCGATGCCGCGGACGCGTTGCGCCCCTTGGCCGGCGATGGCGCGTACTGGTTGTTCAGTCTGGGGCTGATCGGATCGGGCATGCTGGGGGTCCCCGTGCTGGCTGGTTCCAGCGCCTATGCGATTGCCGAAGGTGCCGTTTGGCGCGGCTCGCTGTCGGACAAGGCCTCGTTGTCGAAAGAGTTCTACGGCGTGATCGCGGCGGGACTCGGCTTGGGGCTGGCTCTGGACTATGCGGGATTCAACGCGGTGTCGATGCTGTTCTGGTCGGCCGTATTGAACGGAGTGCTGGCACCGCCGCTGGTGCTGATCGTGGTGTTACTGACCAGCAGTAAGAAAGTGATGGGCACCAGGGCGAATTCGTTTGCGCTCACCGCGATGGGTTGGATCACGGTTTTCGTAATGACCGCCGCCAGCATCGCGATGTTTGCGACCTGGAAATAGCAAAGGGCCCGGCAGCGCAATGCTGCCGGGCCCGGTCCCCACAACGACTACGCAGCCTTGTTCGCGAACGCGGCGTCGAGCTCTTCCTGTTTGGCAAGGTGGGTGACAACGGCGCGCCCGTCGGCCCGGATGATGTCGCGTGCAGTCTCCACTTCCTGCAGCGTCCCGTGGGCAACCACCACGAATTTGTCGGACTTGATGGCGGATTCGTATTCCACGATGCTGTCCTTCGGAATGCCGATACTATACAGTCCGGCCCCGATGGCGCTCACACCACCCAAGGCTACGGCACCTTCGAGCGCGCCGACAATCCAAGCAACCAAAGGCCCCGCGACCAACACCGGGCCCACTCCGGGGATGGCGAAGAAGGCGCTGCCGAACAGCATCCCCCAAAGACCGCCCCAGAATGCACCGCTGCCACCCCAGCGCATCATCCGGTCGCCGGCGTTGTAGTAGCCAACCACGTTCTCCTCGGTGTGATAATCCTTGCCCACGATGGAGAGCTTCTTCATGTCAAACCCCGCGTGTTGGAGGTGCTTCAGCGCTTCCTCCGCCTGGGTGTGTGTTTCGTAGATCGCGATTGCCGTATTCTTGTCGGACATTGTGTTCTCCTTCTTGCTGCCGTTCGAACTACTTGAGGGCTTGCGGCCCGCCAATTTCGTAACCAATCACGTCGCCCGAGATCACGAGTTCCACCCTGCGGTTTTGCTGGCGGCCCTCGGAATTTTCGTTGGACGCGACCGGCTGGGTCTTGCCGAAGCCTTTGGACGTGACTGCGTCCGCCGCCATGCCCTGTTGGATCAGGTACTGCCGGACGGTATCGCTGCGGTGTTCGGAAAGCTGTTGGTTGTATTCGTCCGCACCGACGCTATCGGTGTGGCCTTCCACAGCCAACCGCAATCCAGGATGCCCGGACACGATGCCGCCCACCCTTGCGAGCTTCTCGCGGGCTTCCGGACGCAGCGTGTACATGGCGGTGTCAAACAGCACATCGGACATGTTCACAATCAGGCCCCTGGCGGTATCGCGCGTTTGCAGGATGGCGCTGAACTGGAGCAGCAACATGGCTCGAAGATCGGACTTCTCGCGGTTGGCCTGGTCGAGACCGCTTTGTATTGTTGCCAGGCGGGCGTCGGATTCGTCCTTGAGACGGTTCGCGGCCAGTTTCAGGCGATCGGCTTCCGCGCTGGCGGCTGCGCGGTCGGCATCGTTTGCCGTTTTCAGATTGTTGGCAACCACCTGGGCGTTTTCCAGTTTGGTGTCGTTGGCCGTCTTCAGCCTTGCCGCCTCGGATTCGGCACGCTGCTTGGCAGCGGCAGCTTCCCTGGAAACCCGAGCAGTTTCCGTTTCGGCGGCATCGCGTCCGTTTTCAGCACGAGCCTGGCGGTCGGCGGCGGCGTGGCGGTCGGCCGAGGCGAGTTCCTCATCTTGGCGCTTTGCCGCAATGGCGCGGGCGTCCTCGGCGGTTTGCACCGCTTTCCGCGCAGTCATGGTCACAGGCTTGGTACCTGCCTTGCGCACCATGTAGTCCTCTGCCTGCTTCAACTCAATCTCGGCCTTGATGAAAGTGTCGGCCGCGAAGTTGAACGCACCGCTGGCGCGAGCGATTGCCACTGCATTGCGTGCTTCGTAGAGTTCGAGGGGAGTCTTGCGGTCCACCTTCAGGTTGAGCACGTTGGTGAGGTGCTCGTACTGTCCGCGCTGGAGCAACTCGTACTTGGCATCCACCAATTCGATGCTTCCGACGGTGTCATTAAGAACAACGTTCTCCATAACAACCACATCGCTGGGCCGGGAGACTGCGAAGTAAGGTTCGGCTGTGACCACCAGCGCAAAGGCCTGGAGCTGGGTAGTAACGTCCAACTTGCCGCTATTGCCATTGCGGAGGATTTCGCCCAAGTTCGCGGTGCGTCCGTCCGGAGTAATGGCCCAGAGGACATACGTCAGATATTCGGCACCGAACTTGGAAGCTTCGGGAAGCTCCCGGAATTGGGCTTCGATGGCGATGTAGCCCTTCTTGCCTTCCACCTTCGCGTTGCCATGGGATTCGGGCAGTAGCGGGGTGCCGCTGAAGCCAATCCGGGTGGATCCACTGCGGTTTTGGTAACTGATCGATTTCGCACTGCGGCCGGTAACCGAAACGCGGTACACGGGCGGAGCCGCTGTCTGTGCCGACAGGGCTCCGCACACCGCCACGACGGCGGCAATCAACTGGAGCTGTTTCATTCTGTTCTCGCGGGACTTGTTCGCGCGTTACCGTTGCTCGCGGAACGAATAGCGGTTCAGCATGCTGATGAGCTTGGTCGCCGTTGCCGGAACCTTGCGACCGCCGGTGAGGATGCTGCGGTTTGTCAGGCGCTTGCCGTAGATAGCGGTGTTGTCATCCAAGTCCTGCCGCAAAGTGGCACCCTGAACCGAAATTCCGGCAAAGAGGCCCTGTGTCCGGGACCAGGAAAGGATTTCCGCATGCATCTGGGCATCCGTCTGGGCAGTAGCCGTGCGACCGACCGGACCGGCTGCAACCGAGCCTTCGCCGCCAACCGTGAACTTGTCTTCCAGCAGTTTGTTGGCACCGCTGGCATTCATCACGAGCATGACGAGGTCCGTGGAGGAACCGCCGATTTGGAAGCCTACGCTGCCGCCTTCAATCCGGACCGTTCCGGGAGCCGACCAACCAGCGTTGCCCTTGTTGCGGCAGGAAATGATTCCCTTGCCGTACTTGCCTCCGACGATGAACGCCGCGCTCTTGAGGTCGGGGACGATGACGATGCAGTGGGCATGTTCGAGCAGGTCCTGCGGGATACCCTTGTCGTCGGCGGCCATGATCTCGGAGAAGACGACTGCGGAGTCGTCAATCCGCTTGGCCGCTTCGTTATCTTTCGCCAGCAGGGGGGCGATTGCTGCAACTGCGATTAGGAGGAGTTTCATTTGTGTTGACCTTTTTTCCGCCGCGCGGTTAGCGCTGCAATTCCTGTTAGTGCACGCTCCGGGCCCAATTGCGGAAGATGTTGAGTCTCTTGGGAGGAGCGCGATTGCGGCCAAGTTTGCAGGTCTGATTGCCCCCAGTCCACCCGACCCTCGGCAGTCAGGCGACCGCCGGCGGTTATTGACCCTTTTTAGACCGTGACAATTACCTTCAATGCCTTGGTATCCGCCGCGTGCGCAAAGGTATCGTAGGCGGCCATCATGTCAGCCAGTTGGAAATGGTGGGTGATGAGCAGCGCCGGATTCAGCCTCCCGGACCGAACGGTTTTCAGCAGCATGGGAAGCGTGGAGGTATCCACCAGCCGCGTTGTGATCGTGATGTTGCGCGACCAGAGGCGCTCCAGATGGAGGTCCACCTTCACGCCGTGCACACCAATGTTGGCTATAGTCCCGCCCGCCGCCACCATCTCCTCGCAACTTAGAAAGGATGCGGGAACTCCTACGGCGTCCATCGCGGTGTCGGCCCCGCGGCCGCCGGTCAACTTCATCAGCGTTTCCACAGCATGGCCGTCGGTGCCGTTGATGGTCTGCGTGGCACCAAGACTCCGTGCGACGTCCAGACGGTTCTGATCCAAGTCGACAACGATGATCTCGGCTGGCGAGAAGAACCGGGCCGTCAACAATGCCGCAAGGCCCACCGGACCGGCTCCAACGATCACCACGGTGCTGCCGGGTGCTACTTTGCCGTTCAGGACACCGCACTCGAAGCCTGTGGGCAGAATGTCGCTGAGCATGACAAGCGCCTCCAAGTCCACCTTGGCTGGTGCGTTGTAAAGGCTCAGGTCGGCGTGGGGGATGCGGACGAATTCCGCCTGCGTTCCGTCGATTTCGTTGCCGAGGATCCAGCCGCCGGTTGTGCAGTGGGAATACATGGCGCGGCGGCAGTATTCGCACTTTCCGCAGGCGGTGATGCAGGAGATCAGGACGGTATCGCCAACCTTGAAGCCAGTTACGGCACCCCCGATCTTCTCCACCACGCCGACCCCTTCATGGCCGAGGATCCGGCCGGGGATGCAGGACGGGACGTCACCTTTCAGAATGTGGAGATCGCTGCCGCAGATGGTGGTGTGCGTCATGCGGACGATGGCGTCGGTGGGAGCCTGGAGTGCTGGAACAGGGCGATCCTCAAGCGTTTTCTTGCCGGGGCCGTGGTAAACGAGAGCTTTCATGCGCTCCGCCGAGCATTCAAGGGGCCGCAGGTTGGCCAGTAGCGTGCTGTAGGCCAGTAGCGACTGGTACGCCATTCGCGGAAAGTTGATCGAGACCATACAATGCCCACAGAAGCCCACAAAGCCGCCGCAACCCTCCATGAAAGCGCCGCTGCCCACCACCACAAGGCAGCAGACAACTGCGCAAAGGGCGACCATTCGGCATGCAAGCACGATGCCGCCACCGCTCTCGACCACTCCACAAAGGCGCACGCAGCCTCCACCACAGCGCACCACAAGACCGCCGAACACACCAAATAGTTGGGTCCGTCGTAAAAAACAGCCCGCCGCCGTCGGAACTTCGACGGCGGCGGGCACTGTTTTGGGGGACTGATAGGCGCTCGGCTTCGGCCCTTGCCTTGCAAGGGAGGTTGCATGGCAAGAAACAACTACGGACTACAAACTTACTCGGACGATAGGCAAATCCTTGGTACAGGCAACCGCGCGGGCCTGGGACCGGGTTCAGCCGGTCAATCGGGCGACACCCAGGGCCTTCCGAATGAAGCCTCCGCCGACTCCGAAAGTGTTGTGGAACTGGTCGAGTCGGGCCAATACATGGAAGCCGAGCTCGTGGATGCAATCGAACAAGCCAGCGATCCCGATGTCCGTGAGGTCCATACCCGCCAAGTTCACGAGAATGATGTCCCGCAAGAGTACCTCGACAGTTCCTCCTAGCTCAAGACAACGCCCGTAATAGAAATTAAGGACCCCTTGACCCAAACAATCCCCATACGCAAGCTAGCTTTCCTGGGCAACCATATGCCCCGCAAGTGCGGAATCGCAACATTCATGTCGGATATTCTGGCTGCCGTTGCAGACTCGCATCCGAAAACCCAATGCCTCGCGGTTTCGGTGAATGACATACCAGGTGGTTACGACTACCCCGATGTGGTCCGGTGCGAGATCGAGGAACAGAATTTATCGTCATACCTCCAGGCTGCCGACTTCCTCAATAACAACAACGTGGAAGTGGTTTGCCTGCAGCACGAGTTCGGCATTTTCGGCGGCGTGGCGGGCGGGCATGTGCTGGCATTGCTCCGCGAGTTGAAAATGCCGGTTGTGACAACGCTCCATACGGTCCTGCTGAACCCCTCCCCGGACCAGCGGCGCCTGATGGACGGTGTCGTAGGCCTCTCCAGCCGGGTGATCGTGATGGCGGCCCGCGGTCAAAGGATGCTGCAGGAGATTTACAACGTACCGGCGGAAAAAATCGACCTGATCCCGCACGGGATTCCCGACGGCGAGTTTGTCGATCCCGAGAGCTTGAAGGCGCAATTCGGCGTCGACGGCCGGACCGTTCTTCTTACCTTCGGACTGCTTTCCCCGAACAAGGGCATCGAATACGTCCTCAACGCCCTGCCGCGGATTGTGGCGGAGTTTCCAGACGTCGTGTACATCGTGCTCGGAGCCACGCATCCCAACGAATTGAGGGAACACGGCGAGGCCTACCGGCTAAGCCTGGAGATCCTGGCAAAGAAGAATGGTGTGGCCAGAAACGTCATCTTCCACAACCACTTTGTGGACTTGGAAACATTGACGGAGTTCATCGGCGCCGCAGACCTCTACATCACGCCCTATCTGAATGAGGCGCAAATCACGTCCGGGACGCTGGCATACGCCTTCGGATCCGGCAAAGTGGTTGTTTCGACTCCCTATTGGCACGCGGCTGAGTTGCTGCACGATGGGCTCGGCGTACTGGTGCCGTTCGCCGACGCTGGAGCCATGGCGCGCGAAGTGGTGGCATTGTTGGGCGACGAAACCCGTCGGCAGTCGATGCGGGAGACTGCATGGCGCGTCGGACGCCGGATGGTGTGGAGCAACGTCGCCCGGATGTACATGGATTCGTTCGAACGTTCGCGCGTGGACAAGCTGCCGCGGACTCCGCAGCGATCAATTGTTTCCAAGATGCTCGACCGCAAGCCGCGCGAACTTCCAGCCCTGAATCTGAGTCACTTGGGCGTGATGACCGATTCGACCGGAATGTTCCAGCATGCCAGCTACAGCGTTCCGAATTTCGCCGAGGGCTACTGCGTGGACGACAACGCAAGGGCATTCATCCTTTCGGCCCTCCTGGGGGAACTGGGCGGGAAAACCGAGCGCGTCCGCACCCTGGCCAGCACCACCATGGCCTTCCTGCACCACTCGTGGAACCCGCCACTGGGGAGATTCCGCAACTTCATGGGCTTCGACCGCTGCTGGCTGGACGACCATGGATCGGAAGACTCCCACGGACGCGCTTTGTGGGCTGCGGGAATGGCCGTCGGACGATCCCAATTCCCAGGTATCCAGATGGTGGGCGCCCAACTTTTCGCGGCGGGACTGCCGGCGCTCAGGACATTCACATCGCCCCGCGCGATGGCCTTTGGGCTGCTCGGCATCCATGAATTCCTTCGGCGTCCCATCGGGGACGCAGCCGCCGTCCAGACCAGGGCCTCGCTGATGGATCGCCTGATGGACCTTTTCGCAAGATCCGCCCAGCCCGATTGGGACTGGTTCGAGGACTCCCTCTCGTATGACAACGCCAAGCTGGCGCATGCCCTGATCCAATCCGGCCACGCTTCCGGCACCCCCGGTGTGGTCGGCTGCGGCCTGCAGGCGCTTCGTTGGCTGACTGACATCCAGACGTCGGAGCGCGGCCATTTCCGACCAATTGGAAGCAACGGCTTCCACGCACGCGGAGGAACGCGGGCACATTTCGACCAGCAGCCTGTGGAGGCGCACGCCACGGTTTCAGCCTGCTTGGAAGCTTGGCGCGTCACAAAGGATGTCCGGTGGTACGAGAAGGCCCAAAGCGCGTTCGACTGGTTCCTCGGCTGGAATGACGTCGGACTCGAACTTTACTGCCCACAAACCGGTGGCTGCCGCGACGGACTCCATGCCGACCGCGTCAACGAGAACCAAGGTGCCGAATCCACCCTGGCCTTCCTGATGTCGCTGGCGGAAATGCGCCAATCCCAGAACGTGCTTACGAGTTTCAACGAACCGAACGCCGGAGACTAACCACCAATGCCAATCAAAGTTACCCGCGCAGCCACCATCCTGCAGCCCGACCAAACGCGCGTGCTGCTGCGCCCCTTCATCCCTGGGGGGCCGCAGCGGTTCGCAGCGATCATCGCCAGGGTGATGGCGCTGCCCGAGGACCAGGTCGGGCCCTTGCTGGAAGGCGTTTCCGAGGAGTTCTCGCGCCGCCACGACAACATCCATGCTCTTTTCCTGGAGCGCTTTGAGGAGGTGCGCGGCCATATGTCCGGGGACGAAGAGCTTTCCGAGCAGCGCCGAATGCTGATCGGATCGTTCTTCCTCGCCGAATACTCGCTCGAGTCGGCCGCCCTGTTCAACCCGTCGATGGTGCCGCACCCCGACCAGACCGGCTTGGCCGAAGGTGCGGTCCGCTTTGTCCTAAGCCTCCGGGCAACGGGCGAGGGACACATCTCCTCCATTACCTTCCGCACCGGGATTGTGCACGGTGACAACTCGATCGAGATCCTGCCGCCCAAGGGCTTTCTCATCGAGCCGCGGCAAATCCCGAACCCAGTCTATAAAAAGGAGCTTTTCGAGCGCCGGCTGGGGGAGTTGGGGCTCGGGGGCGAACTCACGCTAAGGGTGATGAACCGGCTCCCGGAATCATTCACGCTTACCGAACTCCGTGTGGCCCTGAAAGCCGAACGCCTCAATTCACCCGAGGGGATGAAGCGCGACGACCAGGAGGCATCGCACCGGATCTGGGCCCTTGCGCGGTCAAACTACGAGGTCCAGTTCCAGCCGGACCAGGAATTGTCGCAGCGGATCCTTTTCCCCTCGACTCCCGCGCAGCGCAATGGCATCGAGGACGCACGGTTTTGCTATTTCCACGATGACGACGGGACGTCGCTCTACTACGCCACATTCACGGCCTACGACGGTGCCCGCATTGTCCCCGAACTACTGGAGACTTCCGATTTCGTCCGTTTCCGATTCCGCACGTTGAATGGCCCGGCGTCTGAAAATAAGGGGATGGCAGTCTTTCCCAAGAAAATTGGAGGGCGATACGCCATGCTCTCCAGGCAGGACGACGAGAGCATCTACCTGATGTATTCCGAAAACATCCATTTCTGGAACGAACGGCAACTCCTGCTGAAGCCCGTTTTTCCCTGGGAGCTGATCAAAATCGGCAACTGCGGCTCGCCGATAGAGACTGATGCCGGATGGTTGGTGGTCAGCCATGGAGTTGGCCCGCTACGCAAGTACTGCATCGGAGCGTTCCTGCTGAACCGCGACGATCCGTCGAAGGTCATTGGACGGTTGCGGCAGCCCCTGCTCAAGCCCAATCCTAGCGAGCGCGAAGGGTACGTCCCCAATGTTGTCTATAGCTGCGGCGCGATGCTGCACCAAGGCCAGCTGGTGATTCCGTATGGCTTGGCCGACCACGCCACCGGTTTTGCGACGGTCTCCCTGGCAGAGGTGCTGGCCGCGATGGAGCCGACAAAACCTTGCGGCACGCCCGGCGACGATTGTCCGCCGATTGTTTCCGGCGCTTGGGTTTCTAGCTCCGCCGCTCCACAATTACCAGCGTGATGTCGTCGGTCTGGGGCACACCGGCGGTGAAGGCCATGACCTCGTCCAAGAGACGAGTCTCCAAGGCCTTGCTGCCCGCCGGTGCCGCCTCGGCGATGATGTGGGTCAGCCGTTCCTCGCCGAACATGTCTTCATGGCCATTTTCGGCATCGGTCAAGCCATCCGAATAGATCACCAGAATGTCCCCCACGCCCATCTGCAACGGTTTCGATTCATAGGTTGCGAAGTCGAAGACGCCGAGGAAGTAGTGGCCTGATACCAGAATGTCAATGGTTCCCGTATCGCGCCGGAACAAGTAGGCCGCGTTGTGCCCCGCGCTAACGAACTCCCCTTTGCCCTCGGCACCCATGAAGAATAGGAACAGGGTGACGAACTGGTAGGGGAGGGAGCGCTCGCAAAGCAGCTTGTTGATCCGGTTCAAAGCCTCGCCCGGTCGGGCCTCGGCGCGGAATTCCATGCTCAACGCACCTAGCACCATCGAGCTGAGCAGGGCGGCGGGGATACCCTTTCCCGACACGTCCGCCAGGACGCCGATGCATTCCCCCGAGGTTGCCTCGGAAAAATCGTAAAAGTCGCCGCCGACATAGCGGGTGGGGCTGTTGAAGGCTTGGATGACCAAATTGTCGAACTGTGGCATGGAGCGGGGCAACAGGCTTTCCTGCGTCTCCCGGGCCAGAGCCAATTCCTCCTGCGACCTGCGCAGTTCCTCCAAGGTGCTGATGCGCAAGGCCTCGCGGCTCGCCTCCAATTCCCGGACCGTTGCCTCCAAGGCCTTGCTGTACTTGTTCGCGGCCAAATGCAGCAGGCGCACTTCGATCAAGTTCCTGACACGGGCCCGGAACTCCGAAATGTCGAACGGCTTGCTGACGAAATCGCGGGCACCTGCCGCCAGCGCATGCAGCTGGTGCGCTGGCTGGGCGGTGACCGCGAGGACCGGCAGGTAGCCATCGCCTTCAATGGCCTTCAGTTCCTCCATGACTTGGAATCCGTCCAAGCCCGGCATCTGCAGGTCCAGCAGAATCAGCCCGTACCGGTTCTTCCGGTGCAGATCGCAAACATCGACCGAGTTCGTGGTCGATTCCACGGATGTGTACCCGGCGCCGCGCAGGATCGCCTCGATCAGCCGGACGTTGTCCAATTTGTCATCGACCACCAGGATGCGGGCGTTTTTGATATCCTCATCCCCCACCACCCCGGCGCTAACAGCTTGGCTCACAGCACTTGCTCCGAAACTTCGAGCGCCGTGTCGAGCGTGTTCATGAACTCAACAATGTTGATCGGCTTGGTCAAATACCGGTAAAACCCCGCAGCCAAGCCCCGTTCCTTATCCCTCGGCATGGCATTGGCACTCAGTGCAATCACGGGAATGTGGCACGTGGCCGGATCCTCCCGAAGCAACTTCAACGCCTCGAAGCCGCTGATGCCGGGCAGGTTGATGTCCATCAGAATTACGTCGGGCTGTCGGCTATGCGCAAGTTGTATCCCGGTATTGCCGTCGGACGCACTCAGCAGCCGCAGGTCGGCGCGGCGCGTGATCAATTGCTCGATCAGGCTCAGGTTGGCCGGATTGTCCTCCACGCAGAGCACGGTCCGCATCGGCGTGCCGGGCTGGATGTGCGCGTGGACGATGGCTACCGATTCCATTGGCGACTCCACAAGACAGGGTGCCTCCACAGCGTTCAGGTCAAACCAAAAAACGCTGCCGCTGCCCACGACGCTATCCACTCCGATCGACCCGCCCATCAGTTCCACCAAACGCTTGCTCATCACCAAGCCGATGCCCGTGCCCTCCTCCGCCGTCGAATTCCGACCCAACCGGTTGAAAGGCTGGAAAAGCTGCCGGAGCAGTTCCGGAATCAGTCCGGCCCCGCTATCGCGGACGTTGATGCGGACGCGCGGGGTGCCCTCAACCGTCTGCCATTCGCAATCAGTGGTGACGGTGCCGTTGGCCCGGTTGTACTTGATCGCGTTCGAAAGCAGATTGATCAGCACCTGTTTCAGGCGCGTACGGTCCGCCTCCACATAGCAGGGTGCATCGAAGTGGGGGAAAACCATCGTGATGCCGCGCTTTTGCCCCTGCGGCTCGATCATCGCCTGGCACTCCGCCATCACTTCCTGCAACGAGGTGGGCTCCAGAGACAAAGCCAATTTGCCCGACTCCACCTGCGCCAGATCCAGGATTTCATTGATCAGGTCGAGCAGGTACCACCCTGCACGCAGGATCGGGTCGATGCTGGCCATCTGCGAGCTGGTCGGCGCCGGCGTCTCGGAGCTCAGCAATTGGGCGAAACCGAGAATCGCGTTCAAAGGCGACCGCAGTTCGTGGCTCATGCTGGAAAGGAAGTCCGACTTGGCCAGATTGGCCTTCTCGGCGGCGGCCTTGGCGCGCTCCAGCTCGATATTGTTTTCCTGTTGGAGCCGTTCGAAACGTTTCCGTTCGGTGACGTCGCGGGCGGCGGCGAAAACGCCCTGCAGCTTCCGGTCCCGGTCGTGGAATGTGGTGGCATTGTAGGAAACCACGGTTTCCTTGCCGTCGCGTGTGCGCGCAGTCAGCTCGTAGTCGGTGACTTTCCCCGCTCCCAATACACTGCGGATGGCCTCCTCGGCGCGATCGGGGTCGGTGAAACAATCCTTGAACGGAGCGCCGATCAGTTCGTCGCGGGTGCAACCGGTGAGCGCCTCCATCTGCTTGTTGACGTCGGTGATGATGCCGGCCGAATTGGTGGCCATCAGGGCGTCGATGTTGGATTCGATCAGCGACCGGGTATAAAACTGCTGGTCGCGGAGCCGCTGGTCGAGTTGCTTCTGCTCCTCCTCGACCTGTTTGCGGGCCGTGTTGTCGGTGCCGATCAGCAGGTAGCCGATGATGACGCCGAAATCGTCGCGCAGGGCCGTGACCGAGACCACGGCGGCAAAACGGCTGCCGTCCTTGCGGATGTAGGTCAGCTCGTAGATATCCTCGAT
>CAIYDY010000310.1 GCA_903925015.1 uncultured Acidobacteriia bacterium
ACGGCGGCCAGCTTGAACTCTTTCGTAAACAGCCTTCGAGACGCTCCCATAACTCAATTCTCCATTCTCTGAAAAATGAGCCTTAACCGGTTGTCTCAGTTTTGGGGACCACTCCAGTTGGACCCTCGGCGCGTTTCCCAACTGATACCCACCTGACATTCCGCTTTCATGAACTCCCGCTACACTCCGTTCATGAGATCCTTATTCCGGGGTTGCGCGGCAATCGTTGCGCTTCTCGCACTATCCATTCCAGCAAGTTTCGCTCAAAACACCACAGGCTCAATCAAAGCCCTCATCGTCGACCCCAACAACGCGTCCATCACCTCCGCCCAGGCGATTCTCTCGAACTCCGCCACCGGAATCGCCATCAAAGCCGCCACCAACACCGCTGGAAGCCTCAATTTCGCATCGGTCCCGACCGGCGATTACAGCCTGTCGGTCGAGGCTGCCGGTTTTGAGAAGTATACCCGCGCCGGCATCCACATCGGCAGCGGCGACATTCGCGACCTGGGCAGCCTTCAGTTGACCATTGGCGCCATCACCCAGTCCGTTGCCGTCACCGACGCCGTTACGCCCCTCCAAGCCGCCTCGGGCGAACGCTCAGGCACGGTCTCGGGCGAACAGCTCAAATCGCTCGCGCTAAAGGGCCGCGACTTCTTCGCCTTGGCCGGGCTCCTCCCTGGCGTCGTCGACGTATCCACCACTGGTCGCGACGCCACCTCGCCCAACTCGCTTTCCGGCGTCATCATCAATGGCGGCCGCGACGAATCCAAAAACTTCACGGTTGACGGCGTGAGCGCCGTTGACACCGGCGGCGGCAACACCGTCCATTTCGAGCCCAACATGGATTCCATCGCCGAGGTCAAGATCCTTTCGGCCAACTACCAGGCCGAATACGGCCGCAACGCCGGTGGCACCATCAGCGTTGTCACGCGCGGCGGCGGCTCCCAGTTCCACGGCAGCGCCTGGTGGACCCACCGCCACGAACAGTTCAATGCCAACAATTTCTTTAACAACGCCAACCGCCTCCCCCGCACCCGTTACCGCTTCAACGTAGCCGGCTTCAGCATCGGCGGACCCGTGATCGCCCCTGTTCCGACCCTTCGCCACAAGCTCTTCTTCTTCGCCTCCCAGGAATACACCCGCCAACTGGTCTCATTCGGTGCCAACTACATCCAGATGCCAACCGCTCTGGAGCGCGGTGGCGACTTCTCGCGCAGCCTGGCGGCCAACGGCTCGCTGATCGTGGTAAAGGACCCCACCACCGGCAACCCATTCCCCGGTAACCTGATTCCGACCAACCGCATCAACACCGTCGGCCAGTCGATCCTCAAGTTCTATCCGCTCCCCAACTACACAGACCCGAATCCCGCCCTGGCTCTCCAGCGCAACTACGCCATTGACGCCACCGGTGCCCATCCCCGCCGCAACGACATGGTGCGAATCGACTGGAACCCGTTCCAGAACCTGCGCGGCTTCTTCCGCTGGGTCCGGGACACCGATACCGTCGCCTCTCCTTACGTCGCCTACAACTTCGGAGTCCACCCCTTCTACAACCCCCAGCCCGGGCATGGCTACGCCGCCAGCGCCACGTGGGTCATCACGCCCTCCCTGCTCAACGAAACCACACTCGGCAAGAGCTGGAACAGTTCGGAAAACTACCCCGTCAGCTTTACCGGCATCCAGCGGAATGACATAGGGGCCATTCCCCAGTTGTTCACCAACGTGCCGATCACTGGCAGCGCCGACGAAACTCGCGACGGCACCCTGATGCCCAACATCTCGTTCGGCGGCACCCCAATCAATCCCCCCACCGCCTCGCCCAACAACAACCAGCACACCAACCACAACGACACCTGGGACATCGTCGACAACCTCAGCTATGTCCGCGGACTCCACCAGTTCAAGGGTGGCATTTTCGTCAACCTTTCGAACAAGGTCCAGGTGTCGGGCTCCCAGTGGAACGGCACCTTCAACTTCGGCACCTCGTCCAGCAACCCGAACGAATCGGGCAACGCCTACGCCAATGCGATCCTCGGCAACTTCCAGACCTACACCGAATCCACCCGCCCCATCGCCTTCGATGCCAACTTCGAGAGTGTGGAATTCTACATTCAGGACAACTGGCGCGTCCGGCCTTCGTTCACGCTCGATTACGGGGTCCGCTTCTACCACATCGGCCCGCAATCGGACATGAACTTCAGCCAGGCTGGCTTCGCACCACAGCTCTACGACCCCTCCAAGGCACCGCGCCTTTACTACCCCTACCTGAATGCGCAGGGTCAGCGCGTCGGGATCGACACCGTGACCGGCAACCAGGTCGGGACCGCCCTTATCGGCAAGTATGTCCCCGGAACCGGCAGCACTTCGAACGGGCTCGTTGTGGGGGGCGTCAACGGCTTCACTGCAGGTCTCTTCACGGTCACCCCGATCAACGTTGCGCCCCGGTTCGGCTTTGCGTGGAAAACACCCGGAGTGAAGAACCTTGTGGTCCGCGGCGGCTTTGGCGTCTTCTTTGACCGTACCCGTCAGCTCATCACTTCGGGCACGACCGCCAACGCGCCCGTTTCCTTCGCACCCACGGTCTATTACGGCAACCTAAGCACTCTCGCGCAGTCCGCCGGGGCCCTCGGAGCATCCAGCATCTCCAGCGCCCAGGTCATCTCCGGCGTCAAGATGCCTTCGACCACCAGCTACAGTCTAGGCGTCCAAAAAGAACTGATCGGCGGCTTCCTGGCCGACGCGGCGTATGTAGGTAGTTACTCGCGCCACCTGCTCGACACCCGCAACATCAATCCTGTGCCGCTGTACGCCCAGTTCGACCCAGCCAACTTGGACACAACCACCAAGACGCCGCTTCCCGATGACTTCTTCCGCCGCTACCGCGGCCTGTCGAACATCAACATCTTCGAATTTGCCTCGAACGCCAACTACAACGCGCTCCAAGCATCACTCCAGCGCCGTTTCGCCGGTCGCCTCGGCTTCGGCACCAGTTACACCTTCTCCAAGGTTCTCGGTGTCGCGGCTGCTTACTCGAACTCCATCAGCAGCTACTTCAATGCGCGCCACTATAACTATGGTCCCCTGTCATACGACCGCAACCAAGTGCTGAAGGTCAACTATTCCTACGACATTCCCAATGCGGCCCGTTATCTCGCTGACGGCACGGGGCGAAAACTGCTTTCCCCGGTTCTCTCGGGTTGGACGGTTTCCGGCGTCACCAGCTTCATCAGCGGCGCGCCCTTGACTCCGACCTTCACGACGACCAACTCCCAGAACATTACCGGTTCCACCGATGGGCCGCGAATCACTGTTGTTGGCGATCCGAACAACATGCCCTCGGGCCAACGGACCATCTACCACACCTTCAACACTGCCGCTTTCGCGGTGACGCCCGTCGGCAGCTTCGGCAACGCCGCCCCAGGCCTCCTCCGCGGACCCGGCATCCAGAACTGGGACTTCTCCCTTAAAAAGGATGTCCCCCTCGGTCTCGGCGAACGCCGCGTCCTGCAACTCCGCGCCGAGGCGTACAACGCCCTGAACCGGACCAACTTCACCTCGGTCAGCACCGCCGCCCAGTTCAACCCGGCGACCGGAGCCCAGACAAACGCCAACTTCGGAGCCTACACCGCCGCTGCGGCGGGTCGCATCCTGTCCTTCAGCGCCCGGCTCCAGTTCTAAAAAGCCCCGCGACAGCATAAAGGGCCGGACACCTCCGCACATGCGAAGGTGTCCGGCCCTTTGTGGTCTACTCGCCCAGCAGCTTCTGCACCGGCTGCCGCCGTATCGGCTTGCGCCGCCGGATCCTAGAATCTAGAACTCGTACCGAAGGCTGAACTGGAATACGCGCGGCTTGGTCAAAGTCGCCGTGTACTGTCCAAACAGGTTCGGGTTCAGGATGCTCAAATTGGCGCTACCGGGGTCGAAACGCACTGTGTTGGTCACATTGAAACCCTCCGCACGGAACTGCAAGGTGTGCTGTTGGTCCCTCACCTTCACGATGTTGAACTTTTTCCCCATGCCCAGGTCGATGCCGAAATAGCCATCGCCCCGGATGCCGTTCCGCTGGCCCGCGTCACCTGCCAGAGGCAGGCTGTACGCAGCCAACGCACCGGCGGGATTGGCAAACAGGTTCGGACGCGACTTGCCCGACGACGTCGGCGGCGGCGCATTCTTCGTCGTCACTTGGGTCGGTACCGTACCGGTCTGGATCGCGTAGCTGCCCGATTCCCAATTCGTCGGCCAAACACCGCCGGCCGTAACGCCCACAGGCAAACCACTCGAATTGCGGAACACGCCATTCAGCGCCCAGCCGCCGATTACGGCGTCGACCACCTTGTTCGCGTTCCCAAAGAAGCGCTTATGCTGCCCGAACGGCAACTCCGCCACCCAGAATGCACTGAAGACGTGCTGCTGGTCGTAGTCGGAAACGCCCTTGTTCAAGCCGGGAAACCACGAGTTGATGATTGTTCCGGCATACGCCGTCGCGCTTTCACGCGTCGAGCCCAAGTCCTCGGACTTCGAATACGTGTAGTTCGCGTCGAACTGGATGCCGTTGCTGAACGCCTTGCGCAGCGTCACCTGCAGCGCATGGTAGCTTCCGCTGCCCCGCGACCGGAAGGCCGACAGCGTCGAGTACTGGCTGTTGAACATCGCATACGGCCCCAGAATGCTGCAGCAGAGGCCGCCATCCGGAACGTCCAAGTCATAGAGCGCCGTCGTGTAGTCGCCGCCCTGCGCCTTGTAGTCGTTGTAGATGTTCTGCGTCGACGTCAGCGTCTTGGTCGCCGCATTCGGCCACAGGTTCTCGAAGAACGGAATCTTCTGAATCTGAGCCGTGGGAACCCCGGCGTTGATCTGTGCGGTCAACTGCCTCGCAGCCTCGAAATAGGTCATGCCCGACTTCGGGTCCTTCAGGTTGGTCGGCATCGCCAAATCGTCCCGGATCAGCGACCGGCGCGACAGCCGACCCACATACGCCACCTGCATCGTCAGATTGTGGGCCACTTCGCGCTGGATCGCAAAATCCAGATTCATCGTGTACGGAGCCTTCAACTTGTCGTCAACTCCGTTCGTGATCTGGAAAATATCCGGCTGAACCTGCGGGAAGCCGCCCTTCGGGGCCGCCGGCAGAATGTTGGTGGGCACCGTGTAGAAGCCTTGGTAGCGGTATGAGGTCGCCGCTGTCTGGTTGGCCGCGTTCTGCAACGAGGTGGAGAAACCCAGCGCAGTTGCATCCGCGCTGCGGATCAGGCCCTGTCCAAAGATGTCGTAGAACATCCCGAAGCCCGTCCGGATCGACGTCTTGCCGGGACCGCCGAACAGCCACGTCGCCAGTTTGCTGGTCGATGAAGGTGCATAGGCGAGCGAAATGCGGGGAGCCAGATCCTTCTGGAAAGGATACAGGTCGCGGCCGCCCTTGTTGGAGAGGACGTAGGTGACGCGCGGTGTCTGCGATTGCGGCAGACCCTGGGCCGCCAGAGCGCCGCGTTGGTTGTACCAGTCCTCCAACGATTGCTGCGTGCTGGTCTGGTAGCCTTGGCTTTCATAAACTGGCGGATCCAAGGACAACCGCAATCCGGCCGTCACGTTCAGGGACCGGGTTACCTTCCAGGTATCCTGGAGGTACATTTCGTACTCCTCGCCGCCGAATTTGCGGCTGATCGGAGCACCTTGGCTGAGTGTCCCGCCGTTCAGGTCGTAGTTGTATTGCCCTGTCAACTGCGGCAGTAGTCCCAGCAGGTTCGAAAACTGCCGCTTGTAGGCCGTGGTGTTCTTCGCGTCGGCCACCAGCAGGTCCGAGCCGCTACCCAGCAGCCAGCTCGAATTTCCGTAGGCGTTGCTGAATGAATTGGCTGTGCTGAGCCGCGAATTGCGGATGTACCGCATCACGCCGCCAAAGCTGATTTGGTGGGACCCGCGGTTGAATGACAGGTCGTCGCTCACCTGGTTGACCGGTGTGATCCGGGCCGTGGCGGTCGAACGGGCGTAGCGGCTGTCGATGTCGCGGAAATACGCATACGGAGCCTGCAGGATGCCAGTATTTTCAACACCTTGGCGGGTGAATCCGTACCGGAATGTGCTGATCAGGTTCCACGGCAGAATCGCCGTGTAGCCGATTGCGTAGCCCTTGCTGTTTTCGAGGAATACGCTCGAAGCGGGATCGCCCGGGAACTGCGGCGCGCCGTTGGCGTAGTTGTCGTTCTGGAGGTTGCCGCGCCAGAAGATCTGGTGCTTGCCCGCATTGTCGATCTGGTAGTCGAACTTGGCGATGTAAGTGTTCCACCTCAGCGGAGTCGGCGCGTTGAAACGGTATCCGGCGGTATTCAGCAAGTCGCCGGTGGTCGAGTCATTCGGGTGCGGGTAGCTCTGGAAGAGCGTCAGAACTGCGGGATTCACGCCGATGCCGCCCGGATCCTTGGCCTTGATTTGCGCCGGGGAAAGCGTGCTGGTGGCACCCGTCGTGGTGATGTAGGTGAAGGTCCCTGTCCGGAATGTGTCATTCGGAACCGTCCGCACGTAGCTCGATTCGCTCTTGTCCTGCCTTCCCTCGTAGTTCAGGAAGTAGAACAGCCTGTTCTTCTGGATCGGTCCGCCCACGGAAGCGCCAAATACATTCCGGTTCAACTTCTGCGTGGGAACACCCGCCAGGTTGTTGAAGAAGGAGTTGGCCGATGTTGCCGTGTTGCGCAAGTACTCGTATGCCGAGCCGTGGACAATGTTGCCGCCGCCCTTGGTCACCATGGTGATCTGTGCGCCGGAAGTGCGGCCCATATCGGCATTGGCGTTGGTGGTAATCGTGCGGAATTCCTGCACCGAGTCCAGCGTCACACGCAGGACGCTGGTGAAAGCGGCACGGTTCTGTTGGTCATTCACGTCCACGCCATCCAAAGTGACGTTGGCTTGGTCGGACTTGCCTCCGTTCACGTTGCCGCTGCGGTAGTCGTTTTGCGCCCCCGGATCGGGCTCGCCCAAGTAGCTGACACCTGGTTGCAGCGCCAATAGACCCACAACATTGCGTCCTTCAAACGGAAGCTGCGTGATCGGCACAACGCCGATCGCATTGCCGATCGAAGCATCCGTCGTATTGAGCTGCGGTGCTTCTGCGGAAATCGAAATGGATTCAGCTACGGACCCGACGCTCTTGAACGTCAGGTTCACGGTCGCCGGAGTGCTGACCAGCAACTCCAGTTTGCCCGCGTCCAGGTCCGAAAATCCTTTGGCCTTGGCCGTGACGTGCCACGTGCCGGGTTGAAGTTGAGGAAATGTGTAGCGGCCGCTCGCGTCGGACACGGTGTCGCGCTTCGCGGAGGTCGCCACGTTTTCGATGGAGATGGTAGCGGCGGGAATGACGGCCCCGGTTGGGTCGGCAATGCTGCCACTGAGTGAGGTAAGTCCTTGTCCGAAGGCCGGTAGGCCCCCGCACAGCGAAAGAATCGCTGCAAGGAGTTTTCGTTTCATGTTTTCAATCGCCCCTAGGTATGGAAGATGTGTTCGCTTGGCGGAGACACCTCCGGAGCCATTGCCTTCGGTCCGGATGGTGCGTTTTCCGCCACCTTACCGGCAAGTATACAACCAAATCGAAACGTCGATGAAATTGTGGTGAAACGATGCTATTTGACGGGAGCTGTAATCCGCCGCGACCGGGCCGGGCTAATGCCGTCCCACCTCGGGTCGCCTTGGTGACGATAGCCGTTGGGTAGCGTCTGCCAGTCCTCGCGCGAGATCGCGTTCAGATCGTAGACCACCTTGCCTGCGCGCAGCGTGAGCTCGCAAACCAGTCGCTTGTCGCCATTCATCCGGCCGCCGTACATGTCCGCGTACCCGAACTTTCCGTTCTCCACCCGTAGTACCGCCACGTCAGCTGGCGACCCAACGGAAAGGTTTCCGAGTTCGGTCCGCTGAATCTCCTTGGCGGGGTTCCATGTCGATTGGCGTATTACGTCGTCCAGTTTCGCGCCCGCCGCCATCTGGGCGCTCATGATGTTGAGCATGTCCTTCATCGCGGCGTTCATGCTTGCAGTGTGGAGGTCGGTCGAGATCGAGTCCGGCGCAAATCCTTCCTTGTATGCCTCGACCGCAACCGGCCATGAGAAGCTGCCGCCGCCGAAGCCGAGATCGAAGATGACGCCCCGCTTCCGGCCCTCAGCCAAAGCCGGATTCAGTTTTCCGTCGTCGCCCAGTTCGTGACGTAGCCCGGAAAAAGCGTGGGTGTAGATGTCGCCAGGGCGCAATTTCCGGCCAAGCAGTTCTGCGATTGTCCGTTCCGGCTTGTCCGACCCGAAATCGACCATGACGGGAATCTTCGCCGCCGTGCCAGCCTGGACTGCACG
>CAIYDY010000311.1 GCA_903925015.1 uncultured Acidobacteriia bacterium
CACGCACCGGCCTTGAGGAATTCCCCGGCGGTTTCCATGTTGACGCCGCCGGTCGGGATCATCTGAACCTGGGGCAGCGGTCCCTTCAGAGCCTTGATGTACTTGGGACCACCCACGGCATTTGCCGGGAAAACCTTCACGACGTCGGCACCGGCTTCCCAGGCGGTCAAGACCTCGGTCGGCGTCAGGGCGCCGGCGCAGATGACTTTGGAGTAGCGCTTGGCCATCTCGATGGTCGACTGCTTCAGGGTCGGGGTGACGAAGAACTGGGCACCTGCCAGCATGCAGGCGCGCGCTGTTTCGGGATCGAGCACGGTGCCTGCACCCAGCATCAATTTGTCACCGAATTTGTCGGCCAGCTTTTCCAAGGCCTTGATGGCGCCGGGCACGGTCATTGTGATTTCAGCGGCGCGGACGCCACCGTTGTAGATCGCCTCGATCGAGAGGAGGGCGGCTTCGGCCGTGGATGTTCTTACCACCGGCACGAGCCCGATTCCGGTGATGAACGACATGATTTCTTGTGCAGTCACCACTCCACCTTATCAAGGAACACTTAGTCCAGCGTGTGTTCGAACACGTTGGCGACGTTCTTGGTGGCTTCGAAGAACCAAGTTTTCCGGCCTTCGCGCGTCAACCACCAGTAGCCGTGGTTCCAATACTTGTCCCAAACACCGGCGGCTTGGATATCCATCTCCGGGATACGGTGGCGGAAAATCTTGAGCGCCCTGGCGGTATGCCAAGCGTGGGTGACCAGCAGCAACTTCCTGACGCCCATGGAGTGTAGGATGACACCCTCGGTGCGGGCCTCGTCATCGGTGCTCAGGTTGGGGGCTTGGAACGGAACGAAATAGTCACGGGGATAGCCATTGGAGACCGCGAAATCAATGGCGAGCTGGCTTTCGGTGCGCCCAAAATAGAGGGCGGCTCCGCTGACGAAGGCCTTCGGGGCGATCCCGAGGCGCACGAGCTCTCCCGCCTTCAGTATTCTGCTCCCGGACCAATCCCCGCCCAGCACCAGAATCATATCCGCTTTTTGGGGTTGAACCGAGCCGTCCAGCATCGCTCCCATGCGCCAGAGTATCGGCGCTCGAAGCAGATAGCAGGACAGGATCACGATCAGAAGGGCAAGGAAGGCTGGAATGTACTTGCGGCGGAGCAGGTTCAAGAAGGGCCTTTGGAGTGGATGGTCTAGCTCTCGTCCGCAGGATTGCGCGGACCGGTGCTGCGGGGACCAGAACTGGCCGGGTCAATGTGGCCGACGGTTTTTAGCAGGAAGTACAGCCGTTCCACTTCCTCCTCGTCCTCGGGACGCAGGACGCGGAAGCGGGGCGGTGTCATCTGTTTGGATTCGCTGGGGCCGAGGAGCTCTCCCCAGTACTGCCGGTAGGGAATGCCGTCGATGAGGGCGCTGGTGGACATCTGCCGGAAGGTCCGGAGCAAATGCTTACAGCAATCCACTTCGCCTGGGTAGACCACCAGCATGGTTTCATCGTCGAAAAAGGTGAGGCGGACCGCCAGAGGGGAGATCCAGCCGGTGCGATCAACGCGGCGGATGTCCTGCCAAGGGATGATTCGCCTACCAATTTCAAAATGCGAATCGAACACTTTGATGGGCGGCCGCAGCGCCAAAGTGATCAGACTGCCCGCCGTCACCAAGAAAAGGAATGTGGGTATGAGCGCTTGGGTCCACGACATGGCAAGGTAGCCCGAGAACCCCGCAAGGGCCAAGGCGACGACGCCGAACGAAATATAATGTCGCGCTGGAAAGTAACGGCTCAAATTTCGGAGCTCCCGGCTACCTATAAGACTACTCCGGTACGCGCTCGGGGTCAACATTGTTTGCAGCCGTGGAATGCAAACGTGTTTTTGGATCGAATTGAGCATACAATCGTTTATGCGCACCCACCTGTTTGCCACCTTTTTGGCAGCTTTCGGGATCGGCATGGCAGCCGAGCCCTCATCAGCCCCTCCTTCCATCGACACCTCGCTTTCAGCCTATTCGGTTTCCGGGGCACAGATCTCGCCGGACGGAAAACGCGTTGCCTATGTGGTCCAACAGGCCAATTGGGATGAAAACGACTTTGTCACCCAAATCTGGATCGCAAGTGTGGCGACGGGCGAGCGATACCAGTTGACGGCGGGGAAAAAGTCGTCGTCCGCACCTGTGTGGGCTCCCGATTCCAAGCGGCTGGCGTTTGCGTCGGAGCGTGATGGCAAGAGGCAGATCTATGTGATCCAACCAGCGGGTGGCGAGGCGGCGCAGTTGACGTTCGAGGACCGGGGCGTAGGCTCGTTCGCGTGGTCGCCCGACGGCGCATCGATGGCGTTTACATCGACCGGCGCGGAGTCGAAGGTTTTCAAAGACCGCAAGGAACGGTACGGGGATCTTGAGGTGGTCGGCGGCGACTACACCTTGAGCCACCTGTGGCGTGTGCCCGTCGAAGGCAAAAAGTTAAAACCGGAGCAGTTGACAAAAGGCGAGCAGTTTACGGTGGGGGCCTTCTCGTGGTCGCCGGACGGCAAACGGATCGCTTTCGACGGCTCCCCCAACACAGACCTGGGATCCGGCGACCAGCAGCGGCTCTACGTGCTGGATTTGGCGGATTTGAAGGTCCGCAAGCTGGTAGAAACGCCGGGGCCGCACAACAACCCGAAATGGTCGCCGGATGGCAGACAGCTCGCGTTTGTGACGGCGGACAGCAGCCCGGATTTCTTCTACTCGAACACCTTTGTGGCCGTGGTGCCGGCGGACGGCGGCACGGTGCGGGTGCTGACGAAGCAGTTCGACGAAAACCCGCAGCTGATCGACTGGGGTGCCGACGGCATCTACTTTGGAGCCCTCCAGCGGACCAATTCGCATTTATTCCGGCTGGACCCGGCAAGCGGCAAGGTTTCCCGGCTAACGGGTCCGGAGGCGTTCCACATCGCGGGGGCCACATTCAGCAGCGATCACTCGGTGATGGCCGGCACCGGCGGGGCCCCGAACGCGTTTGCGGAGATTGTCGCCAGCCCCGTATCCGGATTCGTTCCCAAGAAGTTGACCGATGTGGCTGGCCAATGGAAGGACTTCAAATTGGCGACCAAGGAGCTGGTGCGCTGGAAATCCGGGGATGGAAGCGAAATCGAGGGTGTTCTGATCAAGCCCGCCGACTACGATCCGGCGAGGAAGTACCCGCTGCTGGTGGTTATCCATGGTGGTCCGACTGGTGTGGACACCCCGATGCTGGCGGCGGACCGGATTTATCCGGTGGAGCGGTTCGCGGCCCGCAGGGCGTTGGTGCTGAAGCCAAACTACCGGGGCTCGGCCGGCTACGGGGCAAAGTTCCGGGCGTTGAATGTGCGGAATCTGGGCGTGGGGGACTACGCCGACGTGATTTCGGGCGTGGACTACCTGATCGGTCGCGGCATGGTGGACAAGGACAAGGTGGGGTCGATGGGTTGGAGCGAGGGCGGCTACATTTCGGCGTTCATCACATGCTTCAGCGACCGGTTCAAGGCCGTTTCGGTCGGCGCAGGGATCTCGGACTGGATGACGTACTACGTGAACACGGATATCCATGCGTTCACGCGCCAATATCTGAAGGCGACGCCGTGGGAGGATCCGGAGATCTACCGCAAGACTTCGCCAATCACGTACGTGAACCAGGCTCGCACGCCAACACTGATCCAGCAGGGCGACCAGGACAAACGCGTTCCCCCGCCGAATTCGTACGAGCTGTACCAAGCGCTGAAGGACCGCAACATCCCGGTGAAGCTGATGTTCTACAAAGGTTTCGGCATGCGGTGAACAAGCCGAAACAGCAACGGAGCCTGATGGAGGAGAATTGGGCTTGGTTCGGGCAATATCTTTGGGGCGACGCTGCGGGGGCGGCGAAGGAATAGTGCGGATCCGTTTGGCCGGATTCGATGATCACGACGCCATCTGGCGCATTCTGGAACCCGTGATCCGGGCGGGGGAAACCTATGCCCTGCCGTTGGATATGGATCGGGAGGAGGCGCTCGATTATTGGCTTGGGCCGGACCGGACTATATTTGTTGCCGAGGCAGAGGGGCGACTGGTGGGAACGTACTTCCTGAAGGCCAACCAGCAGGGCGGCGGGGCACATGTGGCAAATTGCGGCTACGTCACGGATACGGCGGCACAAGGGCGGGGTGTGGCCCGGCGGATGTGCGAACACTCGCTGGAAGAGGCAAGGAATCGGGGGTTTGTGGGGATGCAGTTCAATTTTGTGGTGTCCACGAACACCCGCGCCGTCAGGTTGTGGCAGGGTCTAGGGTTTGAAATCGTGGGGCGTCTGCCGGGAGCGTTCCGGCACCCTTGTGCGGGTGCCGGAGGTTCGGCGAAGGCTGTCGACGCCCTCGTGATGTTTCGAACGTTGTAGATCTACTTGGACGCTAGAACCGGCTTCCATTCCTTTGCCAACTGCTTCATCTTCGTGGCCTCGCCTGCGGACAAGCGCGACGCCATTGCATTGAGCCGCCTCTCGGCGTTCTTTTCGCGCTGGTTGGCCGCCAATGCGGACCAGAAGAAGGCCTGTGCGCGATCCGCCGCGACACCTGTTCCGGTTTCGTACATCGCACCGACTTTTTCCTGGGCGGGGGCATAGCCCTGCTCGGCGGCTTTCCGGTACATGGCGAAGACATCCGCCGGGTCGCGCTTGGTCGATTTGCCCTTCTCCATCAATTGAGCGAGGGCGAATTGGGCTTCCGGGACACCCTGCGCTGCGGCTCTGCGGTAGTACGTGAGGGCGAGCTTGGCATTTTTCTCAACGCCGAACCCTTCCTCGTACAGGTGCGCGATGCCGGTCTGCGCGGCACCGTCGCCTTGGTCGGCAGCCATCTGGTACCAGTGCGAGGCCTCGGCGAAGTCCTGCTGGACACCCCAGCCGTGCGCGTAGCGGTACCCCAGCCGGTACTCGGCCTGGGCGTTGCCCTGGTCGGCGGCGAGGTGGTAGAGGCGCATGGCCTCGTTCACATCCTGTTCGACGCCCAGTCCCCAAGCGAACATCACGCCGAGGTTGAACTGCGCGTTGGCGTCTCCCTTGTCGGCGAGGGTCTTCCATTCGCGGTAGGCGGTGGCGTAGTCCTTGTTCTGGAAGGCCTGCTTGCCGGGGTCGGCCTTGATCGGCTCGGCGGCGAAGGAGAGGAGTGGGGCGGACAGCGCCGCAGCCACGATCAAAAAGCCCAAGTTCTTCGATTTCAACATGGATCCCCCTTGAGAGAAAATGCCCGTTTGTAAAGTCCGGCCCTCAGGCCTTTTACAATTTCTGACATTACTCCTGTTGACAGCCAAATGCAAGGGGGTGGGAAAAAATAAAAAGAGGCCGGGGTTTCCCCCGGCCTCCGCTAGTACTCCCGTTACGGTTTTGAGCTTAGAAGTAGAGCCGCAGAACCATGGTGATGATGCGGGGGCCGTACTGCGGACCCGTCGCACGACCGAAGTTGACATTGCCGACCGTTCCGTTCACCGCGAAATTCGTGCGGTTGAACGGGTTGAAGGCATTGGCGCTGAATTGCATCCGGACCTGGTTGCCGTCGCCTTTGTACCAAACGCCAACCTGCTTCACGATGGCGATGTTGTCCACGAGGACCGGCGGCTGGCGGAACTTCGAGTTGTACTGCGAAGAGGTTCCGAAGCTGTACTGGGACGGGATGGAGAACGGCGCAGCGTTGAAGTACAGGCTGGACGGATTGTTCGGGTCCAGCGTGTCGCGGGCCTGGTCTGTCCGCAGTGTTCCGCCGTTGGCGTTGCACATGCGGGCGCTGGTGAAGAGAACGCCGCTGCCGAGGGTGTTCGCGCAAGTGAGCGCGAGCAATCCGCCGCTGCGGTAGTTGTGGGTGTCGGAAACCGTCCAGCCGCCGACAATGGCGTTCACGAGACGGCTCTTGCCACCGAGGAAGCGCTTGCCGGTACCGAAGGGCAGGTCGTAGCTGCTGAGGAAGTTGACAACGTTCGGCAGGTCGAAGGGGAGGTACGACTTCGGCTGCGTCAGATTGTACATGTCCTGCGGGTAGACCTGGCTTTGGGAGAAAATCTGGCGGTAGGTGAGCAGTCCGAGCGTCTTGGAACGGACGTAGGACGAGGAGAACTGCCAGTCGCCGAAACGACGGGACACCTTGATGGATGCCGACTCGTACCAAGTCCTGCCCTGGCCGCTGTTGCGGGACCAGACGTTCAGGAACTGGGGATAGGGCCGGAGCGACTGGGCAAGCGTACCCAAGCTGCCGCTGTCCGGGAAGTTGGCGTAGGGCTTCTTGAAGCCTGCGGCCACAACGGCCGGATCGGTGATGGCCTTGCCGAGAAGCGGGATGTTGGCCGCCGTCAGGTACGACGGGTTGACCTGGTTCAAGTCAACGGTGGAATTGAGGCCGTGGCCGCGGTTGCCGGCGTAACCGACCTCCACCAGGAAGCCCTTGATTTCGCGCTGCACTTCGGCGCTCCAGTTGTAGATGCGGGGAGCGTTGCCGAAGGTGGGTCCGAGGTAGTCAACCGAGAGACCGTTGCCGACGCTGGGTCCGAGGAAGGGCGGCGGCTGGTAGCCGGCCGGCTTGGGCAGACCGTTGTCCCAGTTGAAGGGCGATTCGATGCCGTCGGGGGAGTTCTGCGAGAACGAGCCGTTGGCACCGGTGGTGCAACCGCAACCGCCATTGCTGGTGGCTTGGTAGAAGATGCCGAAGCCGCCGCGAACGACAGTCTTGGGCGAAACGGACCATGCGAAACCAGCCGTGGGGCCGAAATCGGTACGGTCAGCAGGCCAGAAGCGCTTCACGCCCAACCGGTTGGGACCGCTGCCGGGGAACACGTAGGCTCCGGGGTAGTTGTTGGCGGCCGGGTTCGGGGTGGTGAGGCTGACCGAGCCCATGGTGGGGGCGGTCCAGTTCAGCGGAACTTCGTAGCGCAGGCCGAGGTTCACGGTCAGATTCGGGCGGACGCGCCAGTTGTCCTGGAAGAACGTGTCGTAGTACTGGTAGACGATGTTGGCATCCTGGACGGGGGTGGCGGCGGCGGTGGCGCTGTCGGGCATGCCGAGCAGGAAGCTGGCGAAGGAGTTGCCGCTGGTGGCGGTGGCGGCGGGATTCGCCGTCTGGGCGCGGGCAAAGTTGTAGACGCCGTTGGTGCCGGCCAGATCGTGTCCGAAGGTAAACGGACGGCGGTAGCCCCAGCCCATCTTGAACTCATGCTTGCCGCGGATTACGGTGAGCGTTTGGTCAATCTGCGGGGTGTAGTTGTTCTGGCCACCGTTGTTGACCTTGCCTTGGCTCATGCCCCAGGGGGTGTAGCCGTCGGCGGCGGCGAAGGTGATGTACGGAGTGACATCGCTATCGCCGGTGATGCCGGGGAAACCGGCCTTGGACGCAAATCCGGACTGCGCCGGGAGGAACCACTGCTGGACGGTGGTGGAGTAGCCGAAGGTCGTGTGCAGCAGGACGGTCGGGGAGAACGTCTGGTCGTGGTTGATCCGGTAGATGTGCGGCTTCTGGTACTGGTCGCCGAGCGCGGAGCCCAGCGGGCCTTCGAAGTCACTGACGGCGTGAGTCAACTGGCTGTCCCACGACTGGAAGTACGAAAGGCGGCTCTTGTCGGAGAAGTTGTGGTCGATCTTGAACGCCCAGACATGGTCCGTGACCTGGGAGGTGTTCACGAAGGAGTGGTTGTTGGTGGGGTTGCCGTTGGTGGGGGCGTTGATGACCGGGATGATGGCGTTGGCGATCTTGCTGAACCGGCTGGACGGAATCACATTGCCCGCAAACGGGGTCCGGGTCGCGGTGGAGCCGGTTCCAATGGTGGTGGCCGGGTCGTAGATGACCTGCGAGATTCCGCTGAAGTTGCCGGTGCGCATCGCGGCGCTTTGGACCGTGTTGGTGATGGAGGCGGGGCTCACCGGGCGGAGATCGTTGTCGTCCGAGAAGTAGAAGAACGTCTTGTTGCGGCCGTTGTAGATTTTCGGGATGTAAACGGGGCCGCCGACGCCGCCACCGGTGGCATTGAGGCGGTCCTTGGGGCGGAAGCCGGGGGCATTGGCTCGGTTTTGGTTGACGCTCCAGCCTGCGGCGTTCCAGATGTCGCGGCGCATGCTGTAGGACCAGGTGCCGTGCAGCGCATTCGTGCCGGACTTGGTGGTGAAGATTTCAATACCACCGCCGACACGGCCGTATTCGGCGGTGTAGGTGCCGACAAGCAGCTTCACTTCGCTGAACGCTTCGGCCGAGGGGGGATTGAACACCGTGCCGCCCGATTCCGGGATCACGTTGCTGGTGCCGTCGATGAGCTGCTCGCGGGCGCGGCCTGTGGAGCCCGCGATGCTGGTTTCACCGCCGGAGTTCACACCGGCCATGTAGCCAAGGAACGCCGACGGGTTCTGCAGGCCGCCCGACCACATGGGAAGGGTACGGTACATCTTCGGGGTGAGTGACTGGCCGCGAACGGCATTTTCAGTATCGAGAAGGGACTGGTTGGCGGTGACCTCAACGCTCTGGGCCACGTCGCCGATATCCAGCTTCAGGTCCAACGCCTGGCGTTGCGCGATGAAGATTTGGATTTCGCTGCGGACGAGCTTCTTGAAGCCGGTCTTGGTGGCCGTGACGGTCCATACGCCTGTGGGCAGGTTCGGGAAAACGTAGACGCCGGACTCCGAGGAGACCGTGTGGAGAGTTACGCCGGTGGCGACCAGCGTTGCGTCAATGCTGACGCCGGGAATTGCGGCGGTGTTGGCGTCGAGGACGACGCCGGAAAGCGAGCCGGTTTGGGCTTGCCCGAACGCGGCGGCGGCGAATAGACAGGCGGCAAACGTGGCGCGTGTCAAACTGCTTCCGGCGACTGGCCGGAGTTTTGAAAACCTAGCCTGGATTATTGAAGGCATGATTGGACCCTGTTCCTTTCTGTAACTCTTGGTTGCAAAACGAGACTGCGAACGGAATGAAAACTATACGTTGCCCAAACGGCAAAGTCAAGGTTGTGTGGGTCGAAGCGGACCCGTGCATTGTCTACTGTAACGTATCCGTTATGTTGAGCGTCCGAAAATCGAGGGTCCGCCGCATCCGGCCGTATTTCATGACGAGGCGCTCGGAATCGACGGCGGCTTCGAGGAACGGGCCACCGAAGAGCGGCCAGTGCTGGTAGTCGGTGGGGGTTCCGTTCACGGATGGAACTCCGCCGTAGGTGAAATCGATGTTCCGGCCGCGCAGGGTGCGGAACCGGACGCGCGGGGTCGGCTCCAGACTCGTTTCCAGCGGGAGCTTCAGGATCGCGCGCCCGAAGGCGGCCAGATCCGGGTATTCCGCCTGCGCCGCCACCTGGACGACCACCCCATTCTTGGGATACGGGCTGAAAAGGCGGCGACCGCCTCCCGCAATCGGCTTCCATTCGTACGTCTGGAGCGGCTTGCAGGCGATGAAAGTGGAATCACCGGCGCGCATGAAAATCCAGCCGGAGGGGTCTTCGCGGGTTTCGGTCAGGTCCTTTGAGAAGAATCCATTGATTCCGGGGAAGCGGGTACCGGGCGGGATGTCGTAGAGCGCCACCACGGTATCCATGTCCTGGAAGATCTTTTCGTGGGGGGAACCACCGAGGAGCTTGTCGGGGGAGTCGTAGGTCTTCTTGGACTTGACAACGCCCTCGATGGCGGGATCGGGGTTGAAGACGAAGTAGGTCTGGAGTTCGTGGATGGACGAAAACGGCTGGACGGTGAAGAAGGTGTTCTGGACACCGCGCGGGTCGGGGACGGACCAGGTGACGTCCCAGGAATGCTCCTGGATGGGTTGGAGGGTGCCGCCCTGGTCGGAGCCGACGGCGTATTCCTTGCGGACGTAGGTGGTTTTGTAGACGGGGCCGTGGAGGTCGTCGTAAAAGCGCCAGCGGTTGCGGGTGCGCTTGCGTTCGATGTGGGTGTAGGGCGCGGTGCGGTCGGTGCCGATCTTTTTGAGGATCTCGGGTGGTTCGTAGCCGCTGGCGAGGGAGTAGTAGAGGACGTAGTTGTCGGGCATCGGCAGGCGGCGGCCGACGCCGAACCAGAGCCAGCCGAAGTCGCTCGAAACGCCCTTCCAGCGCTCGACGAGTTGGTCCTCATAGACGCGGGCGTGGGCACCGACGTAGAGGCCTTCGAGATTTTCGGGGGCGTAGTCGGCAATCAGGTACTCCAGCATCATCTGCGCGCGCTTTTTCATGGCCGGATCCTTGGCCCAGCCGGCGAGGTACGACATGGGGATCAGGTAGACGCCCATGTAGTGGGGGGAATCGTACTCGCCCTGGCCGCGGGTGGTGGTGAGTTTGACCCAGTTTTCGATCCATTGGCGCGCCTCCTCCATATTGTCGGCGGAGCTTTTGCCGGTGAACCACGTCTCCGGCCCGTCAGTGGGCCAGTATTGCGACATCAGGTAGAGCGTGGAGTAGTAGAGAAGGAAGTGGTTTTCGGTGTCGCCCCGGTAGGGCATGTAGGTTTTCCAGGAGTTCTTGAGAGCCTGGCGGGCGGAGGGGGTGAGCTGGCCCTGGTCGAGCTGGGCGATGGCGGTGACCGGGTACATCCAGAACATGTCGCCGCTGGGTCCCGCCGCGAGGATTTCCTCCAAACGTTTGGAGCACCAGGCGGGGTCCTCGTGGTGCCAGAGCTTGGCGGCGATTTGGGCGTAACCGGCATCGCCGGGGCCGGGATAGTGGGCGTAGGCGTCGATGATTTCCAGCTTGCGCGTGGCGAAATCGGGACTCTCGGCCCGGAGGCCGACCTGCATATATAGGGTTGCAAATGCCAGGGCGAGGAGGGTTTTCATCTGGTTATAGGCCCTTCGGGAACGAATTTGAGGCGGGTGATGGAACTGCCGTCGAGACCGTCCTTGCGCCAGGTCTTGCCGAGGTCGTCGGAAACGTACAGGGCTTCCTGGTGGACACCGGCGTAAACCCGGCCGGGATGGGCGGGATCGAAAATCACGGCCGTGATCTCCGTGGTGGGGAGGCCGAGGTTGCGGGGCTGCCAGGTCTTGCCGCCGTCGTCGGAAATCTGGATGCCGGGACCCCATCCGGCTATGGCGACGCGGGTGGGGGACGCGGGGTCGAAGGCAATGTCGTAGAGGTTGCGCCCGACACCGATGGGTCCGACGGATTCGAAGGTTTTGCCACAGTCGGAGGAGGTGTAGAGGCCGGCCAAGTAGGTGGTGGCGAACCAGCGGCAGGCGTCATGTGAGGACTGCGCGAGATGGGTGATCTGGATTCCGGCGGCACCGGCAAGTTTCCAGGTTGCACCGTTGTCGGTGGAGCGGAAGACGCCCTCTTCCCCGCCCGCAAGGAGGGTGCCGGATTTGGTGCGGTCCACGCGGATCGATTCGGTGAACTTGCGGTGGAGGGTGGTACCGATTTCGCGCCAAGTTTTGCCGCGGTCGGTGGAAACGCGGATACCGTGGCTGTAGCCGTAGTAGATGGCTCCGGTTGTTTGGTCGATGGAGACGTCGCGGAGTTCGGTGACGTCACTGCCGGTGAGGAGGGTCCAGTTTTCGCCGTTTTTTGCAGCGCGGAAGAGTCCGTTGCCGGCTGCGAGGTAGAGGGTGGAGGGATCGGCGGGGTCGGAATCAAGGCCGAAGAGGAACGGGTGGTTGTAGGCTGCGTGGCTCCAGCCGGTGGGATCGCGGCGGAAAAGGCCGCTGGGAGGGAGTTTTGCCCCGACGACGTACTCCTTGGTGACCGACATCAGGGCGTAGAGGGTGGGGTCGGCCGCGCTTGCCAGAGGTGGCAGGAGCGCGGCCAGGAGGATGGCGAACTTCACGGTTCGATTATAGACGGTGGAGCGGGGCACCTACCGGCGGGAGCGGTACCAGCGGATCAGGTGGTTCGTCGAGGCGTCGTGGGTTTCGGCTGGCTCGGTCTCCGACTGTAGTTCCGGCACGATCTTCATCGCGAGAACCTTGCCCAGTTCCACGCCCCACTGGTCGAACGAATCGATCCGCCAGATGATGCCCTGGGTGAAGACCGCGTGTTCGTAAAGCGCGACCAGCTTGCCGAGAATTTCGGGGGTTAGTTCCTCCGCCAGGATCATGTTCGACGGGCGGTTGCCGGAGAACGTCCGGTGCGGGACCAGCCAGTCCGCAGTGCCTTGGGCCCGGACTTCGTCCGAAGTTTTGCCGAAAGCCAGCGCCTCGGCCTGGGCGAATAGATTGGCGACCAGGATGTCGTGGTGCGCGCCCAGTGGATTCAATGACTTGGCGAAACCGATGAAATCGCACGGGATCAGCTTTGTGCCCTGGTGGATCAGCTGGTAGAACGAGTGCTGGCCGTTGGTGCCGGGCTCGCCCCAGTAGATCGCGCCGGTTTCATAGTCGACGGCCGCGGAATCGACGGTGACGGATTTGCCGTTGCTCTCCATCGTCAGCTGTTGGAGGTATGCGGGGAAGCGCTTCAGGTATTGGTCATAGGGGAGCACGGCGGAGGTCTGCGCCCCGAAAAAGTTGGTGTAGAGAATGCCGAGCAGTCCCAGCAGCACCGGCAGATTCTGTTCAAACGGCGCGGTGCGGAAGTGGGTGTCCATGGCGTGGAAACCGGCCAGCATGGCCCGGAAATTCGCGCCGCCGATGGCGATCATGGTGGAGAGTCCGATGGCGGAATCCATGGAATAGCGGCCGCCGACCCAGTCCCAGAAGCCGAACATGTTGGCCGTATCGATGCCGAACTTGGAGACCTCGGCCGCATTGGTTGAAATCGCCGCGAAGTGCTTGGCGATGGCAGCCTCGTCGCCCAGTGACGCCAGCAGCCATTGGCGGGCCGTCCGGGCGTTGGTCATGGTTTCGAGCGTGGTGAAAGTTTTGGAGGCGACCAGGAACAGGGTTTCGGACGCGTCGAGATCTAGGGTGGCTTCGGCGAAATCTGTGCCGTCGACGTTGGAGACGAAGCGGAACTGGAGGTCGCGGGCGGAATAGTGGCGGAGGGCTTCGTAGGCCATCACGGGACCGAGGTCGGAGCCGCCGATGCCGATGTTGACGACGGTTTTGACGCGCTTGCCGGTGTGGCCGGTCCACTCGCCTGAGCGGACGCGTTCGGCGAAAACCTCCATCTTGTCGAGGACGGCGTGGACATCCGGAACCACGTTGACTCCACCCGAGAAGATTTCCGCAGTTCGCGGAGCACGCAACGCGGTGTGAAGTACGGACCGTTTTTCGGTAAGATTGATGGCATCGCCGCGGAACATGGCCTCGATGGATTCGGCCAAGCCGGATTCGCGCGCCAATTGGAGGAGCAGGGCGAGGGTCTCGTCCGTGATCCGGTTCTTGGAGTAATCGAGGAAAATGCCTTCGGCTTCGAGGGAGAACCGATTGGCGCGGGCGGGATCGGACGCGAACAGGTCGCGCAGATGCAGAGCCTTCAACGCCGTCGAATGGGAGCCCAGCGCGATCCACGAGGGCAGTTGGGTTACGGGGGTTTGGTGCCGCATGAGCCTACGCTAGCAGACGCGCAAGCGCCGCGCGGCACCCAACCCTTCCCACCAACGGGACTCTTACTTCTTCAAGCTGCGGACGAACGCAACCACATCATCGGGAGTGGCGGACAGGGCCTTGGAGGCCGGCATCTTGCCCTTCCCTTCGGTGATCACCTTCTTCATGTCGGCATCCGAGATGGCTTGGACCTTCGCGCTGGACAGATCGCCCATCGTCGGGAACATCTTGGCCATCGCAGCGGCGGGGGTTCCGGCAGCACCATGGCAGTTCTTGCAGGACTTGGCATAGGCCGCTTCGCCCGCCTTGGCGTCGGCCGCCATGAGGGTTCCGGCGGGTGCCAGTAGGGCAAGAATGAGAGCAACTCGTTTCATTTCAGATCTCCTTCTACTTCTTCAATGTGCGGAGAAACGCCACCACGTCGGCAGCGGGTGCGGTCTTCTGGGCAGGCATTTTGCCTTTGCCCTCGCTGATGGCCTTCATCAGCTCGGCATCCGATTCGGCTTGGACTTTGGCCGAGGTGAGGTCGGGCATGGTGGGGAAAACCTTGGCCATGGCCGGATTTCCACCACCGGCAGGACCGTGGCAGCCAGTGCAGGACTTGGCGTACGCGGCAGCGCCAGCCTTGGCGTCGGCACCGAATACGAGGCTGGCCGGTGCCAGCAGCGCGATCAACAGTAGTGTTTTCTTCATTTTTCTTCCTTTTTGGACCCTAGTGGGTTTGTTTCTTCTCGGGGATGCCGAGAGTCTTCAAGACCGCCGGAGACGCCTCGTCGACGGCCACGGCTTCGTGGCAGAGCGAGCAATCGTTGCTGATAGTCCGGCTGTTGTCGGCGGTCGAGTGGCCGCCGTCGTGGCAACGGAAGCAGCCCGGTGCGTCGGTGTGGCCGAGATTGATCGGGTAGGTCCCCCAAGTGACTTTCAGGTCGGGGAACACGTTGCGGTTGTAAATCTTGACCAGGCCCTTGCCGGCAGCGTCGATTTCGGCGCTCCGCGTCTTTGCGATATCGGGATATTTTTCCTTGTAGAAGGCCGCGAGCTTGGCCGGAATGCCTGTGGCTGCCGCTTCGACGGTGGGAAACGCCGAAGTCACGATCTCCAGCCCCGTCTTCTTCATGAACGGCAAGGATGTTGGGATTTCGCCGAGCTCGAGACCGCTGTCGATGGCCTTGGCAGCGGATTGGAATGTGTGCGCCGCACGGTTGTGGCAATCCACGCACTGCATTTCGAATTTCGGGAGCGCGGCAAGCGCCTTCGCGTCGACGCCTGTGGCCGGGTATTGGCTGGTGCGGCCCTTGCCGTCGGAATACTCCACCCACTGAATGGTCTGACGTTTCGGATCGGCGGGGGCATAGCGAATGCGGACACCGGGACCCACGTGGGCTCGGTGGATGTCGCCCTCCCGCATGGTCAGGACGGTTTCGGTGAGCGTATTGGCCTCGTCGTCGTGGTAGCTTGTGCGAACTTTCACGCTGGAACCCAAGTCGCGCTCACGTGCGTGGCACTTCTCGCAGGTTTCCGCGGAGCCCACCAAGCGGTTGCTTTCGATGGCGGATTCAATGGGTCGCTTGTAGGTATCGAAGGTGACATCTTTAAGCTGCTGGATGCCGGCGAGTTTGGCGTGGAACCACCCGGACGCGCCTGGGCCGATGTGGCATTCGACACACTCCACATGAGAGTGGGCCGCATGCGGTGTCTGCTTCCATGCCGTGAATTCGGGTTTCATCACATGGCAGCTTTGACCGCAAAACTGGTCGGTTTCCATATGTTGGACGGCGCGGTATGTGGCTTGGCTGCCGATGACAAGGTTGACGAAGGTCATGAGGCCGAGAAACGTGACCAAGCGACCGAGGGACGCACGGCGGTTCGGCATCGCCCGCAGGCCCTTGACAACCTGGCGACGGGCTAACCAAACCCCGACGGGCATCAGGATTAGGCCAAGGATGAAGATCGCGGGGATGATCAGGAACGCCAGAATCCCGATGTAAGGGTTGTCGGCCTTGCCCTTCAGGTGCATGGGCAGGACGAACAGCCAGGAAAATCCAGCAGTTGTGGCAAGGCCTACGCCTAGCAGGCTAACCCAGTGGCTGGTTAGAAGGGCTAGCCAAGGTGGTCTTTCACCGGTGGTCAACGATTGGTCTCCTTCTTGTTCAAGTACGCAATCAGATCGGACATTTCGCCGGATTTCAGCACCGGCCAGGGGATTTTCCTCGCGGTGGCCTGGGCCAACATCTGCGGACCGTGCCGCCAAAGGGCTGACACCATCGTAATGCCGCTCCAATCTCCGGCCCGGGCGTGGAGGTCGGGGCCGGGTCCGCCTCCCGTGTGGCATTCGACGCAGCGTTTTGAGGCGAAGACTTTGCGGCCCTTGTTGGGGTCTCCGCTGCCAGCGAAGAACTGGCTGGCCCAGCGCTGACCCAGGACCTCGTTGATTTCGCCGCCATCGAGGCGCGGGGGTTCCAAATGGAGCAGCGGCGCGTGATTCCACATGGAGGCGGCGACATCGGTGAGGCTGATCGAATGGCCCAAGGGGCGGGATTCATGGCAGGATCCGCAACCTTTCGAGGCGAAAAGGGCTGCGCCCTCCGAGCCGACCGTGATGCGGAATGCCTGGAGCGGCGTGGTGGAGTGCGAGACGCTGCGGAGGTAAAGGAGCAGGTCGGACAGCTCCTGGGCGGACAAATCCGGCCACTTCAGCTTCTTTTTGGAGAGTTCGGCCCACATGGTGGAGGTGTGGTTCCACATGGCACCCACGAGGGCCACTGGGTCGCCGAGGGTTTGCCACTGATTGACGGGCTTGGCGGCGGCGTTCGGAGAGATGGTTAAGCCGTGGCAGGTGGCGCAAGTTTTGGTTGTGAATAGACGCTTGCCGCGGCCGGCGTCGCCGGGATTTTCGAAATAGCGGGCGGCGGAGAAGGAGGCGAAGAGGTCCGAGGCGTCCTGGTCCGTGAGCTGGCCGACCGAGGTGCCTTTTTCGCGGATGGCGGTCCACATGGCAGGGGCGTGGTTCCACATGGCACCGGCCAGGTCGGCCGGGGTCATGGCGCGGTCGAGGACACGACCGAGGTCGGGGGCTAAACTGCCGCCGACGCCGCGCAGCTTGTGGCACTGGATGCAGCCTTGGGATTCGAAGAGCTTGTCGCCGCGGGCCGAGTCCATGGGGAGCGCGGCGGCGGAGAGCGAGATGGCGCTTGCGAGGAGGGCAAACGCGGGGCTGATTGCGGACTTCATCTTGTGTACCTCAATCCGGCGGTCAAAAGGTGCGTGCGGAAGGATTCGTAGGCTTGGAAGGTTTCGGCAAAGCCGTAGTACCGCCATTCGGCGAACACCGAAACAGACTTGTTGAGAGGCGCGACGACCTTCCACAACGGCTGGTAGTAGCTGCCCGGGCGACTGCCGGACGTCCAGGATGCGGCTCCCCCCGCGTTGATCTTTACCTTGTGGAAGGTGCCGTTCACGAAGCCGGAAAGCGCGTGGCAGTCGTCCCGATAGACCGAAAG
>CAIYDY010000312.1 GCA_903925015.1 uncultured Acidobacteriia bacterium
AGATGTAGTCCCAACGGCCGCAGTTCAGACCAGCCGAGTGGTTCCGCAATTCCCAGAGGATCTCATGCATCTCGAACGCGCCCAGAATTGTCTCGATCAGAACGGTGGCCCGGATGGAGCCTTGCGGCACGCCGCAGTAGTCCTGCGCAAACACAAACACATCGTTCCACAGCCGGGCTTCCAAGTGCGATTCCAGCTTCGGCAGGTAGAAATAGGGGCCGGAGCCGCGGGCCAGCAGTTCCTTGGCGTTGTGGAAAAAATAGAGGCCGAAATCAAACAGGCCACCCGATATCACCTCGCCGTCCACTTGGAAGTGCTTTTCCACCAGATGCCATCCACGGGGGCGGATCAGCAGTACGGCGGTAGTTTCGTTGAGCTTGTATTGTTTGCCTTCGGGACCGGTGAAGGAAATCTCGCGCCGGACGGCGTCCTTCATGTTCTGCTGGCCGTCGATGAGGTTCGTCCCGGTAGGGGAGTTGGCGTCCTCGAAATCCGCCATGAACATCTTCGCGCCGCAGTTGAGGGCGTTGATGACCATCTTGCGGTCGGTGGGGCCGGTGATTTCGGTGCGGCGGTCGCGCAGGTCGGCCGGGATCGGAGCGACAGTCCAATCCGATTCGCGGATTTCGCGGGTTTCGGGCAGGAAGTCGGGCAGCTGGCCGCCGTCAATGGCTGTTTGGCGCACCTTGCGGGCCGCGAGCAGTTCCAAACGGCGTCCATTGAACTTGCGGTGCAGCTCGACTAGGAACGCCTGGGCTTCAGGTGTTAGGATCTCGGCGTTGGACAACGACGTTGTGATGGAGTTCGACATGGATTTGTGAGTGGTTTTTGTTGGCAGCGTTTAGTTCATGCCGCAGACGCCGGGGTTGGAGCACATGCCGCCGGGGCACGACCGCCCCTCGCCCATGCGCGATTCAGCCGGGGTTGCTCGGTAGTCACCCGCTCCGGCGCGTGCCGCGAAGGTCGAATATTGCTGGCGCACATGCTTCTCGCCGCAGCCTGGGCAACCTGAGTCGACCACTTCGGAGGCTGGGGTGGCTGCCCGACGAACGAGCCGCTCGAACTTCTTGCCGCACGATTCGCACAGGTACTCGTAGATGGGCATAAGCCCCATCATATTATCCGGTGGTACGTCGCCGCGAATTGGGTTATACTGGCAGCGGAGATCCAACAATCATGAAGCTCACCGCTCTATTCGTACTCGCCCTCGGCATGACGGCCACCGCCTTCGCCGAAGACATCACCGGCACGGTTGTCGACAAGAACTGCTCGACGAAGCCGGCCATGGTCAACAATGCCGAATGCTCGGCGCGTTGCATCAAGGGTGGCGCCGATGCCGTCCTGGTCACCGCCGACGGCAAAATCTACACAGTCGACAAGCAGGACAAGCTTGCGCCGCACGCCGGCATGAAGGTCACGGTTTCCGGCAAAGTGACTGGCACCACCATCGCAGTCACCGACGTCAAGATGTAGCTTTCCGGAAGGGGGCGGACACCCGCCCCCTTCCAATATTCCTCTTTCGTCGTCGGGTTCCACACCCTCCGCGCGCGGTGCGATAGAATTCACCCGATGCGCAAAATCCTTCCTCCTCTGCTGACTGCCCTCTCTCTTTTCTCCCCCCAGCTCTCCGCACAGGTCAAAAAGATCGTCCTACTGAGCCCCGGCCCCGGCCAAGTACAGGATTTTCAGTCCGTTTCGCCGAAGGTTATGGTCGTGGGCGCGACTCCAGGCACGGTCCTCTCCGAGATTGCCGACGCGGACGGCTTCATCGGTGTGATCACCCCTCAAATGTACGCTGCATCCAAACGGCTCAAGTGGGTCGGCGTGATGTCGGCCGGTGTCGAGAACATCCTCCAAGTTCCGGGCGCTGAACCCTTCAAGAACAGCGACGTGGTCATGACGAACAACAAAGTGGTCCAGGGCATCGAGATTGCCGACCACGCCATGGCATTGCTGCTCTACACCTCGCGCCGCCTGAACGAATACGGAGCGGCCAAACAGAACGAGGACTGGCTCCGGACCCCCTTCAAAGGCATCGAACTGCGGGGGAAGACGGCTCTGATCATCGGCATGGGTGGCATCGGCACCAATATCGCGCTGCGCTGCTGGGCATTCGGGATGCACGTCATCGGTGTCGATCCCGAGGAGAAGCCCATTGTTTCCTACATCGACCGCGTTGTGAAGCCGGACCAATTGGACGAGGTCGTGCCCCTCGCCGACGCCGTTTTCATTTCCGCCCCCGACACGGACAAGAGCCACAAAATGTTCGGTGCCAAGGAATTTGAACTCATGAAGCAGCATTCCTACTTTGTCGCGGTCAGCCGAGGAGGCGTCTACGACATGAACGGTTTGGTGAAGGCTCTCGACTCCCAGAAGCTCGACGGTGCCGGTGTCGATGTGACCGACCCCGAGCCGCTTCCCAAGGGCCATCCGTTGTGGAGTTTCAAGAACGTCATGATCACGCCCCATATTGCCGGCCGTTCGGATCTCGACAACGCGCGCATGCTCGGCACCATCAAGGACAACATCCGGCGCTTTGCCGATGGCCTGCCGATGGTGAATGTAGTGGATAAGAAGAAAGGCTACTAAGTGTTGAAAACAGGAATGTTGCTGCTCGCGTCAGTGATCCTTGCTGTCGCCCAGAAACCGCTCGACATCTATTTCATGGACATGGAAGGCGGCCACGCCACCCTCTACGTTTCACCTTCCGGCCAGTCGATGCTGATCGACACGGGCAGCCCCGGCGACCGCGACGTGGACCGCATCATGGCCGTCCTCGAAGCCGCCGGTGTCAAGCAGATCGACTACATGGTGCTGAGCCACTACCACGGTGACCACGTAGGTGGCCTCGAAGCCTTGGCCAAACGGATCCCGATCAAACACTACGTGGATCACGGTCCTTCCGTGGAACCGCGCGAACAGGTGCCCGGCTTCCAGAAGATATATGCCGATCTTTACGAAAAAGCTCCCCGGACCATCGTCAAGCCTGGCGACAAGATTCCCGTGGCGGGCTTGGACATCACGGTCGTCACCTCGGCCAAC
>CAIYDY010000313.1 GCA_903925015.1 uncultured Acidobacteriia bacterium
AATCCCGCGGCGCGCTCGCCGGTCAATGCCTTGGGACTGATGCAACTGATGCCGCCCACGGGCCGCGAATTGGCCCGCAAGGAGGGCGTGAAGCTAGCCAGCACGAACTCGTTGCTCGATCCGGCAATCAGCATCCGGCTCGGGACCCGCTATGTCCACGACCAATTGCAGGGCTGGGACGGCGACTGGGTCCGCACCCTCGCTGCGTACAACGCCGGGCCCGGTCGTCTTCGCCAATGGCTCAACACGATTCCGTACCGCGAACCGGCCGAATTTGTGGAGAGTATTCCCATCGAACAGACACGTGAGTACGTGCAGGCTGTACTTCGCAACGCCGATGTCTACCGGGCGATCTATCGGGACAACAGGCTCAAACAGGGCGACGTCAAAGAGGCTTACGATGTCCCGCCGGTGCGGCTGACGAATCTGCCCTTGGCGGCGCGGACTCCCGGTGGCGGCGTGAAATCGAAGACCGCTTCGGTGCCCGGTCCGAGGCCAGGTGTGCGGACGGTTTCGCGCGCGAAGCCCACGGTGGTGAAAAAGCCTGCCGCCCAATCGGCGACAAAGAAAGCACCCGCAAAGGCTCCCACGCCCAAGAAAAAGCTTGAGACGGCTGGCTAAATCACCGTGCGACCATGGTTCTCATGGCCATCGCCCTTGCGCCCAAGACCTTCCGTAGCGCCCGCACCGCCGATTTCACCGAATCCGTCATCCGCGAGATGAGCCGCTTGGCCATCGCGAACGGTGCCGTGAACCTCGCCCAGGGCTTTCCCGATTTCGCCGCCCCAGTGGACCTGAAGAAGGCCGCCGCCGACGCCATTGACGCCAACCACAACCAATACCCCATCACTTGGGGTACCAAGCCGTTCCGTCAGGCCATCGCAGACAAGTACCGCCGCACCTATGCGTTGGATTTTGATCCAGAGCGCCACATTACGGTCTGCTGTGGAGCGACCGAAGGCATGGTTGCGTCCCTGCTGGCCGTCGCCGATCCGGGAGACGAGGTGATCGTCTTCGAACCCTTCTACGAGAATTACCACCCCGATACGTTGTTGGTCGGTGCCACCCGCAAGCTGGTGAAACTCCACGCACCGGATTGGAGCATCGACCCGGCTGAGCTCCGCGCGGCCTTTTCCCCGCGTACGAAGGCCATCATCATCAACACGCCGAACAATCCGACGGGCAAAGTATTCTCGCGGGCGGAGTTGACCATGATTGCGGAACTTTGCCAGGAGTTCGATGCGCTCGCAATTACCGACGAGATCTACGAACACATCGTTTACGGCGGCTTGGAACACGTGCCGATGATCTCGCTGCCTGGGATGCTGGACAGGACCATCATGATCAACAGCATGAGCAAGACGTTTTCGGTCACCGGTTGGCGGGTGGGTTGGGTGATTGCGTCCGAGTCCCTGACCGCTTCGATCCGGAAGGTGCACGACTTCCTGACAGTGGGCGCGGCAACGCCCCTGCAGCAGGCGGGAGTAATGGCTTTGAATTTGCCGGATTCGTATTTTGCCGGCCTTGGGGCCGAATACGACGGTCGCCGCCAAGCCGCACTGAAGATGCTCAGCGCCGCCGGTTTTGAGTGCCATGTCCCTGACGGGGCTTACTACATCATGACCGACATTTCCGGGTTCGGGGCGAAAAGTGACGTTGAATTCGCCATGTATCTGGTGAAGGAGATCGGTGTGGCGGCGGTACCGGGGTCCAGCTTTTATTCGTCGAACGGCGGGGGCTCCCAGAAGCTGCGGTTTTGTTTTTGCAAGAAGTACGAAACCTTGGAGGCGGCGGGGGAACGGCTGTCGAAGTTGCGCCGGGTGTGAAGAAGATTTGAAGCCTCCGCCCACTGGCCGTGATCCAAGGAATCATGAAAATCGGAATCATTGGAGCCGGTAACGTCGGCGGCACTCTGGGAACCCGTTTGGCGCGGTTGGGACACCAGGTTGTATTCAGTTCGCGCAACCCGCAATCGGATGAAATGAAGGCCTTGGCTTCCACGGCCGGTCCGACAGCCTGTACCGATACGGTGGCTGGGACGGTCGCTGCTAGCGACGTTCTTATCCTGGCGACGCCCTGGCCCGCCACAAAGTCCATCTTGGAGGGTGCCGCCGGTTCCGACGGGACGGGTCTGGAAGGCAAGATCCTTGTGGACGCCACCAATCCACTGCTACCGAATCTCGCCGGCCTCGAGATCGGGACCTCGACGTCGGGCGGTGAATTGGTTGCCTCGTGGGCTCCGGGCGCGACCGTCGTCAAGGCCTTCAATACGGTTGGTTACAACGTTATGGCGGACCCTTCCATCGGCGGCAGGAAGGCCTTGCTCTACTATTGCGGCGATGACCCCACAGCCAACGCGACGGTGGGACAGCTCGCGACCGAATTGGGGTTTGACGCACAGGATGCCGGTCTCTTGACGCAGGCCCGCCTTCTGGAACCCTTCGCACTCCTGTGGATTCGCTTGGCGTTTACCAAGGGCCACGGTCGCGAATTCGCCTTTCAAACCATTTCGCGATAAACTTCGGGCTTGAGGCCATTGAACTACTTCGTCGGCATCGCGCTCCTGATACCCGCCGTATCGCTCGGGGCCGGTCCCCGAAACTCCGACGAGGGCCAGTCGTTCCTCGGCACCTACTGCGGTGCCTGCCATGGCGGTGGCCGCTCGGCGGGGGGGATAAGTCTGGCCGCGTTCGCCGCTGCGGATTCGCTACGCTCCGAGAACGCTGGCTGGAACCGCATCCTGATTCGTGTACGGAATGGCGAGATGCCGCCGAAAGGTGCCGCAAGCCCCGCCCCAGCCGATCGCGAGGCCTTCGCAAATTGGCTCGACACCGCTCTGCGCACCCAAGCGTGTGCCGGTCCCACCACAGTCGGCCCGTGGCCGATACGCCGACTCAACCGGGACGAATACTCCGCCACGATCCGCGATCTCCTCGATATCCAGATCGACGCAGCCCACGCACTTCCGGCCGATGGAGCCGGAGGCGAGGGTTTCGACAACGCGGCTGAAACCCTTTTTCTCTCCCCCATCCATGCCGAGAAATATCTGGCGGCAGCCAAGGAGGCACTCGATTACGCCGCGAATGATCCTACGTCGAGGAAGTCGATTTTCACGGCGGTTCCTGGTCCTGAATTGACGCCGGACGCCGCCGCCGCAAAAGTTCTCGCCGCATTCCTCCCCCGCGCGTTCCGCCGTCCGGTTTCCGCTGGTGATTCCGACCGCTACCTCGCCCTGTTCCACACGGCGCAGAAGCGCGGGGACAATTTCGACCGGGCTATTCTTTACACGCTCCGTGGCGTCTTGATGTCTCCCGAATTCCTCTACCGCAGAGAGCCCACCCAGCCCGATTCCTACTCGATGGCCAGCCGCCTCTCCTACTTCCTCTGGGGCAGCATGCCGGACAAACAGCTTTTTAAGCTAGCCGCACAGGACAAGCTTCGAGATCCAGCCGTGGTTTCCGGTCAAGTGGACCGCATGCTGAAGGAGCAAAAATCGCGGGAATTCGCGGAGCGGTTCATCGGACAGTGGTTGGGCATCCGCGAGTTGGGCCGCGACATTAAACCCGACGAAAAACTTTTCCCCGACTACTACGACGCCGAAACCCAGGGGGCCATCCGGTACGAGCCCGTCCTATTCCTTCAGGAATTACTGGCGCAAAACCTCTCCCTTCTCAACCTGATCGACTCCAATTTCGGCATCTTCACCAACAAGACCGCCAATCTTTACGGACTCAAATTGAAGGACCTGAGCGCCCAGCCAAAACGGTTCGAGCTCCCCTCCGGCGACGCACCTGAAGCCGGTCATCGTGGCGGCGTTTTGGGCATGGCTGCGGTGCTCGCGGTCTCCTCGTACCCACAGCGGACCAGTCCGGTCCTGCGCGGAAAATGGATCCTCGAGAATCTGCTGGGCACCCCGCCGCCCCCGCCACCTCCGAACGTGCCCGCACTTGCCGACAACCATCCGGGTTCGAAGTCTCTCTCCGTTCGCGAACGCCTGGAGCGGCACCGCGCAAACCCGGTATGCGGCAGTTGCCATTCCCGTATCGACCCGCTGGGGTTCGCGCTCGAAAACTACGATGTCTTGGGACGATGGCGGACCGAAGACGGTGGTGGAAAAATTGACGCTTCGGGCGCTCTGCCGGACGGCACCAAAATCGCGGACGTGGCAGGATTGAAACGCGCATTGTTGGACCGCAAGGCTTTGGTGGTGAGGAATTTGACATCGAAGATGCTGGGGTACGCCCTCGGCCGCGGTTTGACGCTGCGTGATGGCTGCGCGGTCGACAAGATCGCTACGGACTTGGCGGAATCGGGCTACAAGGCCCATGTGCTGATCCGGGGTGTTGTCGAGAGCGAGCCGTTCCGGTTGGGCATCCAGTAGGGTACAATCACCTAAATCCCCATGCGAAACACCGTACTCCTCCTTTCCGTGTTTGTGGTCGGCGGCCTGCTGGCCGAAGAGATCATCAAACGCCCTGTCGACAACGACGATGTCCGTATCTTGGACGTGGTGGTGCAACCCCACGAGAAAACCAAGATGCATGAGCACAAGGCCAATCGGGTGATGATCTACCGGAATGCCGGTGCGCAGAGCTTCGAGTACGAGGGCGGGCGCAAGGCGGTTCTCAAGTTCAAGGACAACGAGGTCAAGTGGAGTCCGATGGACGGCATGCACGCAGCCGAAGTGTCCACGCCCAAGCCAGTGAACATTGTCGAAATCGAATTGAAGAAGCCGGGGGCGGGGAAGACCATAACTTCGGCACTCGATCCGGTGAAGGTCGACCCAAAACACTACAAAGTGGAATTCGAAAACGACCAGGTGCGCGTGACACGTGTGACCTTTGGTCCGCATGAAGCAGCGCCGATGCACGAGCACCAGCTGAAGCGCATCGTGTTGTACCTGACCGACGCCAAGACCAAGATCACAAATGCCGACGGCACCGTCGATGACACGCCGCACAAGGCTGGCGATATCGTGACCGGGGCCGCCGCCAAGCACACCGAACTCAACCTGACGGACCACAAGGTTGAGGTCATCGTGACGGAATTGAAGTATTGAGCGCAATCTGTGCTACACTAATGTTTTGCGCCCGGACCAGTTGGACTGGGGCAGTCATTCATCCCCAGGAGTTTTCGTCAACATGGCAAAGGTTTGTGAAGTTTGCGGCAAGGGTCCGCAGTTCGGTCATAAGGTCAGCCACGCGCACAACGTGACCAACCGTCGTTGGAATGTGAATCTACAGTCGGTTCGCGCTCTGATCAATGGCGCTGGAAAGCGGATTCGCCTCTGCACCTCGTGCATCAAGAACGGCAAAGTTCAAAAAGTCGCCTAGTTCGACGATAGAAACATTTGAGAAGTATGAAGGCCCCGGAGTGATCCGGGGCCTTTCCGCGTTTGGCCCGTTCGCCTACAACAGCTTGAGTTCCTTCTCAACTGCGGTCGCGAAGTAATCCACCTCCGACAGTGTTGAATAGACGCTGGGCGTGATCCGGATTCCGATGTATTCGGCGTGCGGTACGTAGGCAGTGTAGATTCCATGCTTGCTTTGCAGGGCGTTCACGAGTTTTTGCCCGTCCGCGCCTACCAACCCGAACATCCCGATTCCGCACGACATTTCAGGGCTCGGATTGTGCAGGATCTTGACCTTCGGATTCTGCGCCAGCCGGTTGGCCCAGCGGTCCCGCAAGTAGCGCAACCGTGCGGCTTTCCGTTCGATGCCAATGTTCTGGTTGAACGTGATGGCCTCGCAAATCCCGTCGTGGATGGCGGACGGGTGGGTGCCGACCTCTTCGAATTTGCGGATGTCGTCATCCTGGCGCTCGCTCGACGCCATCAATGCCCAAGTCTCCTTGATCCGCGACTTCTTCACATATAGAAATCCGGTGCCCATGGGTGCGAAGGTCCACTTGTGTAGGCTGACGCCGTAGTAATCGCAGTTCAGGTCGGAAATCTTGAACGGGAACTGGTTGAAGGCGTGCGCCCCGTCCACGATCACCGGAATGCCGCGCGCATGTGCCATGTCGCAGATGCGGCGGACGGGGAAGATCTGGCCGGTCCGGTTGGTGATGTGGCAAAGCAAAATCAGCTTCGTGGCCGGTGTGATTGCCGCCTCAAAGCGGTTGTAAAGGTCGTCCATGCTCACCACGGGGACCGGGAAGGAAATCTGCTTCAGCTTGATTCCGTCGCGCCGGACGCGCTGTTGGAAAGTTGTCAGCATGCGCGGGTAGTCCTGGTTGGTGGTCAGAACCTCGTCGCCAGCTTTCAAATTGATGCCCAGCTGGGCAATCTCCAAGCTCTCGCTCGAGTTCCGCGTGATGGCGATTTCTTCGGGATCGCACCCGGCCGCCTCGGCGATCATGCGCCGTGCAGCCTCTACCTTGGGCTCCAGCTGCTGCACCATGGTGTGGTACGGTCCTTGGTTGGTGAAGTCCGTATACCGGCGCAAGGCTTCCTGAACTGTTCGGGGCGCGGGGCTCGCGTACCCGTTGTTCATGTTGATCACCGTACGGTCTGTGGTGAATTCGTTACGGACTTGGGACCAGAAGTCCTCGTCCGTAGCGAATTCGATGGCGGTCTTGCCCGGATTGGAGGCGACGGCTGCAAATCCCCGGACCGTAAGTTGGGATGCAACGGCACTGGCGGCGGCTACCCGCGCGCTGGAATGGAAGAAGCTGCGACGGTTCATAGTGGTCTCCTAAATAGTACTTGAAAAAGGAGCGTCGCGGCTCTGCTGGCGATCATTCGCAGCAGGGCGAATGTCGGCATGGGCTCTAGTTTAGCAGCATCCATGCGGAGGTGCAGCCTACTTCTTGGGTGGATTCGGAACAGGCGTGGCAGGCGGAAGCACAAAGCCTTTCAACGACTTATGCTCCTTGTAATATTTCCCGGCATCGTTCAGCCGGAACGTATTCGCCGGGTGGCAGTAATTGCATTCCTTGCCCGTACGCCGACTGTACTCGGGATTTGCCGAGGCCACTGCCGGGAGGAGGCTCGCCACTGCGATCACAATGGCGACACGACGCGATGCCATGCCGCCATGCTATCAGGCACAACCTACAGACCGGCGTACCAGTCGTACCCGCGTTCCTCCCAGTAGTCGGGAGTTGGTTTTTCCGTGTACTCGATCCGGCCGATCCGTTTGATATTCTTGATCCCGTACTTCACCGGAATCACCAATCGCAACGGCGCGCCATGGCCTTCGGTAAGCGGCTTGCCGTTCATCTCCCATGCCAGCAGAGTCTGCGGGTGCATCGCACTGGGCGCGTCTATGCTGACGTAGTACTCCTCGTCCGGCGTCCGCATGCCGACGCACGGCGCAGCTTGCGATCCCGGCGCGAACTTGGCGGTGAAGTCCGCGAGCCGCACACCCGCGAACTGGCTTACGGTACTCCAGCCCTCCACGCATTTGAAGTCGATGGTCTCCTCGAAGTGCGGCAGCGATTTGACGTCGTCCATCGTCAGGATGCGGGGCGTACCGCCGTGAAAAGGAACTACCTCCAGTTTCCAAGTGGCCATGTCGAGATCGGTGTCGATACCGACATCGCCATTCACCTTCTGGTCGCCGATCGCCGATGCTGGGTAGGTCTGCGCCAAGTGGTCGTTGGAATACAAGGCGGTGCGGGCTATCTTCTCGTTGAACCCGAGTACGCCTCGCAATGCGGGCGGAATGTCTCCCTCCGGCGCTCCGGAAACCAATCCTGCGATTCCAGCCGCGCCAGCCACCGCACCGGCCCCTATGACGATGAACGAACGTCTGGTCCTGCGCGCAATTTCCTCCTGCGCGCTCAATTCGGTCAATTTACGCTCCATGTTCCGACTCCTTCGTTCCACCCGCAGCCACCACGTCGTACCCGCACACCATCGAACGGAAATTTGCCCAGCCTGCCCGAATCACTTGGGCAATGTGGATTCCGAAGAACCCTACATAGGACATCGTGAGCCAAAAGTGCTCCCACCGGGCCCACTCGTAGCCGCCCAGCGCCGCCACTAGCCAGTTCAGCTGCGCCGGCTTGTAGATCGCCAAACCGGTCAACAGGCTCAAGCCACCCATGAATACGATCAATGAGTAGGTGATCCGCTGGGCTGCGTTGTAGCGGCCTTGGGGCGGAAGCGCAACCTTCAGACCCATGTCGTGCATGGCCACCAGTGCGGCTTCGCGGAATGACTTCTTTTCGGGGACCAATTCCCGCCACTCCCCGGACACTGCCGTGTAGAGCACGTAGGCGATCCCGTTGATGGTGAAGATCCAAGCCATGGTGAAGTGGATTGCCATTCCCAGGGAGAGCTTGTGGTCGATCTTGGTGAGGTCGTAGAACCAGTCAGGAAAGAAGTGGAACAGAGTAATGGACCCTATCCCGATCCGGTATGGATCGTACGCCCAGTAGATGAGCATGCCGCTCGCGATCATGAGGGTTAGGATCGGGAAGTTGATCCAATGGAACCAGCGGGTTGCCAGCTTGTGCTTCTCTTCCAGTATTTGGGTTTCGTCCACGTTGGCATTATCCCCCGATGCGGGCCACTTATTCCCTACGCGGCAAAAAAAATCGGCCTGGCGTCGGATAGGGTGTTTCCGAGCCAGGCCGACGTTGCTGCGGGAGCCTTACGCGGCTTTTCGGAGTGGCGCGCGCAGGGAGCGTCTTGCGGACAATTTTGCGGTGTCGCGCATCTGGAAGACGAGGCCCTTGGGCCGCTCGGGGTCCGGTGAATCGTCGATCATCTTGCGCACGGAGCCACCGAAATATTCATCCAGCGGGAACAGCGCATACGGCTGCAGTTCCCTGTAGACCCGGCCCAGTCTCTCCTCGATCCGGTAGATCAGGTGGAAGAAAGTGCCGCGGTCCATGCCGAGCTGTTTGCAGCAAAGTTTCCAGTCCGCACCCAGCAGGAAGTGGAAGCGGAACAATTTGTGGTCCGCCTCGTTTAGCGTGCGCTTTGCCACCAGCACAAAGTCCGCCATGAACTCCTCGTTCTTCAGGCCCCACGTTCGCTTGTGCTCACGTCCGTGGACGGATTCGAGCCGCGCGGTCGAGACTTGGTTATCCCCTTGGGCACAGCTGCGGAACTTGCGGTAGCAGGCGCGGAAAATTGCCCTGAACACGCAATTGCATGGGACGGGCTGCGCCGTCTTGCTGGTATCGCGCAATCCGTAACCGCGGCATTGCGCACATCCCTCTTTTGCCAATCCAAGTACTTCGGACCGATTCCATTGAAAGCTCACGAATGTTCCTCCCGGTAGCGCTTGGGCGCCGCCGAATCTCTTTCTAGACTTTGCCGCATTTCGCGGCGAGGTTCAATTCCGTTTCGTTTCGGAATAATACCGATGGGCTTGTAAGTGGTTGAATCAAATAGATGACTGTCAATACTGGTACGCACAGGACGATGGTATTGGGGCATAATCTCCTTAGCCCTATAGCTCAGGGAAATACCTCCACCCGCCGTGCAGATTGAGGAACTCATTTCGCGTTTGGTTGAAACAGCGCGGCAGCGCGTCCAGCGCGGCAGCGTCACGGAGCGCCGGCTCGCGCGGCTCTGCGGTGTTTCCCAGCCCCATATGCACAATGTGCTGAAGAATATCCGCTCCCTTTCCCCGGAATCGGCCGACCGTTTGATGCAGGCCCTGGGCATCACGGTGCCGGAGCTCTTGTGGCGATTTCCGGAAGAGGCCGAGGCCGAGGTGCGCGCAGTCCCGGTTGTCCGCCAACGGATCGGGCCCGGCAGCGATGCAAACTTGGCCGTTTTTCGTGGTTACGTGCCGCTGGCGGGCTCGCTTCTGGCCAGCCTGGTGAGCCCGGTGGCCGCAAGGCTTTCATCCGAACTTGTTCTTCCAGCACAGTTCCGAGCCAACGATCTGCTGCTGCTGGATCAAAACGAGGATTTGCGGAACCGGCCCTCGGGCGGCCGTTGCTGGGTGGTGGCCGAGGAATCCGGGCTGCGTGTGCGCTACGTCCGGCTGGGCGGCACCAGCGTGTACCTGGCAAATGAGGCCACCGTGCGTGACCCGCGCGCGTGGGACCAGGTCCAGCTCAATGGAAGGAATATTCTTGAAGTAGTGAGGGCCCGCATTGTTTGGATTGGCAGGGAAGTGGAAGCTGAAGAAATCAGACCGGCTGGGTAGGCTGGCGGCCTCGATCGAGGCACTGCGGGACAGCGACCAGACTGCTTTGGAGGACAGCATCCGGGTGGACCGGCTCCGGGTCAGGGGTGCCGTGGAATTGCACGAACTCTGCGCCACCTTTGCGCGGGAACTGAACTGCCGGCTTTCGGAGCCAGCTGTCTCCCTCGATCCCCCAACCTATGCGGCGGCCAGTTATTCCGACAACGGCCCGGGCCTTTTCCAACTCAATCTGCGCGGACGATTGCTGCAGATAGAGTTCGAGGCGCTGGAGGAGCTTTCCTCAACCGAGGATTTCCGCAGACCCTACGTAATGCGCGGTGCCGTCCGTTCCTTCAACCAGCGATTGCTCGACCGGAGCACGGTTCACGAGCACGGATTGTTCTATTGTCCGAAGGGTGCCGACGCCATTTGGTACTACTTCGATGCCCGCAGCTACCGCAATGGGAAGCTGAACGTGGATTTTCTGGTGAAGGAAATGGAAAAGCTGCTCTGACAGCCTCGCGGCAATTGTTTTTTAGGCCCGGTGGGAGTAAGCTCACAGAGTGAATCGCCGCACAGCCATCTCCCTACTCGCCGCCACGCTCGCGCGGGCCGCCGGTCGCCTTCCAGTAAACAAGAACGTCAAGTGGGCCTTGGGTTCGAACCTCTGGAACTCGTTTCCACAGGTGCCGTTTACCGATATCCTGGACATCATGAAGGACACCGGTTTCGTTGGCGTCCGGGTCACCCAGTTTCCCCAGATCCTGAAGAAGTACGACATCACCACGGAACAACTGCGCAAGGATGTGGACAAGCGCGGGTTGAATGTGATCACGATTTCCTTCAACGGCCCAGCCCACGATGCCAAGCAGCGCGATACGTTCTTCGCCAACGCGAAAATCGCGATGAACTTTCTGAAGAACTTCGATGCCAAGCTTCTGGTGGTTTTCTCGCCCAACCGTACGAACCTGAGCGAGGAGGGTTTCAAGACAATGTGCGAAACCTACAACCAATTGGGCCAGACGGCAGGCGAGATGGGCTTTCGTGCCGGCCTCCACAACCACTTGGGACAGATGGTCCAGAACCAGGATGAGGTGGACCGCTGCATGGCGCTGACGGACCCGAAGCTTTTCTGGTTTTCGCCCGACACGGCACACCTGTATCTAGCCAAGTGCGATCCCGCCCACAATTTGGAAAAGCACAAGAGCCGGCTCATGATGATGGACTACAAGGACGCCCGGTTCACCAATACCGGCAAGTTCACTGACGATATTTTCGACCTTGGTGATGGCGACATCGATTTTCCGGCCTGCCACAAGGTGTTGAAGTCCATCAACTACAAGGGCTGGATCTGCGTCGATCTCGACACCGCGCGCAAAGGGCCCCGCGCCAGCTACGAGCGCAGTGGTGCCTATGTGGTGGGCAAGCTCGAATCGATCTACGTTTGATTTATAGTTAGAGCTATGACCGCAGTACTTCCGCCTCCGCCCGCCATGGCCCCCTCCCCGGGGCGTACGGGCATGCGCAAGCGCTTTACCCAAGCCGAGGTCGCGTGGATGGAAAAGGCGGGTCTGTTCGAGGGGCAGCGCTTCGAGCTGATCGAAGGGGACTTGATCGACAAAATGGGGCAGAATCCGCCGCACGCATATGCAATTCGCTGTCTGGCCGGTTGGCTAGCCCAAATCTTCGGTCTGGGCCGATTGATGGTCCAAGCGCCCGTTCAAGTTGCCCGCCCCGATCGTGAACTGAGTCTGCCTGAACCTGATATCTCAGTCGTTGCGGAAGCCAGCCGCGAGTATTCGGTCCGGCATCCGCGTGGCGACGAGTTGCTGCTAGCGGTTGAAGTGGCGGACTCATCCCTCCGGCTGGACAGCACCGTCAAGCGGAACCTGTATGCCCGTGCCGGGGTGCCGGAGTACTGGATTCTGGATCTCTCCAAGCAGCGGATGATCGTGCACCGGAGACCGGTTTCCGGCGAGTATCTGGACGTGTTCGCGGTGGAATCGCAGGATACGATCAGCCCGGCCAACCACGAGTTGGCGGCGGTGCCATTGGCAACCGTCCTGGCCTGATTACTCCACCCCGAACGCCAGTAGCACATTCCCCGGCAAGCTGCCCCATTGTCCGTAGCCCGATGTCGCGAATACCATCCCTGCGGCTACCACGGGTCCACCGGCGTCGAACGCGCCTCCATTGCCCTTTACCCCGTTGACCGTGGGGAACTCACGGGCGGCGTCGAAATTCCACAGGATCTTTCCGGTTCCGGTATCGTAGGCGCGGAGGTGTCCGTCAAGCGACGCCGACAAAACAAACTCAGTTGCAGCCGACACCGCCGCCGATTGTGCTGGACTACAGGGCCGACGGTCGCCGCAGCCGGGACTAGGCGTCTTCCAGACAATCTCTCCGTTGTCCACCCGCAATGCCGAGATGCCACCACCGTTGTCCGGATCTGGCTCGCTGCCCTTGCCGTTCGGCGCACGCCGGAAGCCGAGGTCGGAGACTGCGGCGTAGACCTGCTTGCCGTCGGTGGCAGGGCCCCATTGGATGCCGCCCAATGTGCCGCCCTTGCCAACCCGGGTGCTCCAAATCAGCGCTCCCTTTTTATCGGGGTCCAGTGCATGCATTTGCCCGGATTTTTGCCCCACCAGGATGGCCCGCCTTCCGCCGGCGAGTGACACCAGCATGGGAGAGCCGCCAAGATCATGGTCCGGACCGTTGGAATCGGGACAGTTGGGTCCGGCTGCGCAGGCCACGTTGAAGGCGTCGCCAGCCAAAAGTTGCTTCGACCAGACGAGTTGGCCGTCTGCGAGCGCCAAGGCAAGGACGGAGTCCGAAAGCGCCGTTGGTGGATCGGAGTAGTTGTCACCCGTGGAAACGTAGAGGACTCCCTTCGAGGCGTCGACTGTTGGTGCGGCCCACACTCCAACACCCGATGGGCCCATCAACTTGCGACCCTTTTTGTTGTCGAGCTGGGCACTCGCGGTTTCAGGGACGGTCCAGGTTTTCCACACCACGGCTCCAGTGGCCGCATCCAAGGCGGAGACGCTCCCACGGAACGTACAGCATGGATAGTCCGGCCGTGCTGCTGAGGATTCCTCGTAGGAGGCCGCTCCCACGTAGAGCCGGCCCTCGTGGAACACCGGCGTCGCGCTGGCGAGCGTTGCAGGGTGGTCGTCGATTCGGCGCTTCCACACGGTGGTTCCGGTCTCGGCGTCGAAGGCGCTCACAAAACCCGCCGTGTCGCCCAAGAACGCCAAAGCGCGCCCCTTCACGATTGCCACGGCCACGCCGGTGCGGATCTGTGCCGTCGCTTTGGACTGCCAGTGGGTGCAGCCGGTCTTGCTGTCGAGCGCCACCACGCTGCCATCCGGCCCTCCCAGGATCACCCGTCCCCGGTAGACCGCCGGTTGGGCCCGCATGTTGGTGCCACCCTCGAAGGCGTAAGCCCATCGCAGTTTCAGCTTGGGCAACTGGGCTGCTGTCAACCCTGCTGCCCCCGGCGTTTGGAATCGCCAGTTGGCATCCCCGGGACTCCAGCCAGCCCAAGACTCCGCCGTGGCCGCTGTTGCCCATGCCGTTCCCGATTTGCAAAGATTGCGCGATGAACCTTGGGCGCTGGTTCCCAGGTACTTTGCCACCGCGTTTCTTTCATCCGCTGACAGCGATTCGCCCTGGGTTCGCATCACGCCCGATTCCAGTGCCCGCAAGATCACCGGCACCGTCATTTTGCGCAGGACATCGGTGGGCGGGGTCCGGCTCCCCGCGGTGGCGTGCTCGTGGCAGACGGCACACCGTCCGGTAAATACCGCCAAGCCGACCGGCTCGTCGGCCGCCGCGAGGCCCATGCAGGCCGCCAGCAACAGTAAGCTACTTCTTGTTTTCGGCATCTGCCTTCCGCGCACCACCCAGAATGTCGGACATGGAGTAATTGCCCTCATGGCAAGCGTATTCGTAGATGGGGCCCGGAGCGGCGACGAAGGGGTACTCCATGGTCCACTTGCTGGCGAACGTGGACGGGTCGTCGATGGTGACCTTGTAGAGAATAGTGTCCTCGGCCGTCCGCGTGAAGCGCTCGATCACGTGCAGCTTGTTGTAAGTCCCCCGGAACCTGATCTGGCGGTTGAAGTTTGTGGTGTCGACCACCAACGTGTCGCCTTCCCAGTGTCCGACCGAGTCACCCAAGTAGAATGTCACATCGGCGTCCGGATGCTGGCCGACCATCCGCACAATGCGCGCGTCGTGGACCATTTCCGCCAGAATCATGATGTGGTCCTTGGTCTGGACTATTTGGTAGTTGTTGTTGTAGAGGACCGGCATCATCGGCGGACCGGTGCTGGACCCGAAACCCAACAGGCAGCGTTCGGCCAAGGGGCGATTCTTGACGCCGTCGAAGGCCCCTCCGTTGCGGGGCAGGGAGGCGTTGCGCCGCCGAGCCTCCTCCGTTGTGGCCGGAACCTTGCCATCCCGGGGATCCACCACCAGGGAAGTGCGCTTGACTCCGTCCACTCGCGCGAACTCCGAGCCCCGGTCCACAAATAGAACGTTGTACCCGCCCGTTCCGGCCGAGCCGCTTGCCGCGAGCAGCGGACCGTCCGATGCGCCGTCGAGTTTGTTCAGCTCCTCGGCTTGGTTCTTCTCGATGAACTTCGCCTCCGCGTCCGTCAGTGTCGGTTTGTTCGCCAGCGCCGGGGGCCTCTCCATGGGGGTGATGGTGGCATTGGTCCAGATGCCCTGCAGATCCGGATGGCCGTCCGGCGTGCGGGGTACTTTCCAGTTCTTCTGGGCGGAGGCAGCCGCGCAGAGTGTAAACAGCAGGACGGCGGTCCGCACGGGCTACTTCTTCTCCTCGGGCGATTTCTGTTCGTACGGGGCTCCTGTGCCGCCGGATGAGCCCAGGAACAGCTTCCTGCCGTCGGGAAGTGAAATGTCCCGGCCATTGGCCCGGTTGGAGCCGTCCTTTGATTGATAGCCCTCCACCACCACAGGCGTTCCAGGGGAAACGGTTTGCTTCGTGAATCCCCGCCGCAGCAGAACGTTCGGGCTGCCAGCCTCCACCATCCAACTGGTGACCTTGCCATCACCGCCCTTCACGTCCAAGTGGATCCAAGCGTGCGGATTGATCAATTCCACCTTCGTGAGGACCCCCTCTAGATGGACAGGCTTCTTGGCGTCGAACTCGGCGGCAAAGGCGTGGTGGGCGTCGGCGACCCGTTCCGTGGATAACAATGCGACTGCGAGCGTGGCGGTCTGGAGTTTGGAGGAAATCATGCGGCCTTGGAAATTGTTGCAGACCCGGTTCCGGGAGTCAAGCGGCGGTCGGGACGCATGGCATAATCCAAGCATGATGCCTGACGTGAGATCCATTTGCCTGCAACATTTGACGTTCATGACGTGGGCGGATGCGGTCTTGCTGGACGCGGTCGCCATGCAAATGCCGACCGAGAAAACGGTTCTGAACCATATCTATCTGGGGGAATTGGTCTGGCTACGTCGGGTTCAAGGCCATAGCAGCGCGCAGATCACCCAATTCGAGGCACCGGGTGACATCGGAACTCTGGGGACTGCTTGGCCGCTGCTGCACCGGGAATGGTTGGACTGGGCCGGTTCGGTGACGGATTGGTCGGTTCCGGTTGACCATCTGAATTTGAAAGGCGAGGCGTTCCGCATGCCCGCTTGGCAGATCGTTTTGCATCTTTCCAACCACGGCAGCTATCACCGGGGTCAGGTATCGGCCACCCTGCGGGCAGCTGGGATCCCGCCTCCCGCTACCGACCTGATCCTGTGGTTCCGTCAGAACCCCGGTTTTACGGCCTAGGCTTACTGTTCGTTTGCGGAGCGTTGCGCAAGTTCGCCGATGATCGGCAGCACGTAGGCGTCGCCTTGGCTGGCCTTGATCAGCATGAAGATGGAAACCCCCACGACCAAGCCCTCGAGTCCGCGGTCGACACGGATTGCATTGTTTGAAGACGCGATCATGATCGGGTGGACCACCCACTGCACCATCAACCAGATGGCGAACAGATACAGACCTTGGAACGCATGGAACCTCGCGATGTGCTCCTGCTTGAACTTCTGTGAGGCTAGAACGATCACAGCAAAGATCCAGCCCACCGTCGGGATATAGCACAGGATGGACGCGACGTGCGGGGAGAGGTTCGCGAAGGGGTCGGAACCGGAAAAGGGCTGACGCGGCGGCTGGGGAGCGCTGAATCCGGCTCGGGCGGTTCCAGTCGGAGCTTGTGCTCTGCCGCATTTCGCGCAGAACGCGTCCACGTCCGCAACTTGGTTCCCGCACTGTGTGCAAAATGGCATCTCTGTAATAATGTACGCCACCGGAGGGCGTTTTGTTCAGGGGGTGTTGTTGCTTGCCGGTCGTGACAAAATAGAGAATGATGTTGACCCTTGAGCCGCTCCGTTCCAGCCGCCCGGCGCTACCACATGGAAAACGTGAGTCTCTCTATGGCTCAATCCATGAAGAAAAATTTTTAAACCCTTGATCCGCTACCCAGTCATAACACTTAAGCCATTTTGAGAGGGGCCAGTGTCTTCCCCGATTCGGTAATGGCTGAGTTGCAATAGAGAATGGACCCAGATCGCCATAGTACACCCACTTGCGCCCGTCAAACTCTGTCGGGGTCGCTCGTGTGCCAGCTGAACTAACTTCCAGCCCCATATGTTGAAAAGGATTCGTGCCAACCTTCTTTGTCTGGGTATCCTTCCCTTTGATTGAATTGATATGTACTCCGACGACATGGTTGCCTTGCTCGAGGCTTTTCACTATTTCATAACGAACCCATGGTCGTTGCCACGTCTCCGAACCTATCAAGACGACCGTGACGGAGGAGCCCTGCAACTCACGGTTTACTAGTCTTTTCAGCGCCAAAGGACTTGTTCTTCTAGATTCCTCCCAGATCGAATGATCGTAATAACCAGCAGTTTGTGCACCGATCAGCTTATTGTGCTGTCGAACAACGTTCACCCGAAAGTCGATGACGTCCTGATAGTGGAAGGCAAAGTATACCCGTCTAGCCATAGCTACATCCTCTGAATCTGGTCAATCATTCCAATTACGACGCTGACTAATTCTTCGACTGAGAGCTTCGGATTGTTGAGTTGGCGGAATGCGTCTTGAAGCCTGTCTTCTGCAGCTGGGTAGTAGAGCCGAATGTCTTCGTTAACTGTGGACCACAGTTGGGCTGCCATAAAGCCGGTAGAGCCAACGGGAATTATGCAAACTCCAGCTTCCACACAGAGATCAAATTCTTCCTTCATGCCGCTAGAAAGCACAATGTTACTGTCGCTACGCTTATTGCCGAACACAAAAACTGCGATACCCGCGTGGTCAATCATTGCCCTGCGATATGATGTCCATTGCTTGTGAAATGGCGTTACACCCGTTTCAACTTGGGGAAAAGGGCGCATTACCAAAGCATCGTCCGATATCGTTTTCCCGACTTCGCTAAAGTGCGCGAGTGCACCATTGATCACCGCGCCTCCGACGTTGATACCGAATCCTGTAATCAGACGGTTGTTCCTTTTTGCTATTTCTTGGCTGAGTCGATGGACAAAGCCCAGTCCGTCGGAACGTGTCCATGATCCGAACTCTTCTGCGGCTCCCGATATGAATACCGATGTTCTTCGATATCGCGCTGCTACTGTAGCAAGTAGTTCAGTCACCTCCTCATAGTTGTCAACTAGAACCGTATAGATGCTGAACCGTTTGAGGTCTCTGATGAAATACTCCTGTTTCAGCTGGCGGTAGCTGAAGTCCGTGTCGGATTCGCTTGGATGTTTCACTACTTTTCGCTGAATGCAATAGTGGTGTCTTTGGTGCTTCTCATACTGGACGCGAACTCTGCTCAGAATAAAGTCAATGTTGGGATCCGTAAAGCTGAAGCCAAGAAAGAGGAATGTTTTCTCGACCAAGTCACCGCGAAGTGCCGATCCAAACGCGGCCATCTTGACGGGGTAGGATTCATAGTCGTCCTTGGTAATCACGGCCTCCGAAGGATTGTCGATATCACCGTGCATCTTGTACACAACAACATCCCTGTCGGGTCGAGTGACCGACAATTGCGACAGAGTGTACTTGACGTCGGGGACTTTCTTGGCTTCTTCCAAGGATTTTTCGATTAGCTTGTCATAATTTGTAGTCCAATACGTGAGGATCGGTAGACTGGCTAGGATCTTGTGATTTGGCGTTGGTGACCGAGTGGCAGAGAAGTGGCTAAAGATTGTCTGCGTTAGCCCATTCTTGTTGCCACCTGCTTGGTTGCAGTGGTACTGTGCCATGGAAACCAAATCTGGCTCGCGGTTGGGATCGAGGCCTAGGTCCTGAATAATTTCCGACAGAAGCCCCTTCCAGTCGACATACCCGGAGGCCATTGACATGCCCGCACCCGCGAATATGGCCGCATTCTTACCTCTCAACTCACGGGTATATTCCCGGATAAATGTTGTGGCGGAGATGGCCTCTGTGCTCATATGATTTGCCAAATCGGGGCCTTACCCCTCGTTGGCGAAGGGACTCCGCTTCATCACGTACTCCACCGCTTCCTTCGGCACACTGAACTCGCTCATGGCACCGTTGCCCATGAATCCGACGTCCTTTACTCCAGCCGGGCTGGTGTAATACGCGTCCACCACCATATTCCGCGTCCAAGTCCAGAACTGCACACCTCCGGCGACGTCCACGGACCGGTTGGCACGGTAGGCCAGCTTATCGAGCATTTCCGTCTGTTGGGCCGGCTTTGCGGTCAGGAAATCGGCACCGTACTTCTTCGTCATGTAGAGGTCGAGCCAGATGAATCCGCCGTTGAAGATGGCGGCGAGGTCGGTGTTCCTGCTGCTGAGGAAATCGATGTACTCCGCGGCACCGGATTCGGTCGCACCCGGCACAATCAACTCGGCTAGGTGGCGCAAAGTCGCGAACTGATGCTTGGTGAATGCCTTGGGAACGAAGTTCGGGCCTCCAGACAGCGACTTGGCGTCCGCAAGAGCGACGTGGACATGCTGCGCCAGCGCTGGTTCCAGCACCCCGACCCCAGCGGCGGTCAGCACCATTGACTGACCCACAATCCGGAACAATTCCCTGCGGGAAACGTCGTCCATTTACTTAGACCTCGCCTTTCTTCATCTCGTCGGCCAGATGCTCCGCCGACCGCCACGCGTTCGCCACAATTGTCAGTGTCACGTTCTTGTCGGGATTGCCGTTGAACGGGGCCGCGTCGACCACGGTCAGATTGCGCACCTCGTGTGCCTGGCTGTACTTGTTGAGCACGCTGGTCTTCGGGTCCGAGCCCATTTTGACCGTGCCCGCCTCGTGGATGATCTCACCGCCCACCGACACCGCGCTGGCATTCTGGGGGAACGGTTTCGCGTTGGGTGTGCCACCCATGGCCTGGATCAGGTCCGTGAAGGTGCGGTGCATGTGCTGCACCATCTTAACTTCGTACTCGCTCCAGCGGAAGCTGAACTTGAGAACCGGAATGCCCCATTGGTCCACCACGGTGGGGTCGATCTCGCAGAACGAATGCTCGTTCGGGATCATCTCGCCGCGACCGGCGAAGCTCACCTGCGCACCGTACGACTGCCGGATCGCGTCCTTCAGCCGCGATCCGTATCCCTCCGCCTTGGCTGCGACGCCCCGGAACGACCCAATCTGCGGCATTCCGTAACCACCGCTGATTTCGATATGGTAGCCGCGCGGGAAATCCTTGTTCTTCTTGTCCAGCTCCCACCACGGCACATAGACGTGCATGCCGCCGATGCCATCGCTGTTGTGGCGCATCATGCCTTCGAGCGCAGGCACGTTGCCGCCGAGCGAGTAGCCGACCGTGTCCGTGAGGTTCCTGCCCACCTGGCCGGAGCCGTTCGCGATGCCGTTGGGGAACTTCGTCGACTTCGAATTCAGCAGCAACCGGGCCGATTCGCAGGCGCTGGCAGCCACAACCACCGCGCGGCAGCGGATCTGCTTCTCGGTCTTGGTCGTCTTGTCGATATACGACACGGCCTTCACGCGGCCGTTGTCATCCACCAACAGTTCGCGCGCCATCGCGTTGTTGATGATGGAGAGGTTGCCGGTCTTCATCGCCGGGAAGATCATCGCTTGGCTGGAGGTGAACGCCGAGGCTGTCCTGCACCCACGTCCGCACTGGCCGCAATAGTGGCAGGCGGCGCGTCCGTGGATGGACTTCGTCAGCATGGCCATCCGCGAGGGGATGACGGGGATGTTCAGCTTCTTTCCGGCGCGCATCACCAGTTGTTCGTGGACGCGGGGCGGGATCGGGGGGAGGAACTTGCCGTCGGGTGCCGACCGGATTCCTTCCCGCGTGCCGGTGATGCCGATGAAGTCCTCTGCCTTGTCGTACCAAGGGGCCATCTCGTCGTAGGTGATGGGCCAGTCTGTGCCGAGACCGTCGAAGGAGTAGGGCTTGAAATCGTAATCGGCGAAACGGAGGGAGATACGTCCGTAGTGGTTGGTGCGGCCACCGGTGATGCGGGACCGGAACCACTTGAATTCACTGCCCTCGGCTACTGTGAAGGGTTCGCCCGGGATGTTCCAGTAACCGTTCGGGGCGAGGAAGTAGCCGAACGGGTAGATGTCCTTGCCGAAGTAGTTTTCGGCGTTGGGCCCGACCCCGCGGTGGTCCACTTCCCAAGGCCACATGTGCTCCTTGAAATCCTTGTTGGGATTGAGCATCGGGCCGGCCTCGATGAGGGTGACCTTGACACCCTTTTCGGTGAGGACTTTTACGGTAGTACCGCCGCCTGCTCCGGAACCGATCACGACAACATCGTGGATTTCGGGGGAACGCTGAACTTGGAACATTACTGGAGTTTATCATCGGCAAGGGGCGGCACGTCACCAAGAAAAGGGCCGGAAGGGATGTGGATCCCTTCCGGCCTTTTTCGGTCGATGGTGGTTTCTGCTCTCTTAGTGGTGCCGAAGTTCCGTCTCGATATCCGCCAAGGCCTTCTGTGCCCGTTCAGCATCATCCAAGTCAGCTTCCAGCCGACGCAACGCCACACCGATTACATCCCGGTGGTGCAGTTTGGACCCAAACTGCCCCTGGCTCAGTTTGAGCCACAGGTCATGGGCGCGCTCCACGTCTTCCGGCCACAGCCGGGGAGGGTGCGGTCCGAGATTTACGAAGTGCGCGGGCTTCTCCGG
>CAIYDY010000314.1 GCA_903925015.1 uncultured Acidobacteriia bacterium
CCCACGGCACGTGGCAGGTTGGACAGCGCGAATCCCCCCTCGCCGTTGGCCTCCGCGACCACAGCATGCGCACCCCTGGCCAATACCAGCAGAATTTCCCCCGTGAGGTCGCCATCAGCGAGGCCGCCGCGCTCGCAGGTGCCGATCCCATCCAATTCCGGCTCGACCATGCCAAGGAGGAACGGGTCAAGACGCTCCTGAAGCGCCTCCGCGACGAATCCGGCTGGGTCACGCGCCATTCCCCCAGTCCACAGGCAACCGCAACCGGATCGACGCCCGTCCGCGGCCGGGGCGTGTCCGTGATGTTCCGCACCGGCAGCTACTGGGCCTGTGCGTGCGAAATTGCGCTGACGCCTTCCACGGGCGCGGTCGTGGTGGAAAAGGTCACCATGGTGGTGGACCCCGGCATCGTGGTCAACCCCCTGCAACTCAAACGGCAGGTGGAGGGCGGCATCATCATGGGCATCAGCCACGCCCTGCATGAGGAAATGACCTTCGACGAGGGCGGGGTCACCAGCAAGGACTGGCTGAGCTACCCGATCCTCAAAATGTCGGAAATGCCCGAAATGAAGGTCGTCCTGTTGCACCGGCCAGAGGTCGGCAACTACGGCCAAGGCTCGGAAGCGGCCAATGCGCTCGCCGCGCCCGCAATCGCGGCCGCCATCCACGACGCCACCGGCAAGCCCGCCCGCAAACTGCCATTCAAACCCGCCAACGTGAAGGAATTGCTCAAGGCCTAAAAAATGCAAAATCGCAAACTTGGAAACAGCAATCTGGAAGTCTCGGCCCTCGGCCTCGGCTGCATGGGGATGAGCTTCGGCTACGGTCCGCCCGAGGACACCGCGGCCATGACCGCGCTCATCCATGCCGCCGTCGAGAAGGGCGTCACCCTCTTTGATACTGCGGAAGTTTACGGTCCCTACACCAACGAAATCCTGGTTGGCGCGGCGCTGGAACCCTTCCGTGGCCAGGTTGCAATCGCCACCAAGTTCGGATTCCAAATGAAGCCCAACGGCCAGCCGGGTTACGTTGGTCTCAACAGCCGCCCCGAGCAAATCAAGGCCGTCGCCGAAGCCTCGCTCCAGCGCCTGCGCGTCGACGCCATCGATCTTTTCTACCAGCACCGCGTGGACCCCAACGTCCCCATCGAGGACGTCGCCGGTGCCGTGAAGGACCTGATCGCGGAGGGCAAGGTCAAACATTTCGGACTCTCCGAAGCCGGTGCGGGCACCATCCGCCGCGCCCACTCGGTACAACCCGTCACCGCCTTGCAGAGCGAATATTCGCTCTGGTGGCGTCGTCCGGAACTGGAGATCATCCCCACGTTGGAGGAACTGGGCATCGGTTTTGTCACCTACAGCCCCCTCGGCAAGGGATTCCTGACCGGCAAGTTGGATTCGACCACCGAGTTCTCCGGCACGGATTTCCGCAACATTCTGCCCCGATTCTCGGTGGAGTCGCGCGCGGCCAACCAGGCTTTGGTGGATCTTCTCGGCACCATCGCGGTACCCAAGGGCGCGACCATCGCGCAAGTCGCGCTGGCATGGCTACTTGCGCAGAAGCCGTGGATTGTGCCGATACCAGGCACCACCAAACTCCACCGCCTGGAGGAAAACCTGGGTGGCGCGTCCCTCGAACTCACCGCCGACGAACTAACCCGGATCGATGCCGCGGCCGCAAACGTGGTTGGAGAGCGTTACCCTGAGCACATCGAAAAGATGACCGGCCTCTAACCCGTTGTCGAGCAGCCATTCTTGGCTGCAGGATGTCGGTTGGAGGGCGGGGTGGCAGCCCCGGGTGCCACCAGCGGCCGGCTCGCCGAGGAAGACCACCCTTGCCCGTTCCCAAGGGAGGTTGCGAACCAGGCTCTACGCCAAAAGTTCCTTGACAACATTGCCGTGGACGTCGGTCAGGCGCATGTCACGACCGCTGTACCGGAACGTCAACCGTTTATGGTCCATGCCGAGCAAGTGGAGGATGGTGGCATGCAGATCGTGGACATCTACCTTGCTCTCCACGGCGAAGTAGCCGTAATCATCGGTGGCACCGTGCACAATCCCGGGCTTGACGCCGCCACCAGCCATCCACATCGTGAAGCCGAAGGGGTTGTGGTCGCGCCCCACGTTGGTGGTCGAGCCGTTGTCCGGCATCTGTGCGCAGGGCGTTCGACCGAATTCGCCGCCCCAGACCACAAGCGTTTGGTCCAGCATTCCGCGGGCTTTCAGGTCCTTTAATAGGCCCGCGATAGGCTTGTCGGTCGACTGGGCATTGATGCGATGGCCCTTTTCCAATCCGCTGTGCTGGTCCCAGCGGTCCAGCCCCGGGCGGGCGGGGGTCAGCAGTTCCACGAAACGGACGCCGCGCTCCACCAAACGGCGAGCCAACAAACATTCGCGCCCGAACTCCTCGGTCATCTTGTCGTTGAGGCCATAAAGTTCCTTGGTGGCCTCGGATTCCTTCGAGAGATCCAGCAGTTCGGGTACCGCCGACTGCATCCGGAACGCCAGCTCGTAGTTCTGAATGGTGGCGTCGATTTCGCTCACGTCACCGAAGCGTTCCACAACGCCCTTGTTCAACTTGGCGAGCAGCGAAAGCTTCCGGCGCTGCTGGTCCACTTCGGCGGGCGGCGGGGTCAGATCGGCGATGGGGTGTTCGCCCTTGCGGAAAATCGTACCCTGGTAGCTGGCCGGCAGGAAGCCGTTGGAAAAGCAGTCCAGCCCGCCCGGAGGAATCAGGCCGCTCTCCAGAACGATGAAACCGGGCAGGTTCTCACTCTCCGAGCCCAGCCCGTAGTTCACCCAGGAACCCATGCTTGGACGGCCTTGGAAGCCGGAACCCGAATGGATGAAGTAGTTGGCGGCAGTGTGCTCGGAATGGTCGGCCACCATGGAGCGGATGATGGCCATATCGTCCACGCACTGCGCCACATGTGGGAAGAGTTCGCTGACGGTGGCCCCGCTCTGTCCGTACTGTTTGAATTCGTAGGGGGACCCGAAAATCTGGTCGCTGATGTTGAAGACGGTGGTCGGCGGCTTGAAAGGGAGCTTCTTTCCATGCTCGGCACGAAGGCGCGGCTTGGGGTCGAAGGTGTCCATTTGCGATGGACCGCCGTCCATGAAGAGAAAAATCACCGCTTTCGCCTTGGCCGGGTGGTGTGCACCGTTCTTGGTTGCTGCCTGGGCTAGCATCTGTGCCAACGCCAAGCCTCCGAAACCGTTCGCCGCCCGGCAAAGAAAATCGCGTCTACTGGACATAGGTAAACTCCGGGGAATTGAACAGCACGTGGGCAAAACCGGCGAGAGTGCCGCCATCGGCAAGAAAAGCGGCGGCTTCCTTGAGTTCCGCCGCCGAAGCCGGGCGGCCAAAGGCCTGCTCGTACATCAGGGGCACGCGCTGTTGTTCCGGGACGGTCGAGAGCCGGTCGGCCCACTTGGCCGCCTGCTGCAGCACGAACGGATTGTTCATCAGCATCAGCGCCTGCGAGGGCACGGTGGACCGGTTGCGGACCCCGATCGTCGAAATGGGCAGTGGGTAATCGAAAGCCAGAAACAGCGGCGTCAGGAAATTGCGGCGGACCTCAATGTAGATGCTCCGGCGACCGTCGCCATCCAGCGGGCCCGATTTCGGCTTGCCGCGCCCATTCTGGTATTCGCTGATGTGCGGCACCGTGCTGGGGCCGAAGAGCGCCGGATTCAGGGAACCCGAAACCGCGAGCATGGAATCGCGGATCGCCTCGGCCTCCAAGCGCCGGACCGGAAAGTGGTGGAGTAAATCGTTGCGGGGATCGGACTTGGCGGCTTCCGTCGATTCTGCGCTGGACATCCCGTAGGCCGCCGACAACACGATCTCGCGCTGCAGCTTCTTGGTGCTCCAACCGTTGGCAATGAATTTGGATGCCAGCGCGTCGAGCAGATCACCGTTTGCGGGCCGCTCCCCGGTGAGGCCGAAGTTGTCGGCGGTGCGGGCCAGTCCGTCGCCGAAATGGTGCTCCCAGAGCCGGTTCACATAGACGCGGGCCAGCAGTGCTCGGGCGTCGGATGTCATCCAGTTTGCCAACTCCATGCGCCCGCTCCCGCTGATGGTCGGTTGTGCCTCGTCCTTCGAGAGCACCTGGAGGAAGTGCCGGGGCACGGGATCGCCGAGATTCTGGTGGCTGCCGCGGATGTGGAGCTTCACGTCCGTGGACGACTCGTCCCAAGCCACCATGCCGAAAGTGGACGTGGGAATTTCCGGGTGCGGTGTCGGTCCATTCCAAACGGCGGGAAGCTCCTCCGTGGTGGGCGGAGGCGTACTCTCCTCGGAGAAAACGATTGCGTCAACCGCAATATTGCCGGTCCGCGACCTGTCCACGATTTCGAAATAGCACTGGCGTTCATACGCCAGAGTCATCCGGTAGGTCACCCATTCGAATTGGCCCTTGCCGGTACCCATGTAATGGACGCTCTTGTAATCGTCCGCAACCAGCGTCAGTCGGACGGGCTCGCGTTCCACCAGCCCCTTGTCACCCTTGGTTGCATTCAGGCGGACGTGGACGTAGTGGTTGGGCATCCGGAATTTCTTCGAGGTAAGCGATCCAACAAGCTCGTTCGCAGCCCGTCCCGATGCATCGGTGCCAGCGGAATCGATGACCCCGTCGCGCGGACCCTGGGCAAACGCTTCGCCGCTCGAATGCCAGCCGTTCTTTGACAAATCCGTGAAATCCTCCCAGAGGGTTTCTCCGGCCCGTAGCTGGATCTTTGCCTTGCCGGGCTGGCGCACCACCGGTGGCACCGCCCCGTGGGCCTTGTGGATGATTTCGGCGTGCGCTGGCGAATCAATCACCACCTCGCGCATGGCCGTCGAATGCATGATTCCGGCCAAGCCGTAGTAATCCTTGGTTGGAATCGGATCGAACTTGTGGTCGTGGCAACGGGCGCAGGCTACGGTCAGACCCAGGAATGTCTTGGCCAGGACGTCGATTTGGTTGTCCACAGTGTCGGCCTTGGACTTGACGGAGTCGGTCGCGCTGTTGAGAACCTCGCCAAACCAGTAGAAATTGGTGGCGATCGGGGATTCGAGGAAGGTGTTGTCCTTGGAGACGCGGGGTTTGGGCAGCAGATCGCCTGCGATATGCTCCTGTACAAAGCGGTCGAAGGGCAGGTCGTCGTTGAAGGCCCGGATCACGTAGTCGCGGTAGCGCCAGGCGTCCAGTTTGTTGTTGTCGTACTCGTGGCCGTTGGTTTCGGCGTACCGGACAAGATCCAGCCAGTGGCGGGCCCATCGCTCGCCGTAGTGCGGGGATGCGAGCAGGCGGTCCACCACGGATTCCTGTCCTTCGCCCGCCAGAAACGCATCCATTTCGGCCTTGGTTGGCGGCAGACCGGTGAGGTCGAAGGTGACCCGGCGCAGCCAAGCCCGGCGATCCGCGGGCGGTGCCGGTTTCATGGATTTCGATTCGAGAGCGGCGAGGACGAAGCGGTCGATTTCGCCCTTGGGCCAAGCCGTGTTGCGTACTTTCGGGACGGCGGGCACCGCAAGGGGCTGGAATGACCAGAACCTTCGACCCCGTGCAATGTCTAGACCCGGCGGCAGCGGCTTGGCCGCAACGGTGGCGGCTGGACGGGGGTCCGGTGCCCCCATTTTGATCCATTCCGTGAAATCGGCAATCGCCGAATCGGGCAGTTTGCCAGTTGGTGGCATGCGGAGGTGGAGGTCCGTGTACGAAATCGCCTTCAAGAGCTTGCTGTCTTCGGGCTTGCCGGGAATGACGACCGTGGGCGCTGGGCCATCGAGACGCAGGTCCGCTTTTGGCTCCCGGAGTTTGGAGCTGTGGCAGCCGTAGCAGCGCTCCGCGAGAACCGGCCGGATGCGGGACTCGAAGAATTCGACGCCCGTTGCCGACGGAGTCTGGGCCAGCACGAGGACGGGTAATAGTGCGAAAATCGGGACTGCCACTGGGAACAGAATATCGCAGTTCACCGGTAGCCGCGCATTTGAAAGGAGCGGAAAGATGCTGGAGAAACTTGTCGTGGCAGCAACACTGGGCGCGGCAACACTGGGCCCTGCCACGTTGGCGGCGGCCGAGACCCCGAACCTTGGCCGGTTTTCGATTAGCTTGACCGTGAAGGACTTGCCGAAATCCAAGGACTTCTACGAGAAACTCGGCTTCAAGGTGTTCCCGCCTCCCGCCGACGGCTCATGGGCCAAGTACGGCGAGAGGTGGGTGATCCTGCAGAACGGCGAGGCATTAGTGGGGCTGTTCCAAGGCATGTTCGAGAAGAACACCTTGACCTTCAATCCGACTGACGTGCGCGCCATTCAGGCGGCACTGAAAGCGAAGGGGATGGTCTTCACCGTGGAGGCACCCGAGGGCAAGGGACCGGCGTTTGCCCTCTTGACCGATCCCGACGGCAATCCGGTCCTGATAGACCAGCACTGAGCCCGACGGGCTACTTGGTTTGCGGGTGGAAATGAAGGTCGACCCGGTAGAGGCCCGCAATATTGATGTGGACCGCGTATTTCAACTGGATACCGACCTTCCCACCCGACCGCGAGACTTTGATATCGCTGAAATTCACCGGCAGAGCGGACGTCTTCGCCTGCGCCATTACGAGGTCCCGCACGCCGTTGTCGTCGGCGGCTTTAGCCTGTGGGGACTGGGCGATTTCTCCCAAGGTCCGGGTGAAACTGGTATTCGAGACGTAGGCCGGAGCCAGCGCCAGCAGGACCGCGACCAGGGATCCGAGAACCGAAAAACCGGCGATCGTTCGCCAAAGGGGCAACTTCAACGTCGGCGCTCCGAATCCCGATCCGCATCGTGAATGGCATAGAGTTCGGCCCAGATGTCACCCTGTTGGGTCCACTCCGGCTGCACCTTGCCGGGAAACTGGAGTTCCTCCAGGTTGAGCCGTCCATGGCCGTATTTGCAGATATACTCGACCTTCGGGCGTCCCAATTGCAACATCCGGCTCCAGGATCCGGTTTCCACGGGCATCACCAAGCGGCGCAGACAAGTGCGGCAGCGGAATTTCTGGTCCCAAACCGCCAAGTAAAACAGGCCGTAGGAGAACAGGAACCATCCCATAACCAACGTGGAGTAGCCGAGGTCGTAACAAAATTGGGTGCGGTTGAGGTGGAACCAGGGTGTAACGGGGAGCCAGAACATGTTGATAAACCCCAGCATCGCTCCCGAACCCAGGAACGCAAGGCCGAGTTTGGTGGCCAGGAACGCCCAGTAGCGGACCCTTCCCAGAAGTTGCTGGAGCATCGATTCTTGGACCATGGCCGAAACGTCCCCCTAAGTTCAATATACGCCCGGACGGACAACTTGGTGCAATTCTTGTGCGGGAGGTCGAGTAAACGTTTCAGAAAGGCTTCAGTCGCGTGTCGGATAATGGTGACTTGAGAAACATCTTCACCCTTCTAGTACTGCTTGCTGCCCCCACAGCGCTGTGGGGCCAGTCCGCTGTTTTGACGGGCCATGTGACGGACGAGTCCGGTGCCGTGGTCCCGAAGGCGGTTGTGTCGGTGAACGGACCCGGCGGTCTACGTGCGGTTGAAAGCGGTACGACGGGTGAATACGCACTCTCTGGTCTAACGGCGGGCAGTTACAAGGTTTCGGCTGCAGCCCCGCAGATGTCCATGGCGGCACCGATAGCCATCAATCTGCGGCAGGGACCCAACGCCCTCGATCTGCGCCTCAGGATCACCGCCAACGCCCAACAGGTCACAGTAACGGACAACGCCGGGCCGGCGCTCAGCACCGAGGCTTCCGCCAACGCGAGTGCCACGGTGATGAAGGGTGATGATCTGGATGCACTTTCAGATGATCCGGCGGACTTGCAGGCGGATTTGGAGGCATTGGCCGGACCCGGGGCGGGTCCCGACGGCCCCTCGATCTTTGTGGACGGCTTTTCGGGCGGCGAGCTGCCCCCGAAGGAATCCATCCGCGAGATCCGCATCAATTCGAATCCGTTTTCGCCGGAGTACGACAAGATCGGCTTCGGACGGATCGAAATCTTCACCAAGCCGGGGTCGGACAGGTACCATGCGTCGCTGGGCTACAACCTTGGCACGCAAAAGTGGAATTCGCGAAACCCGTACTCGGCCAAGAAAGCCCCGTTCCTGCTGCAGGAAACCGAAAATTCGATGAGCGGCCCGCTCGGCGCAAAAGCCTCGTTCACGATGGATCTGGAATACCAGGCGGTGGACAACGGCTCCATCACCAATGCCGTGACGCTGGATTCTGCGCTGATCCCGGTGCCGTTTTCCACGTCGATTGTGGCCGAGCAGCGGCGGCTGCTCTTGGGGCCGCACGTGGACTACCAGTTGAGCCAGAACAACACGCTATCGTTGCGCTACACCTTTTCGAACGCCGAAGTAACGGATGCCGGAACCGGAAGTTTCGATCTCACATCCCGGGCTTATGACTCGACCCATGGCCACCAGACCGCACAAATCATGAACACTTTTGTGCATGGAACCATGGTGAACGAAACCCGGTTCCAATATTTCCGCAGTACTGGTGGCCAGACCGCCAACTCCAATGCGCCGTCGATCCTGGTTTCGGGATCGTTCAACGCGGGCGGATCGCCCGTCGGCCACAGCTCGGACGTTCGCAACAATTTCGAATTGCAGAACTACACCACAATGGTGCGCGGACGGCACTATTGGCGCTTTGGAACCCGGCTGCGCGGCGTGACGGAGGAGAATGTCTCGCAGTCCAACTTCAACGGGTCGTTCAGTTTTGCGGGCGGCCTGGCACCCGCGAATCTCGACGGGACCGGTCCGATGCAGCAAATCTCGTCCATCGAGCAATACCGCCGGACGTTGATCCTGATCCAACAGGGGCTGCCGGCTGCGCGCAGTCGGGCCTTGGGCGGCGGTGCCTCGCAGTTTTCCATTGGTGCCGGAACTGCGGGCATCACGGGCAGCCAAGTCGACGGAGGACTTTTTGTGGGCGATGACTGGAAACTCCGCCCCAACCTAACCGTAAACATCGGGTTGCGTTATGAATTCCAGAACAACATCCACGACCGGCGCGATGTCGCTCCGAGGTTCGCGCTGGCCTGGGCTCCGGGTTCGACTGCGAAGAAGCAGGGGAAGACGGTGGTCAGGGGAGGCATCGGGTTATTCTATGACCGTTTCCTGCTCGGCAACACTTTGGCGGCGGAACGGGCGGACGGCGTGATCCAGCAGCGCTTTGTCGTCACCAATCCCGACTTCTTTCCGACAGTACCCTCCTTGGCAACGCTGGCAGCAAACAAGTCGGTACAGTCGATCCAGATGATCGATTCCTCTGTTCGGGCACCTTACCTCATCCAGTCGGCGGTATCGGTGGAACGGCAGTTGCCCCGCGACACCACACTAGCTGTCACGTATACAAACTCGCACGGGCTGCACATCGGCCGTTCGGAGTACCTGCCGGGAGCGCGCGGACCGATCTATCTGTTGACGACATCGGGCCTGTACAACCAGAACCAAGTCTCCACGAACGTAAATACAAAGCTATCGCCGGCGCTGTCTCTGATGGGTAGCTACACTCTCTCCAAGGTCCGCAGCAATTCCGACGGTTTCGGGACGTACCCTGCGAATCCGAAAGACTTCGACGGCGAGTACGGACCTGCAGCCAACGACGTCAGACACCGAGGAACCCTGAGTGGCACGATTTTCCTCCGGTACGGTTGGCGGCTGAATCCGCTACTGACCCTGCAATCCGGGGCCCCCTTCAACATCACCACGGGACAGGACTTCTACGGAACCACTCTCTACAACTCGCGTCCCGGAATCGCGACGGACCCAACCCGGGTGGGGGTGGTAAAGACGCCGTACGGCCTGCTGGACCCGAATCCGACGGCGGGCGAGACAATCCTGGCACGCAATTCGGGCCGGGGACCCGGAATGGTGGGTTTCAATCTGCGCGTTGGGAAAAGCTGGGTGTTCGGACCGGAGAAGGCTGGCGCAAAACCATTCCACAAAGCCGAGGGATGGCAGATTTTGGAGCCCACCGACAACTCCCGCAAGTTCAAACTGACGGCCTCCATGTCCATTCGCAACATTTTGAACCACAACAATCCCGGCCAGATCATCGGCAACATCGCTTCGCCGCTGTTTGGCCGTTCAAACTCGGCTTACGGCGGCAACAACAACCAGGATTTCTCCGAGGCTGCCAACAACAGGCGGCTGGAACTTCAATTGCGGCTGGGGTTCTAGCATGACCGATTTCTCCGGCGAGTGGGAGCTGCTGCCCAAGGAAAGCTCATTTGGATTCCTCCCACCGCCTGTCTCGCGGCTGGACCTCGTCGCACAAACCGGGGACGACCTGCTGGTGGCGACGCGCCAAGTTGATGACAATGGGGACAACACAGTGGAACGCCACCTAATGGTTGACGGGCCACCAACGCAGATCCAAGTCTTGGGACGTGACCGGTCGATCTCATCACGGTGGGACGGGACGGACTTGGTGGTGGAAACCCGGTTCGAAGTGAGCGGGCGCAGTCGGCTGATCGAAGACCGGTGGAGTCTATCGACCGACCGCGAGCGGCTGAGCATCCGCCGACGCGTGGAACAGACGGGTGGCGCCGTCCGGCAAATGCTGCTATTTAGCCGCCGTCACGACTAGCGCTCCCGGCCTAGTTTACGATTCGTCCGTCCAACATGTGGATGGTCCGATCCGCGAAGCTGGCATAGCGGGGGTCGTGGGTCACCATCACGATCGTCGATCCGCTTGCGTGGAATTGCTTCAGCAGATTCATGACGGCCTCCCCGTTTGCAGAATCCAAGTTTCCTGTGGGTTCGTCCGCCAGAAGCACCGAGGGGTTGCCCGCCAGCGCGCGGGCAACGGCCACCCGCTGCTGCTGCCCCCCGGACAGCTGCGCGGGGTAGTGTTTCAACCTGTGCGACATCTGGACCTTGTCAAGTGCGTCGAGCACGGCTTTCTTCCGTTCAACCGAAGGCATGCCCCGGTAGGTTAGCGGGAGCTCGACGTTCTCGTATACGTTCAGGTCGCCGATGAGGTTGAATGCTTGGAAAATGAACCCGATTTCGCGATTGCGGATGCGGGCGCGCTCCGCTGCCTTGAGGTTGGCGACTGGCGTCGAATTCAGCGTATACTCGCCCCCGCTTGGAGTATCGAGAAGTCCAAGAATAGCCAGCAGTGTGGACTTTCCGCAACCCGACGGTCCGGAAATGGAGACGTATTCGCCTTTGGAAATACCCAGCTGGATGCCTGCCAGCGCATGGGTCTCCACCTCGTCGGTAACGAATACTTTCGTAACCCCATCCAAATGGATCAAGTAGTTCCCGGCGCTCGAAATTGACATTCCAGATCGTTCCTATTTTATAGCTATCTTATTGTACTGGATCTGTTGTGTCATGTCGGAAAGAATGACGCGGTCGCCGACATTGAGACCTTCAAGGATTTCAATCGTGGTGGCCGAGGCCCTGCCGAGCTTGACGGACACCCGGGATGCGGTCTTGCCGTCGGGGTCGTACCGGAACATGGTGACAGTGCTGTGCGGCTGCCCTACCGTGGGGCGACGCATGAAAACCACTTCGTTCAAGCGCTCGATGTCGATTGTGCCGTCCACGCTGAGGTCCGGGCGGGCTCCGGCAGGCAAAGGACCCGTCAAGGAAATATCGACCAGTACGGTTCCAGCCACCGCAGCCGGATCAATGCGGGAAACCCGGCCGGGAATCAAGCCTTTGCGGGTGTCGCTCGTGCCGTTGTCCAGAATTCTGGTATCGATCGATGTGGGCTGGCCGACGGCGACGTCCCTGGCCTCGGTTTCGGTAATCTTGAGCTGGGCTTTGAGTTTGTCCTGTTGGGCAATTTTGGCGAGAATCGCGCCGGCGGCCATGTTTTGGCCGACTTCCAGTGGTGGCGCGGCAACAGCACCGGAACTAGGGTTGCCAAGCTGCTGCAACACGCCAGTAACCCCGGCCCGAACCAAGAGTTGGTCCACTTGGTGCCTCTTCAGTTCCACGGCGGACTTGAGCGATTCAATTTTCACCTGCTGCGCCGCGGTTTGCGCCTCTACCGATTTGTGGATGATGGCCAGCCGCTTCTCCTCCAGTTGGTTGCGAAATTCGAGTTGCTGTGCCTTGTTTTCAGACAGTTTCAGCTCCAGTTCGGCAAGGAGTCCATAATTCACCAGTTGGCGGTCCCGGTCGGCCGCGAGTTTGGCCGCGTTGTACTCGGAATTCACCTGGGCGGCGACGGCCTGTTTGTCGAACGTGGCACTTTGCAGGGTGACTGCAAGGTCCGCAAGATTGGCCTCGGCTTGCTTCAGGTCGAATTGGGCGGTAACAAGGGCCTCCGCCAGGGTCGGGTTCGAGAGTTGCATGATAGGCGTGTCCGGCTTGACCAAGGTGCCGGGTTGGACGAAAATCTTCTCAACCCGGCCCTCGGTCATTGCCGAAATCCAGACGACTTCCTCTGGAACGAGGGCCCCCAGGCCGTGGACCTGGCGCAGCATGGGCCCGCGCTTGACCGTATCCGGCCAAAGTGCGCCACCTTCAACAACTGCCAGTGCGGGCTGGACTTGGCGGCCCCAAATAGCAAGACCGGCTGCGGCAGCCAGCACCAACATGCCCGCGAAAACCGCCCGAATTAGCTTGCGTTTTTTGACGCCTGTGCGCTGGACATCCATGAATGTGATTTTAGAGCGGCGGGTTCGGCGGTCTGCCTGTCGACCCCGCGTGGGGACGTTTGGCCGGAACGGGTAAAATCAAACACGTGGCGCAGATCTTAGATGGC
>CAIYDY010000315.1 GCA_903925015.1 uncultured Acidobacteriia bacterium
CTGGGTCAGTTCGGCACGACCGGACGCCAGTTCCTGGTCGGTGCCGCGCCGCTGGGCCGTCAGGGTCCGAATTTCCTCCTGGCGCTGGGCAATCGTCTCGGTTAGCTGCTTCTTGACGCCTGTGAGGCGCTCCGATTCAGCGGTGGCCGTTTCCTCATCCTTGCGGACGCGGGCGCGCTCCCGGTCCAATCCGGACAAATAGGTGTCGGCTTGGGCGATTTGGTTGCGGATGGTGGACGCCTCGCCCAGGAGGCGGAGGATCACGGAACGCGAAGACTCAATCGTCCGCTCGGCCTCGCGGACACGGGATACCACTTGGTCCCTGAGCTGGTTCTTGGCATTCAGGCCAGCCCGGGCTTCCTGCATCTCCTTCTCGACCGTCGCCACGGATTGCGCCAATGCCGTTCGTTCCGATTCGTTCTGGGCCAGGCGTGTTTCCAGATCGGCAGTTTCCTGTTCGGCGCGACCCATCCGCTGCTCGAACGAGGCAGCTTCGCGAACCTGCGATTCCAAGCGGCCCTTCGTCCGGGTGGCATCGACGTTCATTGCCGCAAGCTGTTGGCGGGCTTGTGTCAGCTGGCTTTCGAGCGCGTAAAAGACCTCCTGTGCCTTTTGCAGTTCGGCGTCGCGGTCGGCGGCCTGGACGGAAGCGTCGTTCAGTTCATGGGTGGCCGCTTCCAGCAGAGTTGCGGCGCGGGCCGCCTCGGCGCTCAGAATGCTGAACCGACCAGCCAGCAGGGTGCGCAACTGGCTGTCCAGCTCGGCCTTCAGCTCCTGGAAGCGCTTGGATTTGGTCGCTTGGCGCTTGAGGGAATTGACTTGGCGGGTGACCTCCTCCAAGATGTCGAAGACGCGGGAGAGGTTCTGCTTGGAGCTTTCGAGCTTGGCTTCGGCGAGTCGGCGGCGGTTCTTGTACTTGGTGATTCCAGCTGCTTCCTCGATGACTCCGCGCCGGTCCTGGGGTTTCGACGAAAGGATTTGGCCGATCCGCCCCTGCTCGATGATGGCGTAGCTTTCGGGTCCCAATCCGGACCCCATGAAAATGTCCTGGATATCGCGCAGACGCGCCTGGCGTCCGTCGATCAAATATTCCGATTCGCCGGACCGGAAGAGCCGACGGGTGATGGTGATTTCACCGGGCTTGGCGTTCGGGTTGAGAGGGATTTCGTGGACTTTCGGAGCATCGACCGTGGCGGACACTTTCGGGTCCACGGCGGTTCCGTCGGCGTTCAAGGCGGCTGCAGTTGGATCTGAAGGGAGTTCCGACCCCTCGGCTGGAGCTTGGGCAGCAGCGAGGAGCGGCGCTTGTTGGGCTATCGGATCGACCAGTACCATGGTGACCGACGCCATGCCGACAGGCTTCCGGGCCTTGGTGCCCGCGAAGATCACATCCTCCATGCGCGCGCCACGCAGACTACGCGCAGACTGCTCGCCCAGCACCCAACTAATGGCATCGCTCAGGTTGGACTTGCCGCAACCGTTCGGTCCCACAACGGCGGCGATTCCGCCGCCGTTGAACTTCAATTCCGTCTTGTCACAGAACGATTTGAAACCTTGGAGCTCTACCTTCTTCAACTTCAGCACAGCGAAAACCGCCTTGATTTTGCCGGGGGAGGCTTCACCATAATAGCGGAGATGGGTTCGGATGTAAAGAACCACTACTGGATGATGTGGCCCCGTGGGTATCGACGCTACCTATTGTGGCGGCGCAGCACGCAAAGCACTGCCACGGAAGATCCGATGAGAAACCATGTGGATGGCTCCGGCGCTGTGCCGCCCCCGCCCACGAGTGAAACCTCGTCGAGCAGCATGTCGCCCAAGTCGTCGCGGGCAATGAACCCGATGCGTGTGGTGGTTCCCGAGGCCACCGCAGTGGTGGAAAAAAACGCGAAGGGCGCCGAACCGCCCGGAAAAAAGGCAGGAGCGTTGGAAAGATCCGCGACCTTGCCTCCGTCGAAAAAGGCCTTGATCTCATTTGTAGAACTTGCAAATGACCGGTAGTGAAAACTGAAGGTATAGGTGGCACCTGCGACCGTCGCGACGTCCTGATACAGGAAGTTGGTTTGGGCAGCCAGATTCTCATCAACACAGGAACCGCCAATGCAGCCTGTATAGGCGAAGTCATTTCCGAAGCTGCCCAAAGTCGATGCGTCGACGGAGTTGATGCCCCAGCCTCCGGGGACCCAAGGGGTGAAGGTGCCGGTCTCGAAACCGGGATTCACGACCAGATTCGCAGCGCGCAGATCCGCACATGAAAACGAATAAATCACCACAAAACACGTCAACACAGCAGCATTCTTTATAAATTGTCCAATCATTACGTCTTGACCTTTCATATCAACACTACTGCACTATGCCTGTGCAAGTCAACATTTATTTTGCGATATTACCGAATAGTTAAACGGTGCCCTAGCCGCCCCCCCCATGGCGGCGGCGGACACCGTCGCGTGGCCAATTTTACCGTCGCCAATGCCACCGTCGGCGTTCAAGGCGGCCGCCGCTGGATCTGTAGGATCTCGAAGCCCTCGGCTGGAGCCCGGGCAGCGGGGAGGAGTGGGGCTTGTTGCGCTATCGGGTCAACCAGGACCGTGGAGACCGATGCCATGTCGACGGGCTTTTAGGACTTGCTGCCCCCGTTCAGTCCTACAACGGCCGTGATTCCGCTTCGTTGAACTTCACTTCCGGCTTGGCACAGGACGATTTGAAATCTTGGAGCTCTACCTTCTTCAACTTCAACACAGCGAAAACCGACTTGATTTTGCCGGGGGAGGCTTGATCATGATACCGAAAATGGACGCGGATGTAGAGGGCCACTTCTGGACCCACTAGCCCTTGTGGTGTGCCGGAGCCTTATTCTGGTTGTGGCGCTGTCCGAGGTGTCAAGGATCCGGTATTCGGTGCAGCACGACCCTTCCACCAGGCGAGGAAGAGCAGGCCGCCAATCGCCAGCATCGGCGGAATCAGGAGGATGACGATTCCGTTGTTGAGCACCCGCGCACGTTCACCCTGCTGCGCCGCAGCGGTGCGGTAACACATCACGCACTGGGCAATGAGGGATGTGACCGTCATATTCCCCTCAGGTCGGCATTTGGAAAGTAGACCGTAACCACGATTACAATCCACCACAGGTTCAGCAAGTGCGAGTAAAGGGCGGGAGCGAGCAAATCCCGCTTCTCGACACGGGCAGCCGCGATCCCGAGCCAGACCATGCAGCAGGTTGCCGCAAAGTAGTGGAAACCGGTTAGGGCTAGGAAGACGGATCCGAACTGGGTTGTCGGTCCCAACTGCTCCACGTACACCAAGTGGACCCACTCCACCACTTCAAGAAACAGAAACAGGAACCAACTGGTGACTGCGATGGCCATCCAGCGGCGGGCTGGTTCCAGATCCCCATTGTTGCGGACAGCCGCTCGGACCGCAACTTCGGCAACCACGACGGTTACGCTTCCGCACAGGCCGAACATCGAAAGTGCGACAGCCATCAGCATGGAGGGGAAATGGAAGGGTGTGGGCCAATCGTAGGAGTTCCAGCGTGTGTACTGGAGTACGCCCAGCAAGGCACCGAAGATGGCAAGAGTTGCCACCGACACTAAGCCGGCAATCCGGCGCTGGCGGGTCGCAAAATACGGGGCAACATGCGGCAAGACGTATTGGGTGTAGATCTTCATGCCCAGAAGGCGAACAAGGCCATGATGAAAAGCCAGAGGATGTCCAGGAAATGCCAGAAGATGGCCGACACCACGACCCAAGTCCGACCGCTGGTCCCGAGTTCATACCGCAGGGCCCGGTATTCCACATACCAAACGGCGGCCAGCGCACCGACAACATGGGCTGCATGGGTCCAGGTCAATACGTAGAAAAATGCCGTACCCAAGTTCCGGGCCATGGCGAATCCACGTTGGTCGATTTGGGCCCAAGCAATGATTTGCCCAACCAAGAACAACGTCCCCAAGGCAACGCCGACAGTCCAAAGCTTGTTGAAAACCTCCCTACGGCCCTGTTTGAGCCGTCGCCGGGCGATGTCAATAACAATGCTGGACGCGAGTAGGAGGGCCGTATTCCACGAAAGGATTCTTGGCAGGGGCAACCGGTTCCAATCCGAATCGTTGAGGCCACGACGCACAACCATGGCGCTCACCAAGGCGGCGAACGTCATCAGGCTGGCGCAGATGAGAACAAAGATTCCGGTGATTGAGGCCCCACGCGTTCCGGTAGGAATGCCATCGCCATCGCCGTTCCGATCACCGCCAAAGGGGAGTTCCGGATCGATTGGGGGAGGGCCGCCGGTTGTGGATTTCGCCAAAGTCGCCAAATCCCAGTATCGCGCTGGCCAACCTATGCGTTGAATTGTCGCAGATGGTGGTCTGCATGGAGGTAACCCCAACGGTGCCACTCGGATGGCTTCATCACGCCGAACATCGGGTGGCGGCGGTCGGTAAGATCAGCCTTCAAAAAGAGCTGGATGGATTCCAAGAGGCGTGCCCGGTCCAATTCAAAAGCGGCGGGAGGCGTGCCACCAACCCCCTGTTCCACCTCGGGACGGGTGGCAATCCCTTTGGGCCAGGGTGCGGGAACGTTCAGTGCGAACCGCTTCATGACGTGACGGGTGAAGAGATTGCTGACATCGCCAACCGACTTGCGGCCGACGGCCAGATCGAACGAGTCGGCCAAGTGGCAAATCATCCCGTTGCACGACATTTTCCCCCACGAACGGGGAGTGTCCGGCCCGAGAGACGCCACTCGGCGTCGAATTTCCATTGCAACGTCTGGCTGAGAAAGGTTCTTCATGGATCCCAACTAGGCGCGGGTGAATGGCAAGCCTACCCGCGCACGGGAGTGTTGGATATAACGCTAGACTTGCGGCGGAGGCTCCGGGGTCTCGGCCTTCACAACGGCAGGCTTTGGAGCAGGAACCTTGGGTTCGGGACTCTTGACCTCCGCCGGCTTGGCCTCATGAGGCTTTTCGGCCTTGGTCTCAGCCTTCACGAAGGTCTTCACCGGGCTGATCAGAATGTGGGCGTTGCGGCCCTCCATCCGGGGCATGCCGTCCACAACGCCGTAGGCCGTCAGATCCCCGGCAAAACGATTCAAGAGCTTCCTCCCCAGATCCGTATGGGCGATTTCGCGACCGCGGAACTGAACGACGGCCTTCACGCGGTTCCCCTCGGTCAGGAAGCGGATTGCGTGATTCTTCTTAAAGTCGTAATCATGGTCGTCGGTGTTGGGACGGAACTTCAGTTCCTTGACCTGGACGACATGTTGCTTTTTCTTGGCTTCGTGGGCCTTCTTTTTGAGCTCGTACTGGTAATGGCCGTAGTCGATGGCCTTGGCGACCGGTGGAACAGCGGTCGGGGACACGACGACCAGATCTAGGCCAAGTTCCTGCGCCTTGCGGAGCGCCAGGGAAGTGGCCATTACTTCGGCTGTACCATCCGGGAAAACCGCCCGGACTTCGCGGAATCGAATCGATTCGTTGACGTTCTCTCTGCGACTTGGTTTGCGTGGCGGGAAATTTCGGCCTGGAATCATGCGTTAGCTGTCATACGGCGGTTCTTGCGTTGACTATACTGAACCCCAATATAACATTGATTGTAACGCAACACACGGGATGCCGTCCAGCATCGTGTACGCGGGTGAAAATAGATCCATGTCGATTCACAACTTGGAACCTTGGCTCCGCGGCCCGAAACACCTGCCAAACCCTGTGGCAGCTCACTTGCGGCGTGGTTCCGACCATATCCGGGAGGATTCAGCGAAAGCACTGGCACCGCTTACGGCGAGTCAGATTTGGGCAACGCCGCACGGCGTTGCGTCCGCAGGCTTCCACGCCAAGCACTTGGCCGGCAGTACACGTCGGCTGACCGCGTATCTGGCCGGGCGGCAATTGGATGAGGCCGAACTGGCGGCATCGCGGGGGGAATCGGACGGTACGGAGTCGGCTGCGGAATTGATCCGGGCCATCCAAGAGGCATTCGATGACTACGAGGCACTGGTGCTGGCACTTCCCGAGGCTCTATTTGGCGAAATTCGGGAGATCGGCCGCAAGCGCATCCCGGCGACGGCGGTTTCAATTGCCATCCACATCGTCGAGCACGGGCAACGCCATGTCGGCCAGTTGATCTCAGCCGCCAAGCTCTCCACGGCCATGAATGCCGAATAGAAGCGGGATCACGGTTGACAGGGCCATGCAAATGCTGCGCGAGCTGCAGCCTATCCGGACCGTCGACGTGCGAAGGGACTTGGCACGATTCGGCATCCACACGAACGGTACTGTGATTGGCCTCCGGGTCCCTCAAATCCGACAGGTCTCACGAAAAATTGGCACGAGCCAGGAACTTGCCGAGCAACTCTGGGAAGCCGGTGACTACGAGTGCAGACTTTTGGCATCAATGATCGCCGATCCCATCCAAATCCTGCCCAGGACCATGGACCATTGGGCAGCCGGGTTTGACAATTGGGCTATTTGCGACGCCTGCGCATACAGCTTGTTCGATCGATCGCCCCACGCCGCCGGGAAGATCCTGGAATGGGCAGAGGACAAACGGGAATTTGTTCGGCGGGCGGCCTTCGCCATGCTCGCGGCTACCGCAATTCACGATAAGGACGCCCCCAACCGAGTCTTCATAGATGCCCTGCCATTGATCGAGCGGCACGCCGTGGACAACCGGAATTTTGTCAAGAAAGCCGTCAACTGGGCTCTGCGCAATATTGGAAAGCGGAACGTCGTGCTTTTGCTCGCGGCCGTGGCCTCGGCTCGGCGTATTCACGAAAAAAATCTGCCATCAGCCCGCTGGATCGCCTCCGATGCCCTCAGGGAATTCAAGAAAACTGCCGATAGGTGGAAGGAGCCGCCACTTGGCACAAGAAATTAACATCTTCGCGACACGCTGGCCAGCCCAAACTGCTAAATTATAGAGGTGGATCTCTAATGCGGAATGGACTGAGTCACGGATTGTGGCAACGCTTGGCCCTGTTGTTCCTGGCCATATTTCTACTGGGCAGCAGCAGCTTGGCCAGAGCGCAGCAAGGTGCTGCTGCGCCTGAAAACAAGTATGTTGGAGGACAGGTCTGCCGAACCTGCCATCCGGATGTGTGGCTGAACTTCAACAGGAATCCACATTTCAAGTCGGTTGCCATGGGCAATCAGACACCGGAAAAAACGGGATGCGAAGGCTGCCATGGCGCGGGCGGCAACCATGTGGCGGCCAAGGGCGGCAAGGCGACGATCAAGGCCTTCTCCACCATGACTCCCGGCCAGGCGCTCGATACGTGCCTGACGTGCCACTCGAAAGACATTTCACGCGCGAACATCCGCAAATCCGCACACACAGAGGCGGACGTGGCATGCAACAATTGCCACTCGGTCCACAAGCCGGCGACCCCAAAGTTTCTTTTGGCCAAGCAGCAGACGCAACTCTGCTATACCTGCCATGCCGACGTCCGGGCACAGTTCGAAATGCCGTCCAAGCACAGGGTCAACGAGGGCGCGGTTCAATGCTCAGACTGCCACAACCCGCACGGCGCGTTTGCGGAGACTTGGCGGACCGGTACGGGCTCGACGATGCTGACCAATGCGAGGGAAAATGAACAACCCTGCCTGAAGTGCCATATCGACAAGCGCGGCCCATTCGTCTTTGAACACGAGCCGGTGCGCGTGGAAGGCTGCGCAGCCTGCCACCAACCCCACGGGTCGACCAACGCGAAGCTCCTCCGGCGACCGGTTGTATTCACTGTCTGCCTCGAATGCCACAACGGTGGCGGCACTTTCGGACGCCAGGGCAACGGAGTCCAAGCCCAGACCAGCTCACACAATCTGCAAGACCCCAAGTACCAGAGATGCGTTCTTTGCCACGTTAGAATCCATGGGTCCAACAGCGACTCGAACTTCCTGAGATGAGGAGCATGAAAATGACGAACACAAGATTTGCCATCCTGCTCTTCCCAGCGCTTCTTGCGCCAGGCTTGCTCGCACAGGACACCGTGGCTCCGACCACGGGAGAACCCGTTGGCTCAGCCAGGGGCACCAACAAGGGCGATTACAACATCGTTCAGTCCTGGGAGGCTGGATACAGGTTCATGTCCGTGGGCGGCGACCGTGGAAAGTATTCGGGAGATGTCAACTACCGCGACGGCTTCCGGCTTCTGTCCAGTCAGATGACTGTCAACTCCAAGGACGGGAAGGGCAAGTACTTCGACGAGATCATTCTTTCGACCCAAGGGCTCGGCAACGATCCCTACGAATCCGCCGTTCTCCGTGTGGCCAAGAACGGACTGTACCGCTACGATCTTTCGTGGCGGCAGAACGATTACTTCAACACCGCGCTGGTGGTGTCGGCCGGACAGCATGCCCAGAATACCGTCCACCGTTGGGAGGACCACGAAGTGACGCTATTCCCGGAGAAGAACTTTCGTATCCGCGCCGGATATGGCGGAGTGTCCCTCGATGGACCGGCGCTTTCCTCGCAGCAGGAGTTTGACACCAAAGGCGACGTGTACCCGGTTTTCCGCAACATCCGCGAACGCTTCGACGAGTACAGGATCGCGGCTGACGGCCGATTCAAGAACTTCAAATTCACGGTCCAGCGACGTTGGGAGTTCTACAAGGAAGACACCAAGGATAACCAGATCCTTGCGCTCAAGGGAACAGCCCCCGCACTACTCACATCCTTTGTACGGCCGCAACCATATCGCGGCCGGACGCCTGGATGGATGGGCAACATCTACGGGGAAACCCGATGGATCGCATTGAACGCCCATGCAAGCTATTCGTCCGGAACCGGAGACTACGCACAAAACGAACTGGCCATCGGTCTTGACCGTTTCGGGTCTTCCGCGAACCGGCAAATTGCCGTCCGGGCGCATGGCAACAGACCCGTTGCCGCCGGAGACTTTGCCACGACGGTGCTGCCGGGAAAACGGTTCAGCATTGTCAACAATCTCTCGGCGTCCAATACCCGGATGAATGGCAGCAACCTATTCCAGCAGTACGACGCCTCGACGCTGTCCTTCGCCACCGTAAACTTCCAGTTTCTGGGCATCCGACTGGTGACCAACTCCACCGACGCCCACTTCCGAATCTCGAAGCGCCTCGATGTGTTTGGGGGCGTCCGATTCTCGCAACGCGAAATTCGTTCCATCGAAGACACTGCCGATGCGGGGTCGAAATTTGACGGCGTCTCGGGCCAACAAACCAATTCAACCAAGGCCGGCGTTTTTGGTGCGAACGTTTTCCTTGGCAAGGCATTCCGGGCCCACTTTGAGGGCGAGATCGGCCGCAACGACAATCCACTGACCCCTGTCAGCCTGCGGGATTACCATGCAATCCGATCAAAGCTCCAATACCGGACAAAAACATGGACCCTCGGCGGCGGGTACAACGACAACTACAACACCAACTCGGTCCAAATCACTGCCTATAGTGCCCACTCAAGGACGTATTCGGCGAACGGTTCGTGGACCGCAAAATCGTGGGTCTCGGTGGACGCCGGCTATTCGAAGCTGCACCTCGACACGATTGGGGGAATTGTATTCTTTGCTGGAAGTCCAAGGGCGGTCCGGGTGACGGACCAGCAGTCGATGTACGTCAGCAACATCCACGCCGCAAACATCGGATTGCGCTTCGCGCTGAGGAAATACGCGGACCTCGTGGTCGGCTACAACCTGACAAAAGATACCGGGGACGGGCGTGCGATGTTGACCGCACAGTCCAGCGCCAATGCGCAGATTTTGTACAATGCGCAGACTTTCCCGCTGACATACCAGACTCCCCTTCTCAGGCTTTCGGTCCGGCTGACCGAGAAGCTCCGCTGGAATGTCGGCTACCAATACTACGGCTACCACGAGGATTTCGGACTGCTCTCCCTGAATCAGGGATACCGGGCCAACACCGGATACACTAGCCTGCTATGGGCATTCTGAACATTTTGGGCCTGTCTGTATTGGTGGCGATTCCGGCTGCAGCCGCGGATCCGCGCCAAGCATTCCTGCAGCTAATTGCGCGTCAAAAGGTACCGTTGGATGGCAGAGCGGTAGATCCGCTGACGGAATCCGGTTTCTCCCGGTGGACCTTCTCGTACGCAGCCGATGCCGACCAACGTGTACCCGGAATCGGTGAAAGACCAGTGTCGGCGACGAAACTGCCGGTCGTCATCGTCCTCCATGGCACCGGCGGCACCAAGGAAGGACAATCGCCGCTCCTCCATCAACTGTCAAAAGCAGGTTTTGCGGCCGTCGCCATTGATGGCAGGTACCACGGAGCGCGCACGAAGGCCGGGACGGGCTCCCTGGAATACCAGCAGGCTATGCTGGCCACGTTCCGGACAGGCAAGGAACATCCGTTCCTCTACGACACGGTCTGGGACGTGATGCGCCTGATTGACTATCTCGGCACCACCGATTGGGCCGATACATCCCGCATCGGCCTCATCGGCTTTTCCAAGGGTGGCATGGAGACCTACTTGGCCGCCGCCGTGGATCCAAGGATCAAGGTTGCTGTGCCATGCATCGGCGTACAGAGCTTCCAATGGGCCCTCGATCACGATTCCTGGCAATCGCGGGCCGGCACATTCCAACTGGCATTGGATACCGCCGCAAAGGACGAAGGCTTGATCGGAAAGCCCGGTGCCGAATTCCTCAGCCATTTCTACGACAAAGTTGCCCCCGGCATCCACTCCGCCTTCGACGGTCCCTCAATGCTGCCCCTGATAGCTCCACGGGCACTGCTGACCATCAACGGAGCTATCGACCCCCGAACCCCGATGCCCGGATTGCAACTCTGCCTCGACGCAGCCAAGACTGCCTACGACTCGCATCCCGACCGATTCCATTCCATCATCGAGGAGGACACGGGGCACAAGGTCAACGCGGATGCCTTGGCGGAAGCCGTGAAATGGTTCGGCAAGTGGCTGTAGCTCCAGCAACTTGCACCGTCTAAACTGAAGTATGGCCTCCTCCCCGAGGGATTTCAGCCCTCTCTTCTGGTCGTTGGTAGGTGCCACCTTCCTCGGCTTTCTCGGAATGGGCACGGTGTTGCCCCAGGTAGCGCCCCACATCCGACACGACCTTGGCGGCTCCGACGAAACGGTCGGGTTTGTCATCGGCATCTTCTCTTTCGTCGCCCTCCTGAGCCGGTTCTTTTCCGGCCCCTTGGCCGACAACCGTGGACGAAAGATCGCGTTCATGACAGGTCTTGCAGCCTGTGCCATTGCCGGTTTCGCCTACACACTGCCACTAGGAATTCCTGGCATGTACCTGGGCCGGATCCTTCAAGGCTTCGGCGAGGCATGCCTCTACACCGGCGCGGCAGCATGGGCGGTGGAACTGGGGGGCGTGGAAAAAAGCGGCCAAGCCTTGGGCTACGTTTCAACAGGGATATGGGGCGGTATTTCCGCCGGGCCCGTGGTTGGCCATTGGCTGGGAACCTTCCAGCGCGCCGCCCTGATGCAGTGCATCGCCGCAACGCTGGCGTTTCTAATCCTGACCAAGGTCCCCGAGCGCTACAAAGCGTCGGACCACCCCAAGCGCGGCCACTGGTTCCCGGTTTCGCTCATCAAACCTGGTCTCGCAGTTGGGTTTGTCAACGTACACTATCCGGTCATTACAGGCTTCCTGATCCTGCACTTGGCCCAGCACGGCAATTCCGGCGGTGCGGCCTTCTCCGCCTACGCGGGATTTGTTCTCGTTTCGCGCTTCTTCCTTGGCGGTCTGCCCGACCGCATCCACCCCCGAATCACGTTTTTCGGCGGCATCACCGCCATGGCCGCCGGGTTGCTGATCATCGCCTCCGGCCCATCCCCGGCCATCGCAATCGCGGGAGCGGGACTTCTTGGTCTCGGTTTCTCGTTCCCCTGGTCCTCCATTGCCGCAACCGTGCTCCGTCGGACACCTACCCGCGACCATGGCACAACGGTAGGAATCCTCAGCGCCTTTTACGACCTCTTCGTAGGCGGAAGCTCGTTCGCGGCTGGAGCCGTCGCGCACCGCTTCGGCTACCCAGCGACATTTTTCATGGCCGCCGCGTCCCTCGGTTGCGCAGCCGTGATGGGGTTGGTCGTCTTCCGGCCAACGCCGGAGATTTCCAGTTCCTCGGTCGAGGAGTACGCCGAAGCTCTGGAGCCATAGACCTGGGTTACACTCACGTCTATAATGACCGGCCCGCGACTCAGACATCTCGCCCCCCTAGCTATCCTTACCGCCGCCCTGCTGAATGCGCAGAAGGCGCCGAAAGCCACCACCCCGGCCCTGTCGCCGAAGCCCGCCGCAGCCGCCCAGCCTGCGGCCCCAAAGGTCACCTCGCCCAAAGCCGCGCTCGGCTTCAACATCGGTGACGACTACCAGATGGCCTCCTACACCCAGTTGGAGTCCTACTGGAAAAAGCTGGCGGTCGAATCCAACCGCATGAAACTGGTCGAAATCGGCAAGACTGCCGAGGGCAGGCCGCACTACATGGCCGTAATCTCCTCGCCCGAGAACATCAAGAATCTTGCCAAATACCAATCCATCGTCCAAAGGCTGGCAACCGCCCAGGGGGTTAACGAGGCCGAGGCGAAACAGCTTTCGCATGACGGCAAGGCGGTTGTCTGGATTGACGGTGGCCTGCACGCATCCGAAACCGTCGGATCCCAGCAGTTGATGGAGACGGTCTACCAATTGGTGAGCCGCACCGACGAGGAAACGATGCGCATCCTCAACGACGACATCATCCTCTGCGTACACGCCAATCCAGACGGCCAGGAGCTGGTGGCCAACTGGTACATGCGCGAATCCGATCCGCTCAAGCGCTCCATGGACAGCCTTCCGCGCCTGTACCACAAATACATCGGCCACGACGACAACCGCGATTTCTACATGTCCGCCATGCCGGAGACCACCAACATGAACCGCCAGCTGTTCATGGAGTGGTTCCCGGAAATCGTCTACAACCACCACCAGACGGGACCGGCCGGAGCCGTGATCTTCATACCGCCCTTCCGCGACCCGTTCAACTACAACTTTGACCCCCTCGTGCCACTGGGCATCGAGATGGTCGGAACCGCGATGCACAGCCGCCTCGTAGCGGAAGGCAAAGGCGGTTCGGCCATGCGTAGCGGCTCCACATACTCCACGTGGTGGAACGGCGGCCTCAGGACCATTACCTACTTCCACAACATGGTCGGCATCCTGACTGAAATCATCGGCAGCCCGACACCGATGGAAATTCCGCTCGTCGCAGACAAGCAACTGCCGTCCGGCGACTGGCCTATGCCGATCCAGCCCGGTCCGTGGCACTACCGCCAGTCCATCGACTACGAGATCACGAACAACTATGCAATTCTGGACCTTGCATCCCGCTACCGCGAAACATTCCTCTTCAACGCTTGGCGGATGGGGATGAATTCCATCGAGCGCGGATCCAAGGACACTTGGACTGTCACACCGAAGCGCATCGAGGCCCTCAGGGATGCTGCAGCCGGATCGGCACCTGCCGCTGGCGTTGGGCGGGGCGGACGCGGGGGAGCAGCTGCGGCTGCCGGTGGAGCCGCGCCCGGAGGCCGGGGCGGCGGACTGCCATCCAGCCTCTACGCATCCGTTCTCCACGACCCAGCCCACCGCGATCCCCGCGGCTACATCATCCCGTCCGACCAGGCCGATTTCCCCACGGCCGTCAAGTTCGCCAACACGTTGGTGAAAAACGGCATCACGATTTTGAAGGCAGCTTCCCCCTTCACGGTGGCGGGCAAATCCTATCCGGCTGGCTCATTGGTCGTGAAAACCGCACAGGCCTTCCGGCCCCACATCCTCGACATGTTCGAGCCCCAGGACCATCCGAACGACTTTGCGTATCCCGGTGGCCCCCCCAACCGCCCCTACGACATCACAGGCTGGACCCTCGCCATGCAAATGGGCGTCCAGTTCGACCGGATCATGGACGGCTTTGTCGGCCCGTTTGTCCCGGCGACAAATCCGAACTTCGACCTGATTCCCGCCTCGCTGGCACCGGTTTCCGGCCCGGCAAATCCGGCTGGATGGCTCATCAGCCACCGCGAGAACGATTCCTTCATGGTCGTCAACAGGCTGCTGAAGGCCAAGTGCGATGTCTATTGGGTCCGGCGCGAGCTGACAGCGGACGGCAAGGACTTGGGAACCGGCGCTGTTTGGGTGCCCTTCTCTGCAACCGCCAAGCCCATAGTCGAAGACGGTGCCAAGCGCCTCGGTGTAGCCGCCCACGGCGTGGCCGCTGCGCCGACAGGTGCCGCGATGAAGCTCAAGCCGATTCGCATCGGCCTTTACGACCAGTACGGTGGACTCATGCCCTCCGGCTGGACGCGCTGGATCTTTGAACAATTCGAATTCCCATTCGAGGTCGTGTACCCGAAAACGCTCGACGGCGGCGACCTGCGCAGCAAGTACGACGTCCTGGTATTCACGGACGGCGCGGCCCGGCTCGGTGCCACCACCGGACGCGGTGCTGGTGGCGGACGTGGCGGCGCGACTCCGGCCAACCTGCCCGCGGAATACGCCGGCATGACAGGTTCGATCACAGCCGACAAGACCATCCCGCAGTTGAAGAAATTCGTGGCATCTGGAGGCCAGGTCATCACGATCGGCGGTTCCACCAGCATGGCGGAGCTGCTGGGAGTGGCGGTTTCCAATGCTCTTGTGGAAATGGGGCCTGACGGCAAGGAGCGCGCACTTCCGGGCGAGAAATTCTACATCCCGGGCTCGTTGCTGAAAGCCAACATCGACAACACGCAGCCGCTTGCATTCGGCATGCCGGAAAAGGTGGACGTCTTCTTCGACAACAGCCCCGTGTTCAAGCTGGCTCCCGATGCGGCGCAAAAGAAGACCTCGTCCGTTGCTTGGTTCAACTCGACCGATATCCTCTCGAGCGGTTGGGCCTGGGGACGGCAGTATTTGAACGGCGGATCGGCCGTAGTTGAGGCCTCGGTGGGCGAAGGCAAGGTGGTGCTATTCGGACCCGAGGTCGCATTCCGCGCGCAGCCCCACGGCACGTTCAAGCTGCTGTTCAACGGCCTGTACTCGGGCAGCGCCACTTCCGTGGAGCTGAAGTAGCAAGCAACCAGGGGCACGCTCCAGCCGCTATGCTGAAGCATGCCCCTCGGAACCCACAAGGAACAACATTTTGAATCAACGGAGACTGTCCGGGATGTCGTGATCGGCATGTCGGACGGTCTCACCGTTCCGTTCGCCCTTGCCGCCGGTCTCTCCGGGGCCCATGTGGGAACCCAGGTCGTGGTGCTCGCCGGACTCGCCGAGATTGCAGCAGGTTGCATCGCGATGGGCCTGGGCGGCTATTTGGCGGCCCGGACCGACGCCGAACACTATGAGAACGAGCTCAGGCGGGAGATTGAGGAGACCCGCACGATGCCCGAAGAGGAAGCCGCTGAGGTCGCCCAGGTCTTCCAGGGCTGGGGATTGAGCGATCAGCAAATCGCACCCATCGTCGCAGCCATCGCCTCCGATGAAAAGCGCTGGGTCGATTTCATGATGCGGTTCGAGCTCAACCTGGAGCCGCCGGACCCCCGCCGGGCCGTCACCAGCGCCATCACGATCGGGGCTTCGTACGTGGCGGGCGGACTGATTCCGCTGGCACCCTACATGTTCGCCTCGTCGGTCGACGACGGCCTCACAGCATCAGTCGGACTCACAATCGGGGCTTTGGCAATCTTCGGAGGTGTCAAGGCCAAGTTCACCGGCATTCCCATCCTGCGCGGGGCGCTGCAGACGGCGTTGATCGGAGGTGCGGCCGCTTCCGCCGCATTTCTGATCGCAAAAATCTTCCGCTAGCCCCGGTGGCCTCCGGCCGCCTATGGACCGCGGCGCAAGCGTTAGCTAGACTAAAAAGTGCACTTGCACATTCACAATCCCAGGAGGCTGCCCGTCCAGTGAGTATTTGGAGCAGGAAAGAAGAAACACCGGCCCCGCGACCCACAAGTCCACAGCCGTCACAGTCGGTTGCACCGACACCCGTCAACCCATCGAACCAGGGCAACCAGCCCTCGCCACCCGCACAGGAACCAAGAAGGGAGTCCCCAACCGTGTCACCGACGCCATTTCGCGGCCAAGAGGCCACTGCCATGAACAATATCGGCAAGGCAGTCCGAGTCGAAGGAAAGATTATTTCGCGCGAAGACATCTATGTCGACGGCCAGGTGGAGGGTTCGATCGAATCCCCCGAGTCGAAGGTCACCATTGGCCCCAACGGCCGGGTGAAAGCGACCGTCTCCGCCCGCGAAGTCGTGATTATCGGCGCAGTCCAGGGCGACGTTACAGCCACGGACAAGGTGGACATCCGCAAGGATGCACAGCTGGAAGGCAATATCGGCTCCGCCCGTATCAGCATTGAGGACGGCGCGATATTCAAGGGAAGCATCGATATCCGCAAACCGGAGCCGAAGGTTGCCCCGGCACAGACGCAACAGGTTTTCGCTCCTCCCATTCCAATCGTGACCCAGGCGGCACCGGCACCTGCGGCCGGCCCGGGCATCAAGCGGTAAGGGCGAACATTCGCAAACCGAGGCAACGTGCTCCCGGACAGACTTCGAGCCCTCTTTTTCCGCAAGGACAGCGTCCCGCCGACAGACTCGGCGGGACGCCAGGGAGCGCAGTCCGTCCACCGGGTGATTGCCCCAAGCAGAAAGCCCGTGCCCCCGGCGGTTCGCACCAGCAAGGGCTTGGAGCAGTTCTTCTTCAATATCAAGGATGTGGTGGGCCTCACCATCCTGGACATGGCCGGTGCCAACCAAGAGAACATCACCTTCCTGACCAACCTGGGCCACCGAATGTACGCGTCAGATTTGGTGCGCAGCATTGAAGACACCTTTGGTTCCGACCTGGCCGAACAAAACAACGCATCCCGCATCGAGTTCTTCCTGCAATCCAACTTCAACTATCTGCCGGACACATTCGACGGAGTGATGCTTTGGGATGGCCTCCAATTCATGACACCGGCCCTCCTCACGGCAACGGTTGACCGCCTGCACATGATCATGAAACCCGGTGCATACCTTCTTGCGTACTTCTCCGCGAATGAGCGGACGGCGGATGTCCCGGCATACACCTTTAGGCTCTTGGACGACAAAACCCTCCAGGTAACCGAGCGCGGCGTCCGGTCCTCCGGCCAAGTGTTCAACAACCGGAACCTCGAAAAGACGTTCACGCGATTCGAATCCGTCAAGTTCTTCCTCACCCGCGATAATCTGCGGGAAGTCATCGTCCGCCGGTGACTCGATCAAGACGCAGCCGTTCCGCCCGGGCTAGAATCGAACCCGTGCACCATGCAGGGAGTCTGGTCATACGCTCCGAAACAGCCGGGACGGAGGACTACCTCGCGATCCACTCAGTCAACCGAGAGGCCTTCGGTCGCCCTGACGAAGCCAACTTGGTGGATAGCCTGCGCACAGAAGGTGTTGTCTTGGCGTCTCTAGTGGCTGAACTGGAGGACTGTGACGAACTGGAGAAGAGCATCGTAGGGCACATCCTGTTCAGCCGGATGTACATCGAAACGGCTACCAACTCGGTCCCGGCGGTCGCATTGGCCCCAATTGCCGTGTTACCAAAACACCAGCGACAGGGAATCGGTGGCGAACTCATCCGCCATGGCCTCAATGTATTGAAACTGCGGGGTGAACAGATCGCCATCGTTCTCGGCCACCCCGATTACTACCCGCGTTTCGGCTTCTCGAGCGCGAAGGCGGAGTCCCTCGAAAGCCCGTTTCCTCCCAAGTCCTTCATGGCGTTCGAACTCGACCCCGGTGCCCTGGATGGGCTTTGCGGGAAGGTCAGATATCCAGCCGCTTTCGGACTTGGAAGGTAAGGGCAACTCGTCGCAACAGATGCGACTAGAACTTCGGAATCGCCACCGGTGCCGGCATCTTGTCCTTGGCGAACCTCGGGGCCATTTCGTCCCGGTTGGCCAGGTGCAAAACGCCTGCCGCAATGATCGCCGCATCCTTCTGGACGTCCTCCGGGATGATCCGCTCGTACGTGTCCAGATTGGTGTGGTGGGTCATGCTGTTGTACTCGATCGGGTCCTGCTGCATCCCGATGCCCGGCAGTCCGGCGTTGTTGAAGGAAGTACTGTCCGTTCCACCCACAGCCCGGCTGGCGGAGGCATTGATCCCAGCCACACCCCAGTCCGTATACTGTGCCAGGACAGGACGCAGAACCGATGCCGCTTCGGGCGGTCCGAAGATGCTGCCGCCACGAATCCGGCCCGTTCCGGTGTCCACATTGAAGTAGCCGTTGAACTTGAACCACTCCGGCTTCGGCTCCTCGGCAGTGCCGAAATGCTCCTTCACGTAGGCAAGTGACCCCAAGAGGCCCTCTTCCTCGCCGGACCACAGGGCGACCCGCACCGTGCGCCTTGGCTTGACGCCGGACCACTGGATCAACCTCGCCGCCTCCATCATGATCGAGCAACCGATCGCATTGTCGGTGGCACCGGTGCCGCCATGCCACGAGTCGAGGTGGCCTCCCAGCATCACCACTTCATCGGCTTTGTCCGTGCCAGGAATTTCCGCGATCACGTTGTAGCTGGTCTTGCCCTCGGGATAGATGTGGTTGACGATGTCGAAGGAGAGCTTGACGTCATCGCCGTCGGCCATTAGCCGCTCGACGCGACCGTAATCGTCGTTCCGAAGCACCACGGTCGGCACAGCCGTCGTCGGATCATATCCCCGGTGCTGCTGGGCAACGATAATGCCCTCGCCCCGCGCTGCGTCGTTGATGCGCATCAGGGCACCACCAGCCACCAGCATCGCATCGATCTTCTCTGCCACTTCCGCCGCCGTGTAACGGGTCGGGTCGACCGCCGGGGGAGCCCCGCCGCCACGGCCGCCGCGACCACCGTTGGGATTCGCCGGGTCATATTGCGCCTTCACCTGTTCGTCGGGCTGGCGCTTGGCCGGGGGTGTGAAGTTGACCGGGACGGTAGTCACCTTGCCGACCATCACCATCTTTCCCTTCACCGTGCCCTGCGTATCGGCAAGCCACTTGTCCAGATCGGCTTTCAGAGGACCAAGGCGCACTGGGGGGCCACCCCGACCGCCACCGCCTCGTCCACCCGCCGGAGCCGGGGCTTCCGGTCCTACTGGCGGCACTACCTGCATGGTCGACGCGGTGATCTTTCCCTTGGTCGAAGGCGTCCACGCCAATACTTCAAACTTCAGATTCTGTTTCACTGGGGCCACCAAGTGCCCTTCGGCGGACTCGTTGAGCCATCCTGGATGTCCGAACTCCCATTTCTCCAAGTGGGCGTTCTTCATTCCCCACTGGGTCATCTGGGACGCGGCCCATTTCGCCGCAGCCTCGTGGTTGGGCGTGCCGGTCACCCGGGGCCCGAATCGGTCAGTCAGCATGTGGAGCGTGCGCAAAATTTGCGAATGCTCCAATTCCTCGCTGCGCATCCGGGCATCGGTCGTTTCATCGACCTTCTCCTGGGCAAGCAGCACGAAAGCAATCGGCAGCGCGAAGAGGAAGCGTTTCATATTGGATACAGGATAGCCGATGCTACTGGTTCAGTTCGTCCTAGGTCGTGGCGACCAAAGTCAGCCGGAAGAATTGGCCTCAAATCGTGATTTCCAGCGCTTTTCTTATTGGCCCTGTAACGGATTCAAGGCACGGTGCACTTGGTGGATGTAAGCAGCTTGCGCCGCAAAATGCAGCCAGGATCGGAGGCTTGTCTGCATCGCAATCGTGGGCCGGGTGCAAGGTTAAGCCCGGCCTGCTACCGCCAAGTGCTCGGAGGCACTTGGACGTGGAATAGAAAAAGGGGACGCATCGCGTCCCCCTTTTCGCATTTTGGATACGAGCCCGTTACTTGGAAATCTTGAACGAGTCCACTTCCGCACCGGTCGCCGAAATCTGCTTCAGCCGGAAGGTCTTGCCGTCAATCTCCACCAAGCTGAACGAGTGGACGTCCGAGATGAACTTGTTCGTGAACGACTGCCAAGTCTCGGGCTGTTTCATCTGGGCCGGATCGTACAGACCAGCTCCGCCACCGCCGCTGACGATGTAGATCGGATGTTTCGGTTTCGCAGTAGCCCCGTCGCCGAAGTCCTTGTCGAGATCCCAAGATCCGGCCACCTCGGTCTTGGCTTCACTCTCAGGCTTGAAGGACATCGGGAAGCTGCGCTGATAGTTGTGGACGTGCCCGGCAAACACAACATCGACCTTTGCCGCTTCAAAGATCGGGGCCAGATTGCGCATCCACTGGTCGGTGAAGTGCGTGTGGGAAGAATTGAAACCGGGATGGTGGAAAGCCACGAAGCGCCAAGTTGCGCCACTGGCCGACGCCAGATCCTTCTTCAGCCAAGCCTGCAGTTCGGGATTCTTCCAATCCATGTAGGTGTTGGAATCGAGCACGGTCCAGTGGGCGTTGCCGTAGTCGAACGAGAAGTTCGCCATTACCGGATAGCGGGGCTCGGCGGCCTTGCGGAATGCCGGTTGCGCCCCCTCGTTGCCGAGAAGTTGGTGGGACACCTTTTCGCCCGTCTTGACCGAGGGTCCGTTCAACGGCTGGTCCCAGTAGAGGAAATAGGCGAGCGCATCCGGAAACCGCTGGAAATTCTGGAGCACGCTGTCATGGTTGCCCGGGGCGGCGATCATGGGCACCGACCGGATCAAGGGCGCACCTGTCTCGGCACTGGCCTTGTCGGCGTTGTAGATCGGGAAGTACTTCTCGCGGTATTCCGAAATCCGGCCCGATGAGTAGACGATGTCGCCAGTGACGAACACAAAATCCGGGTTGGTCTTGGCGACTTCGAACGCGATCGCCTTCTGTCCGGGAGTGTTCTGCGAGCTGTCACCGAATAGGGCGAATTTCACCGGCTGGTTGGCGGCCTTCCGGGCGCGTCCCGTGGACGCGAATACCTCGGAACCGGCCTTGAGCACGCGGTACGAAAAATCCCCGCCTGGAACCAAGGCCGTCAGGTGTGCACGGAACACCAAGTGCTTGTCGATGCCCGGGGCATCCACCAACGTCGATACCGGTGCCGCAAGTGCACGCCACTTTGAATCCTTGGCGGTTTTCACTTCCACAGCCCATTTTTCAGGAGTGGCGGGTGCGGCAGTATGCCAAAGCAGCACCATGCTCTCCGAGCTCGCCAGCTTGGGTACATCCCCCAGCTGCAGGTACGGTTTCTCGACAAAAACATCCGGGGTCTGCCCGAAGGCAAGGACGGCGGCAAAGAGCAAAACAGTTGGACGCATCACCACCATGGTACGAATTGCGCGTTGCAAGGTGATGACGCAGGATGCGATTCGTCTATTTCGCCTCGAAATCGAAGGCAGCTGTCTGCACCTTGCCCGCCCGCTTCATCTGCACAAATATCCTGTAGGAGCCAGCCGTCGGCACGCCGAACGGAAATGAAACCTCCGGTCCCGGGTTCATCTGGTGCATTCCCATCATCGCCGCGCTGGAGGCAATCTGTTCGCTGGCCATGGACACGGAGCCCGAAGGATGCACATGAGCAAAAACAAATCCGTCCTTCTTGACGAATTCCGCGTGGCCACCCATCCCCATATAAGGCTCCAAGTCGGTGACCGGCGACCCATCGGGCCCCTCGATCGAGAAGGTATACAGCTCCACGGCCCTCGAAACAATGGACTTGCCGCCATTCCTACGCCAAACCATGCGGTAGCCGTCCCCGAGGGGAAAGGAGTCGCCGGTTGCGGAAGCCGCGCCACCCGAATCGTCCCCTGTCAGCGGCGCGCCCTGAAGCGTCGGCAAAGTCACCGTCCCGACTGCCGTCTCCGCGAGCCCGCTTTCGTGAACGATGTCGGCATACAACCGGTAATCCCCCGCCGGCAGCGGAGGCTGGTTGGCCTCGAACATTCCGGTGGCGCGCTGTTCGGGGTGCAGGTGGAAAATTTGGTCCAAATCCGGCCAGCGGACGAGGAACAAATGTACGACATGGCCATGGTCCGGCACAAGGTCGTCCAACTTGCGCATGTCGATCCAGCCGGGATCTGTAAGACGGACGGCGAGTTTCCCCTCCGGTGTCGGCGTCGCCGATACGGTCAAGGGCTTGTACATCCGCCGTTCGAAGTTTGCCGCGTCGTCCGCCCACCAGGCGTTGCCACCCACAAGGGCCCCGCCAACCAAAATTGCGGTGAACGCCATCCAACCAAGCGATCGTACATTCCATCCACCGGCAGGCGTTCCGGGAGCCAAGCGGGCTTCACGCACCGCCGCGCCAACGATCGCCACGATTCCGGTGGCAAGGAAAACCATCATTCCGATCAGAAAGTAGGTCGTCGGCCGGTCCATCGGACGGCTCTTGAATGCCAGCGCTGGAACCGGAACTGGCAATTCGCCCTCGCCCAGCGGCCCAACCACGCGGACGTGGACCTCCCAGGAGCCCATCGCCATGAGCCAAAGATTGCCTTCGAAGTATTGCGGATCGGAAGCGGACCGGTCGGCCAAGTCCGCAACGGGGGGATGCTTGGATGCCAAACCCGTCATCGGAGTCGGCGTCAATTCAACCCTGGAAACCGTGCCTGAAAGTACACGGACCTCAATGCGCGCGACGCCGGGAATTACATCGGGAGGACGGATGGCAACCAACAGCGGATACGGTCCAGCCTTGCCTTGGAAAAAGACATCGGGGCTGCCGACATGGGCTTGGAGGACTCCCAAACCGGCAAAAAACAAAAGGGCTAGCTTCAACACCGTCACGCCCCAGTCTACCCCGTTCAAGGTTGGCGAACTATTGGTGCATGCGCATCTGCTTCAAACGGTCCACGTCCATCGCGCTCAGCGGAAGTGACGCCGCAATCAATTGCCGACCGGACAATGCCGCCTTCTGGACCCCCTCATGGGCGTGCATACCGGAGCGGGTCAACATGTGGACCAATTCATGGGCCACGACGCGGCCAAGAGCCCGCCCGATCAAGATTTCAGCGCGGGCGTATTGTTCGCCAAACATCGCCAAGCGGACGGAATTCACCACCCGGTCGCAATCGACCTCGCCGAACGGCTGTACTTCGCCGTTGGCAGTGCGGGTAGTTGCGTAAGGGCCGGTTTCGTCATAAATTGGCGGCGCAGGGTCAAAAGCACACGACCCCTTGAAGGTCATCACCACCAGATCATTGAACACGGCCCCGACGGAATCGGAACGGTTCTGCCAAGCGAGGTGGACACCCGATGTCCCGATGATCCGCCCTGCCTCGGCGCGCATCTCGGTCAAGGCAGCCTTCGAGAAGTGCCCTTTGATGTCATAAATCACCGTCACATCGGACGGCACGGTGCCTACAGGGGCGGCAAACGCCTGCCCGGCGAGACAAACCAAAACTAAAGCGAACACGGCAACTAGGCGCATTCTCGTTCCTTGAGAAAAAGAGCCAACGTGGCTCTGCCCCAGTATATGACGTTTCGCTTTTCGATTGCATCAATTATTTTGATGGGAGAGGGCGAAACCGCACGACTTCAGCTATTGACGATGACCGGGCCCGTATAGTACCCGTCCGGAGCGGGCTGAAGTAACTTTTCCATCCCCCAGCACGACTTGGCCGTTCACAATCACGTCCCGAACACCCACGGAATACTGGTGTGGTGCCGAGAAGTCTGACTTGTCCGCCACGGTTGAGGGGTCGAATATGATGACGTCGGCCTTCATCCCGGTCCGCAGCAGCCCGCGGTCCCAGATCTTCAGCCGTTGGGCCGGAAATCCAGACATCTTCCGGACGGCGTCCTCCAGCGTCAGGACCTTCTTCTCCCGGACATAGACACCCAACACACGGGCGAACGTGCCGTAGCTGCGCGGATGGGGTGCGTCCTTGCCGAAGACCGGGATTTCCCCATCGGACGCCACCATTGTGAACGGAAATTTCAGAATCCGCACCACGTCGTCTTCGGAAATGGCGTGGTAGATTGCCGAACAACCACCCTTGGCTTGCAGGTCAATCGCCGTCTCGGCAGCATTTTCGAAATTCACTTCCAACCCGCGCGCCTTCGTGATCTCTGCCAAGTTCTTTCCGGCCAGAGAGGGTTCCCACGTGCAACGCGCAATCCCGACATTTTTCGGATCCCCGGCACCACGGTCGATCTTCAAATTCGTAACAATGGCGGACTTGATCCGCGCCCGCTGCTCGGGAGCCGACAAGCGCTCCAGAAGTGACTTCTGCCCGCCCTCCTGCGCCCATTGCGGGAACAGAGCCGCGATTCCGGTACTGGAGGCCGTATACGGATACGCGTCGACAGTCACATCCACGCCACGAGCCCGCGCATCCTCCACCAGTTTCAGGGTCTGCAAGCTCAGATTCCAGTTCGCACCGCCGATCACCTTGTGGTGTGTCACCTGCGTCGGAAGTCCGCCCTCCTCGCCAATCCGGATGGTTTCCTTGACTGCGTCGACAATCTTTGACGCCTCCTCCCGCATGTGCGAGACATGGATGCCGCCGTACCGCCCGGCAACCTTTGCCAATTCGATGACCTCTTCGACAGGCGTAAAATTGCCCGGAACATAAAACAAGCCCGTGGAAAGGCCGAAAGCGCCGTCCAACATCGCCTGTTCTACGATGGCCTTCTGCTTTTCGATCTCCTCGGGTGTTGCTTTTCGGTTGGCCAACCCCAGCACCTGCTGCCGGACGCTTCCCTGCCCCAACATGCTGGCATAGTTGATGGAAATAGGGGTTTTCGAAACGCGGTCGAGATAGGGTCCCAAAGGCACGGCGGAACTGCCGTCGGGCCCTTCCACCATCGTCGTGACGCCCTCGCGCAGGTAACTTTCCGCGGTCGGCACGGTGAAAATGCCGCGAGAGCCATGGGAATGGATGTCGATAAACCCGGGTGCAACGACCAACCCCTTCGCGTCGATCCTCACTCTGGCACTTGATCCTGAAAGCGGGCCGATAGCGGAGATGACATCGCCGCGGATGCCGATGTCGGCATAAAACCAAGGTCCGCCGGTGCCGTCCACCACCCGGGCGTTGGAGATCAGAATGTCAAAGGGAGTGGTCTGTGCCAAGAGCGACCCGGCAAGGATGAGGGCCGCCAGAAAACATGCGCGCATGCCCAAGTATCGCCTGGAACGTTGCTCGACGACTTCAAGAGTCCGGCTACTTTAGCAGGCAGGTCCCAACATACTGGGTCTTGGAACGCGAGGCCGCCAAGTCGTGGTACACGAACGATCCCTTGACAAAGTAGTGGCAAACGAGAGCCTTTCGGCTCCACTGTAGATCGTTCCGCGCTGATCCGCCATGGAGCAGATTCGCGTGCCAGATCAAAACATCGCCCTTCTTGGCATGGAAATGATGGGGTTCCAAGCGGTGCTTGGAAATCAGATTGCGGACAAACGGCTCATACCTGTCGTGGTAGGGCTTGTAACCGTCCCGACGGAAGTCGTCCTCGGAAATCCCCACATCGTTGCTGAAATAGTAGGGCAAACGGTGGCTACCGGGGTAGTAGACCAGCGGCCCGCAATCGGGATGCAGGTCCTCAAAGGCGATCCAGGCGGCGGTGAGGTAGCCAATCGGGTAGGTGGTCATGTGGATGGAATCCGAATGGACCCCTTGCTGGCTCCCTTTGTGCGACGCAATGGTCTGGAGCGGCTTGGGCTCGCGATCCATCAGAAGGCGGATCCAGCCTGCGATTGACTCGTGCTTCAGAATGCGGCAAAAGTTCCCCGCCTTCTTGTGTGGATTGAGAAATCTTCCAGGCCAAGCGTCCGATTCACCAGCAGGTTCTTTGGGAAGGGTGATTTTTCCTTTGGCGATCGCAGTCTCGTAGGAGGCCCAGGAACTGTCCAAGGTCGCGTCGTCGATCAGCTTGGGAAGTATGATGTAGCCGTTCTCCCGCCAGAACCTGCACTGCTCCGCCTGGGCTGCAGTTATCAGACCACTGCGCAACCGTGATTCAATCCGACCCTCCGCGTCAGGAAGATCCAGCCAAGGGTATGGCCCGGAATACGGGAAGTGCTCGGCACGGAAGGCCGGGAGGCGGAAAGTATTTAGCGGTTGGTCGGCGAACAGGCGGGCCACGATTCTATGGTAGTCCGGCCGTTCGCCTACTTGGCGCACCGGAACCCAATGTTCGGAGTCCGTTGGTTGGGGCGGACCCAATTCCGGAAAAACACTGTGGTCCTTCTTGCAGAATCGGACCAAGCCCCGCCTCGAATCACCTTGTAGTCCCCCGATGCCGGACCCTTCGGATCCCGGTTTTCGCCGCGGGAATAGTAATCACCTGCAAACCAATCGGCGGTCCACTCGGAAACGCTGCCCGCCATGTCGTGAAGACCGAATGCATTTGGGGGAAAAGCGCCAACCGGTCCGGGGCCGGTAAGCACATTGAACAGTGCCATCTTCGCGTCCAGCTTGTCGCCGGTAGGATAGTCCATCGCCTCCAAGCCACCTCGTGCCGCGCGTTCCCATTCCGCCTCGGTTGGCAAGCGGGCACCAACCCAGGCGCAATACGCACCGGCATCGTTCCAATCCACATTGTGGACC